>JAGHIT010000102.1 GCA_017887095.1 Clostridia bacterium | reverse complement strand
TTACTATCGTGATAATATTATAACACAATAGTAAAAGAACGTCAACACGAAAGTTTTAATATGTGGTACTCGAAAGGAATAAACTATAACTATAGTTTTAGTTTGCGAGGGCTATGGTTATGGAAAAAAGCGAAGTTGCCAACAGGATCAAAGAATTGCGGGAAGCAAAAAAGATGACACAGAACGCTTTGGCAAACGCAGCCGGCGTGTCTCCGACATATATTTATCAGTTAGAGCGCGGCGAAAAGAGCCCGACTGTCGAATATCTCGATCACATTTGTTGGGGGCTTGGGCTGACGCTGAAAGAATTTTTTGACTATCCCAACGAGGAAGAAAATTACACATTCCGTCTCGCATCCCTCTCACCCTCCCAACGCCAACTTTTGGTCGCCTTTTTGAAGAGTTTGTAAAAGAAAAGGTCGCATGGTTTAAACCGTGTGACCTTCTTTTTTATATTAAAATTTGTCCCAAATACTTGACTTTTGTCCCATAATAGTATATACTATAATCGCAGGAATAGGAGGTGCTCATGAAAAAGCAAAACTTGATAAATCTAGTAAAATATCACATGGAAAAAAATGAAGATGCTTTTCGTCTAGAAGTGGTTGAAATTGCGAAGGAGTTGGATTCAGAGGGTGATCACGCCATTTCCGAATATTTGATGGACCTGATCTCAACGGCAAATTACTATATCCCTCAATCCACATATAAAAATTTTCAATATCTAAGAAAAGTTACCTTCGAAAATGTGCCGTTATTGTTGCCTGATGCCCTAAGGGAAGATATCATTGGAGTTGTTCGGGCTATAAATAATAACTTTGGAATTAACAAGATCCTTTTCTACGGAGCGCCGGGTAGCGGAAAAACCGAGTCTGCATATCAAGTTGCTCGACTATTACAGCGCGATGCTTTAACAGTTGATTTTGAATCATTAATTGATAGTCGGCTAGGTCAAACAGCCAAAAATATAACATTGCTTTTTAATGAAATTAGTAGAGTCCAACCATCAAAAGCTATTATAATCTTTGATGAAATTGACTCCATTGTCTTAGATCGTGTGAATAAAAATGATATGCGTGAAATGGGACGGGTCACTTCCACATTTCTGAAAAATTTGGATGAGTTGAATAAAGAAATTTCGATTATTGCTACAACAAATTTGTATGAAATGTTCGATAAGGCGCTCCTTCGCCGTTTTGATGCGATCATCTCATTTGATCGGTACTCTAAAGAAGATTTAATTGAAATAGCCGACTCAATATTACTGAGCGTATTAAAAAAATCACCGGCACCGAAACAGGATACACGATTGTTCCATAAGATCCTTAAGAATTGCAAGCAATTGCCCTACCCTGGTGATTTGAAACAAATTATTAAAACTTCAGTTGCTTTTTCTGATATTGAAAATGAATTTGACTATTTACGAAAATTATATTTAACATTAAACCGTGAAGTAGAGCCCATTTCTATACAGGTTCTACAACAACAGGGTTATACGACAAGAGAAATAGAGATATTGACAAGAATGCCAAAAAGTAGCGTTTCTCGAAAATTAAGGGGGTAATATATGAACAATCTGTTGAAAATCAAAATGAGATTTGCTCGTGAGCCGAATGGAAGCGGAGGCGGTGCGAGAAATCTCTCCTGCAATCGCACTGTAAATCTGCAAAAGATTCAACATCTTATTGATTCTCTAAATATGGCTAAATCATATTATAGAAGTAATGGTGTTTTAATTAAGGGGTATCTCTTAGACATACATTATGACGATGTGATTCCAAAATCCAGCAGAATACGGGAGCTTCTTAAAGGACGATTAACTCCGGATAAATCAATTGTAGGTGCAAGATTTTCGGATGATCCATATGGAGAAGAGAAGCACATTATTACACATTATGTAGACGCTTATTCTATTGACGCAACAATAAGTAAGCTGAAGCTTGCATGCAAAATAATAGATAAGTTTTACGGCGGAACTGCTACCGCTTTAAATTTTAATATTACAAAAAAAAGGGATAACACAATAAAATACGGGGAATCAATGATTTCCGACACGGCAATTCGAGATATTATTGTCGATTGTTCTGTAATAGAATCCTTTGCTGTTCCCAATTGTCCTTTAATTGATGTTTCAGACAATGTCTTGGTTTCTTTATATAAAACTGAGTTAAGCGTAAGTGATGTCTTTGAAAAAATCTTTGGCGATTCTTCATATAGATACTCCTCTTATGGGGATAATTCTTTTACTATTGATGCCAATACATATAAAACATTGCAGAA
Source organism: Clostridia bacterium (assembly GCA_017887095.1). Classification (GTDB taxonomy): domain Bacteria; phylum Bacillota; class Clostridia; order Christensenellales; family Borkfalkiaceae; genus Gallimonas. The sequence continues at coordinate 16,499 of JAGHIT010000102.1, read as the reverse complement.
AGAGGTTCCATATTTGATTTCGATGGTTGCAACAGATGTTTCGCTTTTGAAGCCATTTGAACGAGACATTATTATTGATGAAAGAATCGCCTCAATCCCCGAACCTAAAAATGAACCGGTTGTGGGAGTAATTGATACTTTATTCAATCAATCTGTATATTTCTCTAAATGGGTAGATTATCATGAGGAACTTGCATTTTACGAAAAAGGCAATATAAATGAAGAAGATTATGACCATGGAACAGAGGTTTCATCTATTATCGTAGATGGTCCATCTTTGAATCCAGATTTAAATGATGGATGTGGAAGATTTCGGGTTCGCCATTTCGGTGTTTGCGGCTATAGGATTTCCCCGTCACTTCTCATCAGAAAAATTATACGCATTGTAGACCAAAATCCCGATATTCACGTATGGAATCTTTCCTTGGGGACCTCTGAAGAGATAGCCAGGAATTTTATGTCGTATGAGTCGTCAATCTTAGACGAGATTCAAGCGACTAAGAATGTTATTTTTGTTGTGTCAGGAACAAATAATAGCTTAGATGAAGATAAACATGTACGTATTGGTTCCCCTGCAGATTCATTAAATTCAATAGTTGTTAATTCAGTTCGGAGAGATAATAAACCTTGCTCATATACGAGATCTGGTCCAGTTTTATCATTTTTCAATAAACCGGATATTTCCTATTATGGGGGTGATATCAATGAAAAAATTACTGTATGTTCCCCATCAGGCATTGTTAAGGAAATGGGAACATCTTTTGCTGCTCCTTGGATAAGTAGAAAACTTTGTTTCTTAATTGACAAAATGGGGTTTCCTCGTGAAGTGGCCAAAGCTTTAATTATAGATGCTGCGGCTGGTTGGGAATACAAGCAATTTGGCTACAAGAATCAGCAACTGATTGGTTATGGAGTTGTTCCTATTAAGATTGAGGATGTGTTACATTGTGAGAACTCTGAGATTAGATTTGTCTTATACGAATCGTCAACTTCTTATAAGACGGCAAACTATGCCATTCCTGTTCCGAAAGATTCAGGTGGAAAGTATCCTTTTATCGCCAGAGCCACATTATGTTATTTCCCCCAATGTACAAGAGAGCAAGGCGTAGATTATACGGATCGCGAATTGAGCTTAAGTTTTGGAAGAATTAAAAGTGACGGAACAATAGATGATATAAATGATAACATACAAGACAATCCAAGTGCTGGGTTTGCCAAAGAAAGGAAATCTCGCAGAGAGTATAGGAAATGGGATAACACTAAATTTATCTCTAGTTTAAAAAAACAAAATCAAGCCATAAAATCCTATGAGGATAAGAACTGGGGATTTTGTATTACGTCAAAAGAACGAACCCCTATCCCCAAAAAAGATACTTTAAACTTTGGCGCTGTTATCACCTTGAAAGAAATCAAGAATCTTAATAGGATTGAAGAATTTAAACACGCATGTCTCTTGCGGGGGTATATCGTTTCTGAAGTGGAAATTGATAATCAGGTCAATATTTACGAAACTGCACAACAGGAGATAAAGCTTAACTGATAATTATGAAAGCCGTAATTTACGCCCGATTTAGTTCGGAAAAACAGAATGAGGCGAGTATCGAAGGACAGCTTCGGGAATGCTTAGAGTACGCCAACTTCAACGGGATAGAGGTCATCGGGAATTACATAGACAGGGCGCAGTCGGCAAAGACAGACCATCGCCCCGAATTCCAACGCATGATCAAGGACAGCTACAAGCGTCCGTTCGACTGTATTCTTGTTTGGAAGCTCGACCGCTTTGCCCGCAACCGCTACGATTCCGCCTACTACAAGAATATTCTCAAAAAGAACGGCGTGCGCGTCATTTCCGCAAAGGAAAGCATCTCGCAGGGCGCGGACGGTATCCTGCTGGAGGCTATCCTCGAAGGCTATGCCGAATTCTATTCGGCGGAACTTTCCGAAAAGGTCAAGCGCGGCATGACGGAGAATGCGCTCAAAGCAAAGAGCAACGGTGTGCGCCCGCCCTTTGGCTATTATGTGGATGATACCGACCACTATCAGATCGACGAGACGCTTGCGCCTATCGTGCGAGAGATCTTCACTCGCTATCTCGACGGGATGCGCGTCAACGATATTGTCAAGCTGCTCAATGAGCGCGGCATCAAGCATAAAGGCTTCGAGATGAAGTACAACGCCGTGTTTCGCATTCTCACCAATCGCAAATATATCGGAGAATATAAGTTCGGCGACATAGTAATTCCAAACGCCATTCCCGCGATCATCGACGAGGAGACTTTCAACAGCGTGCAGCAGCGCATGGCGCGCAACAAAAAGGCTCCTGCCATGCACAGGAGCGAGGACGACTATCTGCTGACAACCCGTCTCTTCTGCGGAAAGTGTGGCGCGATGATGACGGGCGTTATCGGGACGAGCCATACTTCTCGGCAGTACCGATACTATAAGTGCAATCACGCGAAACAGGGCAAGTGCGACAAAAAGTCTGTCCGAAAGGAGTGGCTGGAAGAGCTTGTGCTGGACGAGATAAAGGAATTGCTTTCAAGCGACGAAGTTGTGGAAGAGCTTGCCGACCGCGTCTATGACTTGCAGCAACAAGAGGACAATGCGACAGCTTCCATTCAGACGCAGCTCACGGGCGTGGAAACCAAGCTGAACAATCTTGTAGAGGCAATTGCGCAGGGCATTTACTCTTCCGCGACGAAAAAGGCGCTGGACGAGTTGGAGGAACGCAAGCGGAATCTTGAAATTGAGCTATTCGAGGCGCAGATGCGTAACCCGGTGCTCACCAAAGAGCAGATCTTATTTGCGCTCCACAACTTCCGCAAGATAGACATCTCCACGCAGGAAGGAAAGCAGCGGCTGATTGACGGCTTTTTAAATAGCATTTATCTGTACGACGACCATTTTGTTATTACATACAATTACAAAGGTCAGAGCAAGACGGTAACGTTTGAAGAAGTAAATAGTTCGCCTTTAACCTCAAAGGGGTCACCAAACAAGTGAAAAGCGGTCCCGTTTCCATTCGGAAACGGGACCGCTTTTATCATAATATTTCAGAACCAATGGGCATGGTTTGATAAATGTTAATGTCGTCTGTTGTTAAAAAGAACAATTTCAATGAAACATACGATGATATTATTGTTCTTTTGTAGGCGATTCGGTCTGATAAAGAATGTGATTGCCTCTTTTGGGTCAATTCGTACGGATTTAAAGACCTATTCTGATCTAAAAACATCTTCTGAGGAATTTTCATGGGTGGAATTCAATTTTGAAAGGTGAAATGTGCGGACGAAAGAGATAATGATCCCATAGACTTTTTACCATATCATATAAAATATGGCGTTTGTTTGCTAAGCGGCGGAGGCTTTAATAAAGCCTCCGCCGCTTGGTTGTTGATCGGAGACTGTGGGTTTTGTGCGAATCGATTTGGAAAATTGTCAGACTGTGAAATCTATCCGGGGTCTTTCGCTGCTGTGTATTCCGTGAAGTTCGGGTCGGTGCGTTTTTCTGTATCTTTACGGGCATACGTACCGGTCGTAATCTTGCGTATACGTTTTATTGAGAATAAGTGAGGAAATTGCCCAAAGCTTGAATGTCTGCGATAATTCCCGTTGTTTTTCCCGTCTAATCTTTCCCGTGCGGCTTTGAATGGCGTTGTTCGTATTCATAATGATGTGCGATGCGATTTGCCTCCTGCGGGCGATTTGGTGCCTTATTTTTGATGTGTTTGTTCGTTTCGGTTTTGTCCGATCCGGAAGGAAGTGCTTGTAGCGGCACGAGCAAGACGTACATGGGGGAGAGCTGAAAGACAGTGACGATTTCCAGGCGAGACTGAAATGCTTTTTGGGGAAGCGTTTGTTGAAAGGTCCCGTAGAGCGGTCGTAAACGGTTTGCTCCGATTCGGCATTGTCGCCGCAGGCGTTGTTGATGACAACGTCTGCGGCGAAGTGCGCGCGGGCGGCAGCCGAGACGGTCGCCTTTGACATGCTGCGGAGTTTTTTGGTTTTGGAAAACGATTTCCGAATGCCAAGCCGTTTGCAGATTCCGCATGGGCGAAGCGCATACATTCTCATTCCGCAATGACGCCGAAACATTCTCTTTTTACCGGTTCAGGTTTCCGAACTGCCCGAATGCATATGCATATCGTACTGCGGGAAAGTGATGCGGGAGTCAACTTGTTTTATCTGAGCTTTTGTTCTGAACGGACTACAGTGTAAACGCTGTGTTGATGCAGGATAGTGCGTCCGGGCTTTTTGCTGTAAGTTTTGTCCGATGGTATGTGCGGATATTCCGAAATGTTTTTCCGATTGCGTTTTTCGGGTGCGGTTGGGATTGTATGCAGAATACGGGAACGAAGCGCCTGAAAGGCGGCGAATACTGAAGGGTGTACGCGCAGGCATGTGTTACATGATTCACGTCGCGCGGGGATTACCGGGAAAGTGAAAGAATGAAGATTGTTTGAGCTTTATGTTCAGGCGCTCCTGCGGGGGCGTCTGATTTTCTGTGTGTCTTTTAGGGGTGGGGATTGTCCGACACCGTTTCCAAGAGCCGGATTCCGGCGATGAAGGAATTGCGTTGTCATGGGAGAGTTTTTATCGTGCGTTTCGGGAAGTTCAATCGTGGCAGGGTTCAACATTTGGGTTTTTGAAACTTCTGAAGCTTTAGCGGACGGGGGGCGTGCCGGGCTGCCTGAACCCGAAGTCGGACGAATCGATGAGTACGCATAATTGCGCAAGACCTCTCGCGTAGGTGTTCATTCGGGGAACGTTTGAATCAATGAATGTTTTGCAATGCGGATCTCCGCCCGGGGTTTCGGTCTGTGTCGGGAGTCGGTCGTCATGAGGAGGGTGAGGCGGAACGGGAACGCTTCCGTCAGGCAGATGTTGCATATCTGATCAAGGGGTCCGGAGAGGATGTCGCCGCCTATCCGGGCATATGAAAAAGGATGTTTTATTGTTTGACCCAAAGCGCCTTTGAGTGGTCGGAATTTTGTATGGAAGCCATTGCCAATCCATCCTCTTTAGAAGGGGAGACGCTTTGCTGTATAGACTGTGATGACCGGTCAAGAGAGGGGGGTTATGCGGGCAGACTGCAGAACTATTGCAGCGAAAACCCGGGGCGGACTGTGTTCAATTTCCCTGCTGTTTGATCGGCTTTGATGCTGCGAATCAAACCCGCGAAATGTAAGATGATTCGCGGCTGTCAATGTAAGACGGGGAATCGTATTGCTCCTTTATATGGTACATTTTTTGTGGGATCGGGGCAAAATAACGAAAAAAAGATAAATCAAAATACTGAAATGTTTTTCAACCGGGGGAAAGGAGTTTTATCTTGAAAAAATACCATCATTTGAAGAGAAATTTGAATAAAAAAACGGGAAATAGGTCTGCGGAGGAAGGGCGTTGAAGAAGATCCGGGCAATCGCCCGCCAATGACGGATGTGAGTGCAAAATTTGCAATATATACCCGGAAACCCATAATTTCGAACCCGATCTGCATGAAGGAGGGTGTTGGGGGTGATCAGATGCAAATTAAGCCAAAGAAGGGGATTGTTTCCGGTAAAATATCCGATTTTCATGAAGTTTTGCCCGGAGTGGCATGAAATTCTGCATGGGGAAACAGGCCTTTGTGGAAACGGCGAAATGGGGGCTTTTAAAGCCAGAAATCATTTTTATTTCGACAAAATATGACGTTTTCATAGTATTATGCGACACATAATACTATGCATATGTCTTAATTATGTCTGGCATAGTATCTGCTTATCGGCTTTGGATATGAATCTTAAGGTCAGGACAAAGACATGCAATGTTTTTTCGAAGGCGAGATGTTTCGTGTGTCCTGCTGAGACTTTCCGAAAAACCGCACTCCTCAGAAAGAGTCGAGTATGAGGTAATGGTTTCAGATGTGAGTTGTCGCTCAAATGTCGAGTATGCAATATGCGGGGAAATATCCGTTTTTACTGTATCTGTATTTTTCTGTGTGTTCCGACACTTGTTCTTGCATTCATATGCGTTTGGCAGAAATAGATTTCCCAATGTTTTTTCTTCTCGTCTGTTCTTTATAGGATTCAATAAATTGAATGCAAGTTGCTTGTTTCCGAAAGAGGTTTATGTGTACTTTGGATGGGATTCTTTTTTATGTCTGCCGCTATTTCTGTTTCAGGCTTAGTTTGGGATTTTTGGCTTTCATTTGAAAAACGCTCCTACGCGATCTGAGAGCCAAAATTTTTTTTGCTGTAAAAACCGTTTCGTCCTGTTTTTTGGCATAAAAAAGGCCGCGCGAGCATTCTTTGAGTGCTTGCGCGGCCGTGCTGTTAATGAGCTATCGGTCTTTCCGGAAGTTCAGCGCCAGAGTTACTTTACCGAGGTAATAAATTCGACGGTTGCGGGATCGTAATGAGAGAAGAAAGCGCTTTTGCTTTCGTCGAGGGCAGCGATTTTCAGCATGTCGCCCTCGGTCAGGGTGAAGTTGAATATTTCAAAATTTTCCTTCATGCGTTCTTTGTGAGTGGATTTCGGAATGACGATCACGCCCCGCTGAATGAGAAATCTAAGCGCGATCTGAGCGGCAGATTTCTGATACTTCTGACCAATGTCACACAGTACCGGATTGGTGAAGAAATCTTTTCTTCCTTCGGCAAAAGGACCCCAGCTCTCGTGTGCGACGCCGTATTTATTCATCCACTCGTGTGCCTGTGTTTGTTGCTGGAAGACATGCGTTTCCACCTGGTTGACCATTGGTTTGATGTTGACAAACCGGCACAGATCGACGAGGCGGTCGGGATAAAAATTGGAAACGCCGATTGCGCGCAGCTTACCTGCCCGATAGGCTTCTTCCATTGCACGCCAGGTCCCGTAATAGTCTCCGAAGGGTTGGTGAATGAGCAACAAATCGATGTAGTCGGTGCGCAGATTTTGCAGCGACATATTGATGGATGCTTTCGCTTTTTCATATCCTGCGTTTGAGATCCAGACCTTTGTCGTCAGAAACAGCTCGCTGCGCGGGATGCCGCACTTCTCGATTGCCTTGCCGACAGACTCCTCGTTGTGGTAGGCCTGTGCGGTGTCGACGGAGCGGTATCCGACGTCGATCGCGTCGAGTACACACCGTTCGCATTCTTCGTTGCTGACCTGATAGACGCCGTAACCAAGCATGGGCATTCTGATACCGTTGGATAATGTGACATATTGCATTTCGGATTCCTCCTTCCTGTTTTTGTTTCATATATAGCATAGCAGATTTTCTCTTGACGCGGAAGCGCAAATTTGTTAGAATGGCATCAACCATAAGTTGATGCGGAGGTCGTATGGATCATACAGTTTTGCAGTCATTTCTTACCGTTGCTGAATGCGGCAGTTTCAGCAAGGCGGCAGAGCGGTTGTTTATTTCTTCGACGGCGGTTATGAAACAGATCAACGGACTGGAAGAGGAGATCGGCGTGAAGCTGTTTGCGCGAACCAACCGCGGGCTGACGCTTAACGAGGCGGGACAGTCCTTTGGAAAAGATGCGGCGGTTATATTAGAACATATTTCGCAGGCGATTGCTCAGGCACGGCAGCTTGCTTCGTCCCGCGAACCGGTTCGCATCGGAAATTCACTGCTCAATCCATGCAAGCCGCTCCTCGATCTTTGGAATGCGCTTTCGGAAAGACCGGATTGCACGATTCGGATCGTTCCGTTTGTGGATACGGTAGAGACGCTGGATCGCGTCTATCATACGCTTGGCAGGGACTTTGATGTGTTGATCGGCGCCTGCGATATTGCGGATTATTCGGAGTTTTTGCAGATTCTCAATATCGGAACATATAAGCTGTGTATCGGTGCGCCGCAACGCCACCCGCTTGCCGGGCGGAAGAGGCTGACGCTGGGGGATCTTACGGGGGAGCGGCTTATCATGCTGCGAGAGGGTGTGAGTGGTATCCTGGACAGTGTTCGCAGGATGTTGCGGACCGAATACCCGTCGATAACGATCGAAGATTCGCCCAAGTATTATGACCTCGACGTATTCAATCGCTGTGAGCAGGAGGGGGCGCTTCTTCTGACGTTGGATGTGTGGAAGGATGTGCATCCCGCACTTTGCACCATTCCCGTTGAGCTGGATTTTGTCATTCCGTGCGGCATTCTCTATCCACTGCGCCCGGCACCGCAGGTCAAGCGTTTTCTTGACGCGGTCCGCAATGCCTTGCATTGAGTTGAATATGTGTGAAAGCTATGATTGAGAATACAAAATAAGTATTTGACATATTCTTCGTTCATCCATACAATAAAATACGGACAGTAAGGACGGCGGAAAAGTATGGAGCTGGAAGAGTATAAGCAGAAGATGGAGCGTCGGGAATACATAGCCGGCGGCTCGGAGACACACATGTATATGCACCGAATGTCGGCGGAGGCGCAGCGTATTACCTGTGAGATCAACGGCAGTTATCATACGGCGGAAGAATTGCGTATGCTGTTTTCCGAGCTGACGGGCAAGACAGTGGATGAGACCTTCAGTCTCTTTCCCCCGGTCTATTCCGATTTCGGTAAAAACATAACGGTCGGAAAGGGTGTGTTCATCAATTCGGGCTGTTGTTTTCAGGATCAGGGCGGTGTGACGCTCGGAGATAACGTGCTTGTCGGGCATCAGGTCGTTTTTGCGACCCTCGATCATGACCTTCAACCCGAGCGCCGTGCAGGCATGGTGCCTGCGCCCATCGTCGTCAAAGATAACGTCTGGATCGGCGCGCACGCAACCATTCTTGCGGGCGTTACGATCGGGGAAAATGCCGTTGTGGCGGCGGGAGCGGTCGTGACAAAGGACGTTCCCGCAAACTCTGTCGTGGGAGGCGTTCCCGCGCGGGTCATCAGGTATATCGCTCCGCAGGAATAGAAAAACGCCGCATCTCAGGATGCGGCGAGTTCTTCGCGCAGGAATTGCAGAAAGATCTGCGCTGCCTGCGAAAACAGTTGATATTTTTTCCAGATGACGTCAACATGTGCAGTTACCGGCGGAGTAAGGGGGCGGAAACAAAGTTTGCTCTCGCCTGTTGTATTGACAAGTCCGTCGATACTCAGTACGCAGCCGATGCCGGATTGTGTCATGAGGGCTGCATTGTAAATAAGGTTATAGGTCGCCACAACATTTAATTCCTCGGAGACGGATCGGTACCATTCCGTTACATTGCTCCGCAGGAGCGAGTGACGGGACTGGATGAGCGGTATGCCGCGCAGATCTTGAGGCGAGATGTTCTCCTTTGCCGCGAGCGGGTGAGTTTTTTCCATGAGAAGTCCCCATACTTCGCGATATGGCAGGCGCAGGCTCTCATAGCGGGAAAGGTCGGCAGGCTCGATGACGAGACCGAAGTCCAAAAGTCCCTTGTCGATATGTTCGCAGACGTCGGCAATATCGCCGCTGTGTATGTGTAGCTTGATATTGGGAAATTGTTCGCGCATCTTTTGTGCGGCATCCAGGAGGTATTTCATTGCGCGTGTCTCTCCGCCGCCGATATAGACGTCTCCGCCGATACTTGCCTGCGGACAGATGAGTTCTCGCTCCGTCTTTTCGTATAGGGAGAGGATCTCTTCCGCGCGGCGGCGCAGGAGCTGTCCCGCTTCGGTAAGCCGCATTTTTTTGCCTCGAGTAAAGAGGGGCTGGCCTACTTCTTTTTCCATCTTTTGGATCTGTCGCGTGAGGCTGGGTTGGGTTATGTACAAAAAGTCCGCCGCCTTGGAGATACTCTCCTCCCGTGCGACGGCGAGGAAATATTTCATCTGAATGAGTTCCATGCCGCACCCTCCGTCTTACATATTTATATGGTAATATATTATAACATGATGGCAGGATGCGCGTCAAGCATCAAATTAAGCTTTTCATGGGCATAGGAACAGGAGGTGTTCGATGATGGCACGAAAGATATGGTTTGTCCCGCTGCTATGTGCGATAATGCTGTTTTCGGGATGCGCGTCGGAGAGCGAGACGCTTGTTTCGTCGCCCCCGGAGGAGCCCGGGGCGCAGGGATATGAGACGGCGGAGGAAAATATGGTCATAGTCAGCTGTAACGGAATGAGCGCGGAACTGACGCTCGCCGCAGGTGAGGCGGCGCAGGCGTTATATGCCAGGCTGAGGGAAGGGGCGCTGGTCATCACAGGCAGTGATTACGGCGGGTTTGAAAAGGTATGTGCGCTCGGGTTTTTCCTGCCGGATTCGGATGAATGGATCCGGACGCAGCCCGGTGATGTCATGCTTTATCAGGGCAATCGGATCGTTTTTTTCTACGGGAGCAACAGCTGGGCATATACGCGGCTCGGATACATTGACGCAAGCGAGCAGGAATTGCGCAGGTTGTTGTGTGCAGGCGAAGATATGGCGGAGATCACGCTCTGTCTGAAGGTATAAGGAGAAAATATCATGGAAGTATTGAATCTGGGACAGAAATGGGACAAAACCTTTCCGCAAAGCGATAAGGTGGAACACAGTAAAGTGACGTTTGCCAATCGTTACGGTATCACATTGGCGGCAGATCTGTATACGCCGAAGAATGCCGGCGGCAAGCTCTCCGCCATTGCCGTCTGCGGCCCTTTCGGAGCAGTCAAGGAGCAGGCATCGGGGCTGTATGCGCAGATCATGGCGGAGCGCGGCTTCCTGACCATCGCATTCGATCCGTCCTTTACAGGGGAAAGCGGCGGTTCGCCGCGCTACATGGCGTCTCCCGATATCAATACGGAGGACTTCATGGCAGCGGTGGACTTTCTGTCTGTGCAGGAAAACGTCGATCCCGAAAAGATCGGTATCATCGGTATCTGCGGCTGGGGCGGGCTGGCGCTCAACGCGGCGGCGCTGGATACGCGCATTAAGGCGACGGTCGCATCGACCATGTATGATATGACCCGTGTCAATGCCAAGGGGTATTTTGATGCAGAGGACAGCGAGGAAGCGCGCTACAATAAGAAGACCGCGCTCAACGCGCAGCGGATCGAGGATTTCAAGCGTGGCAGCTGCGCCCTTGGCGGCGGCGTCGTCGATCCGCTTCCCGAGGACGCGCCATACTTTGTCAAGGACTATTACGATTATTATAAAACGGCGCGCGGCTATCATCCCCGTTCGCTGAACTCAAACGGCGGCTGGAATGTCACGGGTTGCATGTCTTTCATGAACCAGCCAATCCTCAAATACAGCAACGAGATCCGCAGCGCCGTTCTTATCGTCCACGGCGATAGGGCGCATTCCTGTTATTTCAGCAAGGACGCCTATGCGAACATGGTCTGCGGGAGTAAGTACGCTCAGAACAAGGAACTTCTGCTCATCCCGGGCGCCGTGCATACCGATTTGTATGACAATCTGAATATCATCCCGTTTGACAAGTTTGAACGGTTCTTCCGCGGCAATTTTTGAGCGGACAATCTAAACAACGCGCGCGGCGCGGCATCATTTGATGCCGCGCCGCGCGTTCGATCAAAATGCGGGAGCCCGTATCGTTACAGCTATGCCTGTCCTTCCGCCATCGGCAAAAAGAAGGAGTATGTCGAAGTGTTAGCCAAAAACTGAAAAAGACCGGACGGTTCGAGCTTGTTTAAACCTGAGGGGAGGATGGCGGGAAGATTGAGACCAAAGATTTTCCGGATTAAAAAACGCGGTTTTCGCCGCGTTTTTTATATTCGCTTTGTCGTGGAAATGGATTTTTCGGGTCGGATAGGTGTTTCTTCTCCGATCGTTTCTGTTTGTGTGTATGGATTTTGGTGACTTTGGCAAGGCTATCCGGTAGGGAAGGGACCGCTTTACCGTAATTGATTATAACTGTCGGCACGCAACTTCCGATTTATACCAGCTAATCATGAAATCAGCAAGTAATTTGTTCATAATTAGCTGATAATTTTTGGAAGGAGTGTGTCGATGATTGTATGAATTTGTCGAATTTTCCGGAAAGGTTGTCAGAATTGATTTTTGAATCGGGCACAAACGCTGCAAAATTGAGTCTGGAACTTGGATATGGGAACGCGACGATCAGCCGATATCTCACAGGAAGAAGCCTGCCTACCGTAGAAGCCGCCGTACGGCTTGCCGATTATTTTCAATGTTCTGTCGATTACCTTTTAGGCCTTGTTGAAGAAAACCATACCCGTTCCTTTAAAGCGTGTCCGCCGTTCGGGCAAAATCTGATGTTCTTATGCAACTATTATCAGATTTCACGCTACCGACTTCAGCAGATGACGCATATTTCAGAATCAGTCATGCGGTATTGGGTCAGGAATAAGACGCAGCCTTCGATTGTGAATGTCGTCAGGATCGCTGAGGCGTTGAACTGCTCTGTGGACTTTGTGCTCGGGCGAGAGTGTTGAGTGAATGCATGATCTGTCTGAAGAACACGGCAAAATGCCGTGTTCTTTGCTAATCGGGCTGTTGCAGATTTGTTACTTTTCCGTTTTCCAATGTGATATGCAGGTCGCGGACGTCGTAGATGCGCGGTCTGCGGAGATAGACGAGCCCCACGGTATCGGGATTCGGCAGCGGGACGACGGCGCGGAACTCTCCCAGAAACTCGCGCAGCAGTTCCGCTTTTCCGGTCAGCACGGGGGCGAGATAGGGCGTGGGGTCAAATCCGGCAAGAATGCTTTCCAGTAAAGCGAGTGCTACGGTGGTTTGGTTCGGAGAGCGGGCAGAAAGAATGGAACATTCTTTCAGCTTGCCTCGTTCATAGCGGCATCGGGTGATGTGGGAGAGTGCGTCATGCAGAGGAATGTCCGCGATGAGTGCTTCTCCGCGTTCGACGATCGTTCCGTCGCGCAGCACAAGAATTTTACCGCTGCGATCGATAAGACAAAAGGAAAAATTGCTTTCCAAAAGAATCAGATCCCCTGCGAGCGAAGCGCGGCTGTTTTCAAATGCAAAGGGAAGCGGGATCTGCAAAAAACTTCTTTCCTGTTCAAAGTTCAGGATGACTCTTCCCTGCACGCAGAGTGTGAGAAGACATCCTGCAAAATGCTTTTGCCATACGACGCGCAGTGTGGGATCTGCGCGTACAAAGTCTGTAATATGCACCGCGACTGCGCCGCGATGAAAGTAAAGTTCAATGCCTTCGGGAGGGGCAAAAAGGAAATCTTCGTCGAAGCGAAAGCGTACCGGCGCATATCCGGGCGCTTTGCATTCACAAAAGACCCCGTCCATTGCGGCAAGTTCCACCGAGCGGGCAAAGCTGTCCACTTGCCCGAGGTGCATCCCGTTTACAAAGAAAGCGCATGGAAGATCGGATAAAAAATAGACACGCATCTCTTTTTTTTTATGTATAAAGCGATAAAATTATGTCAACAATTTGCCCGAGGTGACGCTATGAATAAAATCAATGGTTATACGGAAGAAGAGGCGGCAGGGTTGATCGAATACATCTACACGGGAAGAAACGCAGGCAAGACGCTTTCCTATCTCTTTGAGACGTACGGGAAGGCGCATAATCGTGCCAAGGGAAGCGTACGCAATTATTATTATTCCTTTTTAAAGCGAACGGGCGATGAACGTGTGCAGAAGATTCTGGAAGGGAAAGACCTCAAGGCGGGTGCAATTGTACCTTTTACCGAGGAGGAGACGGATGAGATGCTCAAAAAGGTGCTTCATGAAAAAAGCAAGGGCATGTCGGTGCGGCGTGCGATCTGTAATATTTCACAGGGAGACGAAAAGCTCATGCTGCGCATGCAGAATAAGTATCGCAATCTCCTGAAGAAGCAGCCGGAACGCGTACGGGCGGCAGCAGTTGAAGCGGGTGTTCCGGAGGAAAAAAGTTTTCTTCAACGCAAGCTGGAGCGGGAGATCGACGCTTTGTACGAGCGCATCGCCTCCGACTTAAAGGAGGAGAACCGTCGTCTGCGTGCCGAATTGGAAAAATTGCGCAGCGGCGGGAAGGAATAAGAAACGCGTCTTTTCACAAACTGCAGCTGACGGGAAACCGCAGGAGGAATGTATGGAAAAGATGTTTTGTCTCGGTCTGCTTCTCGGCGCGATGGGCGGAGCGCTCGTCGTCGCCAACAGCTACAAGGCGCGCTCGCTCGTCAAAAAGAGCCAGGCGGAGCTGATGGAGAAGATGGATGAGATGATGGACGAACGTCTCAAGCAGATGGAGTCCACGGACAAGGCGGACAAGAAGTCCAAATAAGGGGGCGGCGCGGCAACGCGCCGCTTCTGCTTTGTACCACTTTGCGAGAAGTACTTTACTTTCCCCCAAAAGTATGGTATAATTCGGGCATGATACAGCAGATCGTCGCCTTCGACGTAGGCGATCGGCGGGTGGGCGTCGCGTTCAGCGACCCGTTCGGCGACTATGCCATTCCTTCCGATACCTATTTCCGCACGGGCGATTTTCAACGGGATATCGCCGCGCTTTGCGAAATCGCGGCCTCACGCGGGGCAGGCTGCGCCGTCATCGGGCTTCCGCTCAACGAGGACGGAACGGAGAGCGTCCAGAGCGAAAAGACGCGCCGCTTTGCCGCTGCCTTAGAGCGCGCGGGACTTACCATCGTCTTTGAGGACGAGCGCTACACAACGCGCGCGGCGCGGAGCGATCTGTTGGAAATGGGCGTCTCCCGCAAAAAGGACAAGAAAAAAAAGCAGGTGGACTCCATCGCTGCGGCGTACATTCTGGAGAGCTACCTTGCCAAGATCAAACAAGGAGTACAACGATGAAAGAGGAACGCAACGACTACAACGAAGAGGAGAACATCGTCGAGCTTGTGGACGAGGAGGGCAATTGCTTCCGCTTCGAGCATCTGATGACCTTTGAGTACAAGGGAAACTGGTACATTGCGCTCACCGAGGTCAAGGACGCAGAGCCTGAGGAGGACGAGGACGGCGAGGAGGAAGTCGCCATCTATCGCATCGAGGGCGACGAGGACAACGAGCAGCTCGTGCAGATCGAGGACGACGAAGAGCTGGACGAAGTTTTTGCCGAGTTCTGTTCGCAGTACGAGGACTTCGAGGACGCCGAAGAAGCCGCACTTCTGGACGGCGACGGAGAGTAAGATTTCATTTGCAATAAGGCCCGCCTGTACGGCGGGCTTTTTGCATAGAAAAAACAGGGAAAAGGGGGCTTGCATTTTGTCTGCAAAAATTTTTTGAAAAATTATTGACAATGCGCTATCTGAGTGATACACTTAGTACAGAGAGGCAAGGGGGGAAATATCAATGAGAAGACATGGAAAAATTGTGATCTGCGCGGTTGCGCTTATCCTGACGTTTACGGCGTCGCTGTGCACGGGCTGCACGGCGGGCAGCTATACGGAAGAGCAGCATATCCAGCGCGTCACCGAACGGGCCGAGGAGCGCTTTTTGGGCGAGGGGAGCGAGTACACGGGGCTGGAAGTGTATCCGATCTACAACGAATACGATGAGCTGAACTATATGCTCATCGAACTGGAGCCGCAGGGCTTTGTGTATGTCCTCATCCGCGATGACGTCACGTTTGAATGGATCAGCGGCGTCGGTATGTATCTGTGCAGCGAACTGGAGCCGGTGAGCTGGATGCCCTATCGGGTGCATGAGGGGATGCGAGAAGAGGTGGTAGACGAGGACGGACACACGTCGATTTATACCGATCGTGAATTGTTCCGCGATGAAAACGGAGATGTCATCATCTATCATCAAAGTCATTTCAAAGTGGCAGGGATCGAAAACGAACGCCGATATCTGTTGTCAATTGTATCGGTGTCGCATGGTTCCGGGTCAGATGCTTTGATTCCTGCGGTCAAGCGCGGAGAGCAGTATCTCAACCTTGTGGACGGAACATTGATCGACTATGAGCCGGGAATGCAGTCTGCCACCTATGCCGTTGAATATCTGTATTTTATTCCCAAATATGATTTTTCGTTATAATGGGGGGCAATTATGAAAAAAACATTAAAAATAGCAAGTATCGCGCTGGGCGTGGCGATATTATCGCTTGCGCCAATGACGGGCTGCAGCGAAAATCTTCATACCAGCGGGGATTTTGTGTATCGATTGAATGAAGACGCATTCTTTTTGGAGGGGCTTTCAGAACAGGGAAAGCAAAAGGAAACGATTGTTATTCCCAAAGAGATTGATGGATATACGGTAGATCACTATACATATCTGTATGGGTTAGGCTCTAGAGGAAATTTTGAAAGCGAAAAGTTAAGAAAAATTTATATTATTCCTAATGTAAGCATATATCGTATAAATTGTGACACTACACCAAATCTAAAAAAAATTATTTTGATCGGAACTAATAATTCGATAGGTGATATACAAGAAAGGCGGGTGAATTTATACTTGTGTACTGTATTAGATGAGATACGGAACGATATTGGATGTTTACATGCCATATACAAGAACCAATGGTTATCAAATTGTAATTATTTTTACAATTATGCAGGTGCGGAAAACGATGGGTATTATTGGTCGGACAATTATGACTACGGAGAGAAGATCGCATATGTTCCGCAAAATCCGGAACGAGAGGGATATATCTTCGGCGGATGGTTTCAAGAGCCGGAATGTGTGAATATATGGAACTTTG
>JAGHIT010000101.1 GCA_017887095.1 Clostridia bacterium | reverse complement strand
GTTTAACAGAGTTTGTGGTGCGGTATAATATATATGACCTCCGAAGGGGAGGCAACAAAGGAGTTTTGGTTATGAAAACGTATTTGCAGAAGAGAAATAGTGGCGATGTGTTCGACGTGTTCGAGGACTTCTTCAAGCCCATGTTCTATGATGAACAGCTCGACAGCATGCGTACCGACATCAAGGAAACGGATAAAGATTACCAGCTCTCCATTGAGATGCCCGGATTCAAGAAGGATGAGATCAAGGTCTCGCTTGAGAACGGCTATCTGACTGTCAGCGCGGAAAAGAGCGAAAAGGAAGAAGAGGGCAAGGATACTCCCAAGTACCTGCGCAGAGAGTGCCGTGTTTCCTGCCAGAGAAGTTACTACGTCGGCGATAAGGTCGAGGAAGAGAACGTCAAGGCAAAGTATGAGAACGGCATGTTGCAGCTGACCGTCCCGAAAGAGGAGCCCAAGAAGATCGCTTCCAAGTCCATCGCCATCGAATAAGGCACGAACAGCGTCATTCATCATTTTCTCCGAAGAAATCCCCCTTGCGGGGATTTTTTCATGCCCTTTTACTCGATGAGTGTGCCGTATTCCTCGTAGAGCTGATCGCTTTTGGCGGCGATCTCCGTCTGCCGCGCCGCGATCTGCTGCGCGCGGACATAGTCCCTGCCGCAGGAGAGAAGTTCCTCCGCAAGAGCCGCGTCCTCTTCCTCGAGGGCGGCTAACTCCTGTTCGATGGCGCGCACGCGGTTGCGCCGCTGTGCTTCCCGCGCGCGTTCCTCCCTGGAACGGTACCCGTCGCCTGCCGCCTTTGGCGCGCTTTCGCGGGGGACGTCCTGCGTTTTTTGCACCTTTTGCCAGGCAAGGTAGTCCTGATAGCCGCCCGCAAAGGGGTGGAGCGCGCTCCCTTCGATGACGACCACGCTGTTTGCGACAGCCTCCACGAACCGCCGGTCGTGCGAGACGAAGAGGATGGTCCCTTCAAATTCCCTGAGCGCCGCTTCCAGCGACTCGCGCGCAGGCAGATCGAGGTGGTTGGTCGGCTCGTCCAGAACGAGCACATTGCCGCGCTCCGCCTCCAGCATGGCGAGCGCAAGCTTTGCCTTGAGTCCGCCCGAGAGTTCGGCGACCGTCTTGTCCATGTCCTCGGCGACCAGGCCCGCCTGAGCGAGCAGCGCCCTCGCCTCCGTCTGCGAAAGTCCCCGGTGCACGCCCCAAAAGGCGTCAAGGACGCGGTCAGCGGGGTCGAGCCGTGCATTTTCCTGATCGTAGTAGGCGATTTTTACATACCGCCCGACCGCGATGCGCCCGTCCCCCGAAAGGAGATACTTGAGGAGCGTACTTTTCCCCGTGCCGTTGTCCCCCAGAAGCGCGCACTTCTGTCCGCGCATCAGGGTGAAGGAGGCGTCCCGAAGGAGCAGCTTCTCGTCCGCCTTCAGGTCGAAGTGCTCGGCGCGCAGGATGCACTCGTAGGGCTGTTCATCGAAGGTAAAGCGGAAGCGGGGCGGCTTTTTGGGCGGCACGGGCTTTTCGAGACGCTCCATGCGCTCTAACTGTTTGACGCGGCTCTGCGCCGCCGAGGCGGACGTCGCGCGCACGATGTGCCGATCGACGAAGTCCTGCAGCTTTGCGATCTCCTCGCACTGCTTCTCGTACAGGCGCTCTTCCTCCTTGCGCTTTTCCTCGCGCAGGACGCGGTACTGCGAATAGCCGCCCTTGTATGAGGTCAGTACGCCGCGCTCTAATTCTAAGGTGCGCGTCGTGAGGCGGTCGAGAAAGTATCTGTCGTGCGAGACGAGAAGCAGCGCGCCCTTGTAGGAGGCGAGGTAATCCTCCAGCCAGAAGAGGGTGGAGACGTCCAGATGGTTGGTCGGCTCGTCGAGGATGAGCAGTTCGGGCTCCTCTAAGAGCAGGCGGCACAGCTTGAGTTTGGTGCGCTCCCCGCCCGACATGGTGCTCACTTTCTGGGAGAACATGCTCCCGAACCCCATGCCGCCGAGCACCGTCCTGATGCGCACGTCAAAGTGGTAGGAATCGCGCGCGGCGATGCGCTTGTTCAAACTCTCCGCCCGAGCGGCGAGGACGCGCATTTCATTTTCATCGGCGGTCGCCATCTGCTGCTCCACATCCCGCAGGCGCGCGATGAGCTGCTTGTCCTCCTCGAACACTTCCTCCATCGCGCCGTAGACGGTCGCCTCGGAGGAAAAGCCGCCGCTCTGTTCCAGATAGCCGAGCTGCAGCGCGCTCTTTCTGATGACGCTGCCCGTGTCGGGGGTCAGGTCTCCCGTGAGGAGCTTTAACAGCGTCGTCTTGCCCTCGCCGTTGCCGCCGAGCAGTCCGACGCGCTCCTTTTCGTGAATGGTAAAGCTGACGCCCCTGACGACGGGGACGCCGATATAGCCGAAGGTGACGTTTTCAAAGGTGACGAGCATACTTTTATCCTGTTTGCAAACGCTTGTAGTGTGAAAAATAAGATCGAAAGGGCGGAGCGGCTGCGCGAACGGTTAAAGAGCGCGCCGCCCGCCAAGTGCGGAAAACTCACGGAAAAACTGGTCAGGCTCCTGCAGGAGATCTCCGGGGAATAGCCCATGCCGCGAGGGCGTCCTTTGGTTTTGCGATGCGCGCTCAGAAGTCCCAGTTTGGGATGAACGCCCTGTCCGCGCTCGCTTTTTCCTGTGTGAACAGGGGAAATCCGAGCTGCTCGGCGTAGTCGCGCACGCGGCGGTATTCGCGCGCCGTGATCGTGCGCCCGAGTTCGGGAAAACGGGCAATGTCGCCCATGGGTGTGTACTGGCGCATGAGCGAGACGGGGACGTCCTCCGGCAGCGTCTGTCTCAAAAAGTCTAAGACGCGCAGACTGTCCGAGGTGCATGAAGGCAGAATGAGGTGCCGAACGATGATGCCCGAGAGCAGTTTTCCGTCCTCCCGCCATACGAGCGGCTTTTGCGCCATATAGGCAATGGCGCGGGCGGCGTAGTCGAAGTAGTCGCGCCGCCCCGTGTAGCGCGCGGCAAGATCGGGCGAGACAAATTTGCAGTCGGGCAGCCAGATATCGACATAGGGCGCGATCTGCTCCAGCGCCTCCACGCGGCAGTACCCGCCCGAGTTGTACACGACGGGGATCGCGGGCTTGCGGTAGCTGAGCGCTTCGGCGACGAGATCGGAGACGTGGTCGGGCGTGACGAGGTTGATGTTGTCCGCGCCCATCTCTTCGAGCTGCACAAAGATGTCCGCAAGCTCTATGGGCGTGACTGCCTTGCCCCGTTGTGCGCGCGAGACCTCGTAATTCTGGCAAAAGACGCATTTTAGCGAGCACCCGCCGAAGAACACCGTCCCGCTCCCGTTTTTGTGGGAAATGGGCGGCTCCTCATAGGGGTGAAGATAGTATTTGGCGACGGTGAGCGCTTTCACACCGCAAGCGCCCGCCCGCGCGGGGCGGTCCGCGCCGCAGCCGACGGGACAGAGTTGACATTGCATAGCAAGAGTATATCATGTCCGCGCATAAAATGCAACCGAGTTTCCCGTCGCTTTTTATTGACAATTTTCCGCGCGCGTATTATAATGTGCGGGATATGAAAAGATTTTTTACAAGTGAGAGCGTGACCGAAGGTCACCCCGATAAGGTCTGCGACAACATTGCGGATGCCATTCTTGACGAGCTTCTCAAAGAGGATCCTCAGACCCGCGCGGCGGTGGAATGCTGCGCGGCGTACAATACGCTGTTTCTGACGGGCGAGGTCACCAGCCGCGCCCACGTCGACTATGAGCAGGTGGCGCGCCGCGTCATCCGCGAGATCGGCTACGATGCGGGCGATTTTGCCTATGACAAGTGCCGCGTCATTACTCTTATCCACGGGCAGTCGCCCGATATCGCGTTGGGCGTGGACGCCTCTGCCGAGATGAAGGCGGGCGGGGAAGGCTATGACGCGATCGGTGCGGGCGATCAGGGAATGATGTTCGGGTATGCCTGCCGCGAGACGGAGGAGCTCATGCCTCTTCCCATCATGCTCGCGCATAAGCTCGCCGCGCGTCTCACCGAGGTGAGAAAGAACGGGACGCTGTCCTACCTGCGCCCGGACGGCAAGACGCAGGTCACGGTCGAGTACGACGGCAGAAAGCCCGTACGCGTGGACAGCGTGGTCGTTTCTACGCAGCATGCCGAGGACGTTTCTCAGGCGCAGATCGCCGCCGACATGAAGAAGTATGTCGTCGGGGCGGTCATCCCCGCACATCTTCTCGACGAAAAGACCAAATATTTCATAAACCCGACGGGCAAGTTCGTCATCGGCGGTCCGGAGGGCGATTCGGGGCTGACGGGCAGGAAGATCGTCGTCGATACCTACGGCGGGCGCTGTCCGCACGGCGGCGGCGCGTTCTCGGGCAAGGATGCGACCAAGGTGGACCGCAGCGCCGCATATCTTGCGCGCTATATCTGTAAGAACCTCGTGGCGGCGGGCATCGCGGACGAGGTGGAGCTTCAGCTCGCCTATGCCATCGGCGTTGCGCGCCCCGTCTCCGTGTTTGTCGAGACATACGGCACCGGCAAACTTGCGGATGACGTCATCGCCGACATCGTGCAAAAGGAGTTCGATCTTCGTCCTGCGGCGATCATTGAGACCCTGGGACTGAGAAAACCCATATTCCGCAGGACGGCGGCATACGGACATTTCGGGCGGGAGGATTTCGCTTGGGAGAGAACCGATCGCGCCGAGAGATTGAAATCATATTTATAAATTTCAGAAAAACGGAGGCAGTCCTCCGTTTTTTTACAATTTTATTACAAATTCAGATGAAGCAACATCGTGAGACGCCTTGACAATGCAGGCGCGAGAGAGTACAATAAAAACGGGAAGAAACGGAGGATGAACATGAAATTCGGTATATTGACGAGCGGTGGCGATTGCGCGGGACTCAATGCGGTCATTCGCGCGATCGGACTTTATCTTTTGAACAATGTAAAGAATGCGCAGATCGTCGGGATCCCGGAAGGTTATGCGGGATTGATCCGTGGGGAAAGCTATTCACTGAACAGAGAAGATTTTGAAGGTCTTCTGACGCTGGGCGGCACGATCCTGCGCACACGCCGTACGCCGTTCAAGCGCATGACCGTGCTTGAGGAGGGGGGAACGCGCCTGTCCAGAATGGTCGCAAATTATAAAAAAATGGGACTGGACTGCCTGTTTACGCTGGGCGGTGCGGGTACGCATAAGACGGCGGCGCTGCTCTCGATGGAGGGGTGCAATGTGATCGGTGTGCCCAAGACCATCGATAACGATATTTACGGGACTGACGTCACTTTTGGTTTCCGTACGGCTGTGGAAGTCGTCACCGACGCCTTTGACCGCATTGAGACGACGACCAGGAGTCATTCCCGTACGATGCTTGTGGAGGTCATGGGCAACAAGGCGGGTTGGCTGACCCTTCATTCGGGCATCGCGGCGGGCGCGCACATGATCCTTATTCCGGAGATCCCCTTTAATCTTGATGCGGTTTGCGATTTTGTCAATGCACGCATCGCCGCGGGTGAGACTTACACAATGATCGCCGTTGCGGAAGGTGCAGTGTTGGACGGCGAAGCACGCTTCAAAAAGGAGGAACGTGTTTTTGTAAGGACAGAATTGGGAGAGAGTACCGTCACCCGTCATCTTGCCGAGGTCGTCGGTGAGCGTACGGGACAGGAGACGCGTTACTCCGTCCTCGGCTATCTGCAGCGCGGCGGCACGCCCTGCGCCTATGATCGGCTGCTCTGTACTCGTTTGGGCGGGTATGCGGCAAAACTCGCCGTCGAAGGAAGATTCGGCGTGACGGCCGCAGTCAACGGAAACAACATTACATTCAACGCTCTCCCGGATATAGCCGGAAAGTATAAGTTTGTCGATCCGCATGGGGAAGAAGTTGCTTTGGCGCGCGGAATCGGTATTTCTTTCGGCGACAGGACGTAAAATATGAGTAAAGTTACGGGAGACAGTATGAAATATTCGGTCATTGATGTCAGTTCCAGCAGTATTTCCATGGTTGTCGCGGCAAACGACGGCGCCAACGAAGTATTGTTTAAGGAGCGCGCGGCAATCAGCCTGACGCACTATTTTGAGGGTAACACACTCTCGCAGCGCGGCATGGAAAAACTTGCCGCACTTCTCGATCATATGAAGGCGATCGCTGCCGCAGAGGGGGCGGAGCGTTGTTACGTCATTTCCACCGCGGCGCTCAGGCACGTCGCGAACAGCGCGCAGATCGCGGCGTATGTCCGTGAAAAAACGGGGCTTGCCGTTAATTTTATCGACGAACCGACAGAAGCATATTGCGATTACATTGCCAATCTTTCCTATAAAAGGTGTGAACGTCCTGTTCTGATCGATCTGGGGGGCAAATCGATTGAGATCTGCGATCTTGCAAAATCAGAAAAAGCGGAGATGTTCGGGTTTGAGTTCGGGCTTGTAGACCTGTCCCGCAAGTTTGTCGGAAACATATATCCGACAGAATCTGAAGTCAAGGCGATCCGTAAGTACCTGGAGAAGAAATTCGACGGTGCCGGAGTTCCCGGAGCGGGAACGTACGCGACGGCAGTGCTTGTGGGGGCGGCAGCAATGGCTGTCTATGACATATATGCGGATTTTGTCAAGGCGGATCCGGCAGAAGAGAAGGTCATTGAGTATCGGAAGTTCAAAAAACTGGTCAAGCGCCTTTTGGAGGGCGCAGATCGTTCCCGTCTCATCCTTAAGAATGCGCCTGAAAAGGTATATGTCATCGGCGCGGCGGTCGTCGCATTGAAGGCGATCTTCAAGCGCTTCGGAGTGGAACGTATCGTCGTCAGCGAGAGCGGTGTGAAAGAAGGGTACCTTCGTCTTGTGCTTGAGGGCAGGGAGACGGGAGAGTACGTTGAGATTGTCGCCGAGTCTCACGGAATTCCGGAGGCGGCTGAGCGACCCGTTGCGGACCTTGATCTTCCTGCGGATGACGTCGTGCAGACAGTTCCGAAGAAGCGGGGCAGACCTAAAAAGGTTGTTTCCGATGCAACGCGGCAATCTTCCGCATCGAAGGCGGCGGCAAAGAAAACAGCCGTAAAACGGGCTGAAAAGACGCCCGCGGCGGAGACGCGGGAAATAACGCAGGAAAAAGAGCGGAACGAAGCGCCCGTACCCAAGCGGCGCGGACGGCCGAGAAAAAACGTATAAATAAGAGGAAATCATGAGCAAACCCATCAATATTCCACAGAGAGTCACCGGAAAGTGCATGCGGGATATTTACATGAACCGCGAGTACAGTTGGCTGCTTTTCAATAAGCGTGTGCTCGATCAGGCAGAGGATCTGACCAATCCGCTGCTGGAACGCTGTAAATTTTTATCCATTTTTACATCCAATCTGGATGAATTTTTTATGGTCCGCGTGGGAAGCCTTGTCAATGAGAATATAACGGAACCGAACGAAACGGAAAACAAGACCAAGCTGACCGCTGCACAGCAACTTGATGCAATTGCGGACGTTGTCAAACGACAGTACCGTATGCGCGCGGAGTGTTTCAGGAAACTTCGCAAAGAGCTTTCAGGGAACGGTGTCAAGCTGCTTCGCGCTGCCGAACTGACGCCGCGCCAGGAAATGGAGTGCCGGGAATTATTCATGCGTCGCGTTCTCCCTCTGCTCTCCCTCATGGTGTTGGACGCCAAGCATCCTCTGATGCAGTTTGAAAACAAACGCGGCTATGTCATCTGTCAGCTGGAAAAAGAGGGCCGCCGCATGATCGGCGTCGTATCCATTAATCCCGCGCTCGAAAAACTCTACCGTATCGGCGAAGGAAAAAAAGTGCGCCTTATCGTTCTGGAAGAGTTGGTGCGGTTGTGCGCAAAGTATGCGTTTACGGGATACACGGTCAGCGAGCAGCTGATGGTGCGAGTCACCCGTAATGCTGATTTTGACACCGCGCTTGAGGACACCGATCTGGAACGTGACTTTACCGAGGTCATGAAGCGCAAGGTGGAGTCCCGTGCAAGAATGGGCGTTGTACGGCTTGAAGTGGATAATAAGGGCAGCAAGCTCAAGGATTTCGTGCTTCGGATCCTAAAACTTGATTCCAAATTCTGCTTTGAAGACGAGAGTTATTTTGATTATAAATTTCTATTCTCTTTGGGGAACTATTTTTCAGCGGAAGCAGCGGCAAAGCTCAAATATGAGCCGTTTAAGGGAGCCATCCCTTCCTGTGTCACAAGCGCTCCTTCGCTGATAGAACTGATTTCTTCGCGCGATGTGTTTCTTTCTTATCCGTATGACAGCATGTCGCCCGTCGTCGATCTGCTGGAGGAGTGCGCGCGCGATAAACGGGTCAGCTCCATCATGATCACGATTTACCGTCTTGCGCACCATTCGCGCATTGCGGAGCTGCTGTGCCGTGCGAGTGAGAACGGGAAACAGGTGACCGTCGTTATCGAACTGTGCGCTCGCTTTGACGAAGAAAATAATCTTTATTTTGCCAATAAATTGCAGGAAGCGGGCTGTACCATCATCTACGGCATGGATAATTACAAAGTCCATTCCAAGATTATTTCGATTGTCTTGCAGGATGGCGGCGAGATCAGTTATATCACACATCTCGGAACGGGGAATTATAACGAATCTACCTCCCGGCAGTACACCGATCTCAATATTCTCACGTCAGATAAAAAGATCGGGGAAGACGCCGTGGCATTTTTCCGTAATGTCGCGATCTGCAATACCGACTTTAAATATCAGCGGTTGCTGGTGGCCCCCGAGACCCTGAAAAGCGGACTTCTTGCCTGCATCGATCGGGAGATCGAGAAGGCAAAGGCGGGCAAGGAGGGCAGGATCCTCGCCAAGATGAACTCTCTTACCGATAAGGAGATCATTGACCGCTTTGCCGCAGCGAGCGAGGCGGGCGTCAAGATCGAGCTGGTCATCCGCGGCATCTGCTGCCTTGTGCCCGGCATCGAGGGGCGTACAGACAATATCCGCGTTGTCAGCATCGTGGGTAGATTTTTGGAGCACTCCCGCGTCTACTGTTTCGGCGGCGGAAAGGACAGGGTCATGTATATCTCCAGCGCCGATTTGATGACGCGCAACACCGATAAGCGTGTGGAGATCGCAACGCCCGTATTGGACGAGAAGATCGCGGATGAGATCGAGGATATCGTGCGCACGATGCTTGCGGACAATGTTAAGGCGCGCGAACTGCATGCGGACGGCACATATTCTCCCGTACCGGCGGAAGGGGATGCGCTCAACGCTCAGGAGTCGTTCCTGCGCGAGGCCTCTCACAGCCGCGCATTCGAGGAGTAAAAGAGATCGAAATCGGGGATATGTTCCCCGTAAAATCGACCCAAAGAGCTGCCTTTCGGCAGCTCTTTTTCATGCGCTTTCCGGCGCTGAGACAGGGAAGAGCGGGATACCCGAGATAAGAAAAAAGGCGGCTATGGAGTTCATAGCCGCCCTGTTTGATTTCAAAAATATGACATCCGCCTGTGCCGCATCGCAAAGAATGGTGAACCCGCTTCTCGCAGGTGGGTACGCAGCGGAAGGGCATCAGACTTTCCGTAGAATAACAGACCTTGCCTAGCCGATCCGACGAGCGTTCCCGTTGGTATAATGTGGATTCCGCTTAATTTACGCTCCGTACACCGCAGGTGTCGATTACAGTATAGCACGCATTTATGAAAAATGCAAGCGTGCGGCACAGGAAAGACACGGAAAAATTATACACCGTAAATGACGCTGAACAATGCGTGCCCCTTCGCTGTCCGGACGATATTTGTTGCAAAGTGCGCAAGGCTCTCCTTGGGGACTTCCTCCTCGTACGCGTTGACGAGCATGTCCGCTTCGACGAGCATGCGCAGCAGAACATCGTCGCCGATCTTGGAGTAGCTGTGATGCAGCCCGATCATATGGCAGACGCGCTCGATCAAGGTGTCATCGGCGCCAAGGCCTGCAAGCAGTTCCCGCGCGACGGGCACGCCCTCGATCTGCTGATACCGCCCGTCCGCACAGCCGTATTTCTTCTCGCTGTTCGGGATGCCGATATCGTGGAGGACGGCCGCGACCTGCAAAACTTCCTCTTCATCGGCGGGCAGCGCTTCGCCCTCGGCGATCAGGGTCGCGTATTGCAAGACTTTTACAAAGTGCTGGATGCGTCTTGCGTCTCCGTCAAAGTAACGCATGGCGGCAAGGCATACTTCGCGTACAAACGCCGTCATGCCTGCTCCTCCAGATCGCGCAAAAAGGCGTAGATCTCGCGCTCATAGTTGAGTCCGTATTTGCGATCGGGGACTTCTTTTTCCGTGCGCAGAATGGAGCGGTAGCAGAAGTCTGCGGTCACTTTGAGCGCCTTTTCCATGGATAATCCGCGCATCAGGCACCCGCAGAAGGCGGAGGCAAACACATCACCCGCACCGTGGAAGGAACCGTCGCGGTGCATGATCTTCATCTTTTGTTCGCCGTTTTCATGGAAATAAATATAGTAGCCGTCCTGTGTCTGAGCGCCTGTGATGACGGGGTGC
The DNA here is from genome assembly GCA_017887095.1 of Clostridia bacterium. Classification (GTDB taxonomy): domain Bacteria; phylum Bacillota; class Clostridia; order Christensenellales; family Borkfalkiaceae; genus Gallimonas. The sequence goes on along the minus strand of JAGHIT010000101.1, from coordinate 27,920 downwards.
GGACAGATCTTGGCAAGCGCCGCGAGTGCCTCCGAGAAATCGCGCGTGCCCGTCAAAAGATAGCTCTCCGTCTCGTTGGGCAGGATATAATCCGCTTCGCCGCAGAGCGAGAGCATCTCTTTTGCAAATGCTTCGTCAAAGCCTTTATAGAACGCGAAGTTGTCACCGAGGACGGGGTCGACGACAAACAAGCCGCCTGGCTTTAAAAAGCGACGCTTGACCTCGCGGACGAATGCGATCTGCGCGCGGCTGCCCAGATACCCGCTGTAGATGAGGTCGTACTTGAGCCCCAGCGTCTCCCAGTGGTCGCAGATTTTTTTCATTTCGTCGTCGAGAGGTAAAAAGGTATAGCCTGTAAACCCGCCCGTGTGGGTGGAAAGGAGCGCCGTGGGCAGAATGTCGCAGGTCACACCGCTCGCCGAAAGGACGGGCAGGGCGACGGTCAGGGAACACTTCCCCGCGCAGGAAATATCATTGATGGCAAGAACGCGCATATTACGCCTCCGTTGAGAAATTTGACCCATATTATACGCAGGCAGAGGGATTTTGTCAAATTCTCACACGACTTTCTCGTGTTTTTTCGTGTGATTTTGATGAAACGAAAGCAAAATATAAATTTTTTCAACATCTTTACATTTTGAACATTCTGTGTTATAATGAACATATCATGAAACGTGTTATCGAGGTAGAAGATCTTTGCTGCAAGCGCTGCGCAGAACGCGCGGAGAAAAAGCTTCTCCTTTTGGACGGCGTGAGCGGAGCAAAGGCAAATTTTAAGAAGAATATTATTTTTGTGGAGACGGATCTCCCTGACACGGTGCTTGCTGCCTGCATCACGGATGCCGGTTTTACGGTGAAGGAGATCCGCGAACGGAAGGGGATTTTCGGATAAGCATCCGTGATGCAAGGGCTCCCGAAAAAATACGCAGTATTTTTTCGGGAAGAGGAAGCGGCAACAAAGCGAAGTGCCCGCCTGTCCGAAGGGCGGGTGGGTGAGAGCGGAGTTTGCCGCGACGAGGATGCAGGGTTTGTCGTCAAGGAGATCCGCGAACGGAAGGGAATTTTCGGATAGACAGAAAAAATTGCGCAAATGTGTCACAAAAAGAGTGCGCGGCGCGTCATACGGGGTAAGAAATTGCATCAGCTGCAAGATATAAGACTGCAATAAAGGGGGGAACTATGCAACAGTCCGAATATCTCACTTACTTAAAGCGCAAGATCCGCAATGCCAATGTTCTTGCAGTGCTTGTTGCGCTGTGTTTTTTGTGCGCGGGCATTCTGTTTATCGTACTGCGCATCATGAGACCTGCGTTCGGCACGGGATTCATCGTCGTTGGCGTTATTATGCTCGCGTTCGTTGGACTGACTTTTCTTGTGCGTGCGCGTTATGTGCATTTTTTAAAGACCGCAATCGCGACCAGACAGCTGGAGGATTCCTTCGTCCCCAACAAAAAGGCGGGCGGCGATCTGTAAATTGCGGGCGGCAGTCTGCAAAAAATTTGCGTAAATGCTTGACTTGTCCGCAGCATTCCGATATAATGAAGAAAATATGGCGTCAAGAAAGGACGCGTCCGGCGTTTTGCGCGCGCACAGAGAGCCCCCGCTATGGTGAAAGGGGGAGGCAAGCGGCGCTCGGGTATCCCCTTTCGTGCCCGCAGGGCGAGATGAAACAGCGTAGCCCCGCGCGCGGCTTCCTTCCGCGTTACCAACGGGGACATATGTTCGTATGTTTTGGTGGTTATAAGGTCATCGTATTTGATTCCAAAATACGGTGGCCTTTTTGTATCGGAAAAAGAAAGCAGGAGAATTTGCTATGTCATATAAAAAAGTAGATACGTCGCTCAATTTTGTCGAACGCGAGAAGGAAATCATCGAATTCTGGAAGCAGAACGACATCTTCGATAAGTCCATTGCAAAGAACGAGGGAGGGGAGGAGTTCTCCTTCTTCGCCGGTCCTCCCACTGCGAACGGCAAGCCGCACATCGGGCATATCCTGACGCGCGTCATGAAGGACATCATCCCCCGTTATCAGACGATGAAGGGCAAGCACGTCCTTCGCAAAGCGGGCTGGGATACGCACGGTCTGCCCGTCGAGCTGGAAGTGGAAAAGTCCCTCGGCATGGACGGCAAGCAGGATATCGAAAAGTACGGCATCGAGCCATTCATCAAAAAGTGCAAGGAATCCGTCTGGAAATATACCGACGAGTGGCGCAAGATGAGCGAGCGCGTCGGCTATTGGGTGGACATGGATCATCCCTATGTCACCTATCATGACGACTATATCGAATCCGTCTGGTGGGCGCTCAAGGAGATGCACAAGAAGGGGCTGTTATATAAGGGACACAAGATCGTTCCCTATTGTCCGCGCTGCGGTACGGCGCTCTCTTCGCACGAGGTCGCCCAGGGCTATAAGGACGTCAAGGAGACGTCCGTCGTCGCGCGTTTCAAGGTAAAGGGCAGAGAGAATGCATATATCCTTGCCTGGACGACGACACCGTGGACGCTTCCCTCCAACGTCGCGCTGTGTATGAATCCCGATGAGACGTATGTCGAGATCGAATCCGGCGGCGTGCGCTATATCCTTGCCGAGGCGCTTGTTTCCAAGTTCTTTGAAGAATACACCGTCGTCGAAAAAAGGACGGGCAAGGAGTACGAGGGCACGGAGTACGAGCCGCTCTTTGACTATGCCAAGGACTCCTTCCGCGAAAAGGCGTACTATGTCGTGTGCGACACCTACGTCACGCTGACGGACGGCACGGGCGTCGTGCATATCGCGCCTGCCTTCGGCGAGGACGACTACAAGGTGGGCAGAAGATACAACCTGCCTGTCGTGCAGCTGGTCAACGAGCGCGGCTGCTTTGACGAGCGCTGCCCCGAACTCAACGGGCTGTTCGCCAAGAAGGCAGATAAGCTCATTCTGAATATGCTGGAAGAAAAGGGGCTGCTCTTCAAAAAGTTGCCCTTCGAGCACAGCTATCCCTTCTGTTGGCGGTGCGATACGCCTCTTCTCTACTACGCGCGCTCGAGCTGGTTCATCGAAGTGACCAAGGTCAAGGACAGGCTGATCGCAGCCAACCGCTCGGTCAATTGGATGCCCGAGACCATCAAGGAAGGGCGCATGGGCAACTTCCTTGAAAACGTCATCGACTGGGGGCTTTCGCGCGATCGGTACTGGGGTACGCCGCTGCCCGTCTGGGTCTGCCCCGACTGCGGCGAGATCGAAGTCATCGGCTCCAAGGCAGAGCTCAAGGAAAAGTGCCATGTCCAAGGGGAGATCGAGCTGCACCGCCCGTACCTTGACGATCTCACCTGCACCTGCCCTAAGTGCGGCGGAAAGATGAAGCGCACGCCCGAGGTCATCGACTGCTGGTTCGACTCCGGCTCCATGCCCTTCGCGCAGTATCACTATCCTTTTGAAAACAAGGATCTCTTCGAGGAGACCTTCCCCGCCGATTTCATCTCCGAGGCGGTCGATCAGACGCGCGGCTGGTTCTACACGCTGCTCGCCATTTCGACCATCCTCTTTGACCGCGCGCCCTTTAAAAACTGCATCGTCTTGGGGCACGTCAACGATAAGGACGGCGTTAAAATGAGCAAGCACAAGGGCAACGTCGTCGACCCGTGGAGCGTGCTGGACAAGCAGGGCGCGGACGCCGTGCGCTGGTACTTCTACACGGGCAGTGCGCCGTGGATCCCGTCTCGTTTCGGCGCCGAGGCGGTCAGCGAAGTGCAGCGCAAGTTCCAGGGCACGCTCTGGAACACCTATGCATTCTTCACGCTGTACGCCGAGATCGACGGGTACGATCCCTCTAGGTACGACTTGAAAGCGTGCAAGCTTTCGCTGATGGACAAGTGGATCCTGTCTAAGCTGAACACGCTCGTCAAGGAAGTGGACGCAAAACTCGCCGCCTACAACATCACGGACAGCGCGCGGCAGATCCAGGATTTTTCGGATGTGCTCTCCAACTGGTATGTGCGCCGCGGGCGTGATCGCTACTGGGGCAGCGAAATGACGGAAGATAAGGCGGCTGCCTACACGACGCTCTATACCGTGCTCGTCACGCTCGCAAAAGTCACCGCGCCTTATACGCCCTTCATGGCGGAGATGATGTATCAAAACCTCGTGCCCGCGTTCTATCCCGAAGCGCCCGAGTCCGTGCATCTGTGCGATTTTCCTGCGGCGGACGAGAGCTTCATCGATCCCGTACTCGAAAAGGGTATGGAGGACGTGCTGGACGTCGTCGTGCTGGGCAGGGCGGCGCGCAACGCGGGGAATCTCAAGAACCGTCAGCCCCTTGCCGAGCTGCTCGTGGCAAGCAACCGCCCGCTTTCCATCGAGGGAGAACTTTGCGCGGTCACGCTCGACGAACTCAACGTTAAGTCCATGCGCTTTGTCGAGGACGGCGCGTCTCTTGTCAGATACGTTTTGAAGCCCCAGCTGCGTACGTTGGGACCCAAGTACGGCAAGCAGCTCAAGGCGATCACGCAGTTCCTTTCCGAATGCGACGGGGCGGAGGTCGTATCCGCCGTCAGGAACGGCGGCAGCTATACCGTCCCGCTCGATCCGCCCGTCGTGCTGCTGGAAGAGGATCTGCAGATCTTTACCCAGTCAGCCGAGGGTTACCAGGCGGCGGCAGGCGGCGGCATCACCGTTGCGCTCGATACGCATCTCACGGAGGAGCTCCTCGACGAAGGTACGGAGCGCGAGCTGGTCTCCAAGATCCAGACCATGCGCAAGGAAGCGGGATTTGAGGTCACGGACCGCATCAATGTGTACTATATTTCGGGCGAGGGAAGGGCGAAAAAGATGCTTTCCCGCGCGCAGTTTGCGGGTGACGTACTGGCGAAATCGGTCGCGGAAGGAAAGGCCGACGGATTTACGCGAGAGGTTGACGTAAACGGCGAAAAGGTGACGCTGACGCTCGTAAAGGAATAAAAATCGGGGGAAATTGGCGCTATTTGCAGTATATGATGAGTTTTTTTGTTAAAATCACTTGAAATTCCCTTTCTCTGCGTATATAATAAAACCGCAGATTTTGAGCCCCGCCGCATTTGTGCGGCGGGAAAGTATGGTTGCGTCGGCGGCAGTTTTTTCTGTCGCAGAGGAGAGGGGAAAGGAATGGAAAAACTTATAACATTTGCTGTACCTTGTTATAATTCGGCAGAGTATATGCGTCATTGCATCGATACATTGCTGACGGCGGGAGAGGAGGCGCAGATCGTCCTGGTTGACGACGGTTCCACAAAGGATAATACCGCCGAGATCGCGGACGAATACGCGGCGAAATATCCGTCCATTGTGGAGGTCGTCCACAAGGAGAACGGCGGACACGGGTCGGGCGTCAATACGGGGATCGCGCGCGCCAAGGGGTTGTATTATAAGGTTGTCGATTCGGACGATTGGCTCAATCCCAAGGAACTCAGCGTCTTTATGGAGCGCGTCCGTAAGGACGTGGCCGCCGGCAAGCAGATCGATCTGTATCTTGCCAACTTTGTCTACGAAAAACCCAGCGCAAATGCGCGTCATCCGCGCAGATACAAGAAAAATTTCCCCGTGGAAAAAATGTTCGGCTGGAAACATATCCGTCCCTTCCTCTTTTCCAATGTCGTCATCATGCATTCCATGTATTACCGTACGCAGGTGCTTCGGAACAGCGGATTGCGGCTTCCCGAGCATACGTTCTATGTGGACAATATATTCGCCTTTCAGCCGCTTCCCCACGTCAGCACGATGTACTATATGAACATCGACTTGTATGAATACTACATCGGAAGAGACGATCAGTCGGTGAGCGAGCAGAATATTACCAAGCGTTACCGTCAGCAAATGCGTGTCACCGATCTCATGCTGCGAGCGTATCGGTATGAGCAGATCAGATCGTTTGAGCCGCGTCTCAGAAGATACATGCTTCATGATATCAATGTGCTCATGTGCCTGACGCTTATGTTTTCGAGCAACGGGCCCAAAGAGGAGATCCCGGAGCGCAAGGCGGCTGTTCGGGACATGTGGGAACGTCTGAAGCGGGACGATAAGAAGATGTATTCTTTCATGCGTCATCGTTCTTATATTGCCTGTATTTGTTGGATGCCGTTCCGCGTCCAGCGTTTTATCACGCGAATGTTCTACAAATTTTATAAGAAAGTTCTGAAATGCAGCTGAAGAGAGATGTCCGCAAATGCGGACGTCTCTCTGTTTTTTTGGCTGTTGAAAAATTTATTATACATTTTGTCACAAAAAAAGCCCGTGGAACGTCTCATGAAGTAAACATAACCAAATATAACCAAATGAAAGGACGGGATTCCCGAATCTTTTTGATTGTTGTTATAAAATCACTTTATGTGTGCCAAACTATCAATGTATCGCAATGGAAGTCTCGTTTCGGTATGTTAAAATATTGTGAAATTTCATGTACTGTCATGCTTCGAAATGACGTAAATAATTTGACACTGTCCATGGGCTATGCTATAATTTATTATGGTTCCCATAAGTTGGTAAAATGGCTGTCTGCGACGCGGGGGTGTGCGTCGGGCCGTTCGGCGAGCGATCGCCTGCAGGGGAGGGGTTACAAATGGAAGAAACCGGTCGTCGCGGGCCGATTGCGGAGCGCGGAGTTAAGGGTTCTGAAATAACAAAAGAAAAATCTGCGGATTCCGCATTGCAACAGCCTGCTTCGGATGAGAAGCAGGCATCTTTCGTTGGAGAAACGAAGTCTGATCTGCCGGGTTTCGGAGAGCAGACGTTTGTGCCGCGCCGCGGGTTCGGTTACGGGTGTTATCTCTTTTTCAAACGCACGTTTGATCTTTTGTCGTCCGGACTGTTTCTTATCGTCTTTTCCTGGCTGTATCTCGTGCTTGCGATCTGTGTCAAGTGCAGCGACGGGGGACCGGTCTTTTATCGGCATCCGCGCGTGGGCAAGAACGGGAAAACCATTTATATTCCCAAGTTCCGAAGTATGAAGAAAAACGCGGACAAGCTGGAGGAGATGCTCACGCCGGAGCAGCTTGAACAATACAGGCGTGAATACAAAATCGATGATGATCCTCGAATTACCAGGCTGGGTGGTTTTTTGCGTAGGACTTCGCTGGATGAGCTGCCCAATGTGTGGGCGATTTTTACGGGTGCGATCTCTGTGATCGGTCCGCGTCCGCTTATGCGGGAGGAGGTTGAGGAAAAGTACGGCGCCGATGCCGTAAAACTGCTCTCCGTTAAACCGGGCATGATCGGTTGGTGGGCAGCGAACGGCAGGAGTAACTGTACTTATGAAAGCGGAGAGCGTCAAAAGCTGGAACTGTACTATGTCGATCATTGTTCGGTCGGTCTGGATATCAAGATCATTTTCAAGACCATAGCCGGCGTGTTCCGTCGCACAGGTGCAAAGTAAGGGGGCGGCATGAGAATCCTTCAGATCAGCAATTATTATCCTCCGCACATCGGCGGTATCGAACAGGTCGCATGCGATGTCGCAACGAGCCTGAAAGGGAAAGTTGAACAGAGGGTATTGTGCTTTCACCATGAAAAAGGAGACGTTAGGGAGACCGTGGACGGTGTGGAGGTCATTCGCGCGGGAACGTTCGCCAAAGTCGCGTCTCAGTCTCTGTCATGCTCGTTTGGCAGGCTCTTGAAAAAGACCTTCCGTGAGTTTCAGCCCGACGTCGTCATCTTTCATTGTCCCAATCCTTTTGAGGCATATTTCCTGAAAAAGCAGCTGAAGAAAAATCCTTCCTGTAAGCTGGTCGTCTGGTGGCATCTGGATATCACCAAACAGAAGGTGCTGGGGAAATTGTTCACCCGTCAGAGCAAATGGCTTTTGACCCGTGCCGTCAAGGTGGTCGCTACCAGTCCGAACTATATTCAAGGCAGTCTGCAGCTGCAAAGCGTGCGGGAAAAATGTACGGTCATTCCGTGCTGTGCGAATAAGGCGCGTATCTTTGCCGATGAGACGGTTCTGGCGCGTGCAGAGGAACTGCGCAGTGAATATGCCGGAAAAGTACTTCTTTTTGCCGTTGGCCGGCATGTTCCATATAAAGGAATAGAATATCTTGTCCGTGCAAGTAAATTTTTGGACGACAATTACGCTGTCTGCATCGGCGGCTCGGGACCGCTGACTTCGGAGTTGAAGAAACTCGCCGAGGGAGATGCGAAAGTGCATTTTCTGGGCAGAGTGTCAGATGCGGAATTGAAGGCATACCTGTGCGCATGTGATATTTTCTGCTTCCCGTCCGTCACCAAGAATGAGGCGTTCGGAATCGCGCTTGCCGAAGCGATGAGCTTTGCGAAACCCGCCGTCACTTTTACCATTCCGGGGTCCGGTGTCAACTATGTTTCATTGGACGGGGTCACCGGGCTTGAGTGCCCGAACGGAAACGCGGAAGCGTATGCAGCGGCGCTTCGGACGCTGGCAGAGGATGATACGCTGCGGAAACGCTGCGGAGAGGCAGCGCGTGCGCGCGTGCAGGCACTGTTTACGCAAGAGAAATTTGCAGAGCATGTCGATCGGCTGCTCGCGGAGTTATAAGGATGGAAGATGTTTTTGGCGTAGTGATGGCGGGCGGAGGCGGTACGCGCTTTTGGCCGCTGTCGCGCAGACGTGCGCCCAAACAGTTGCTCAACCTGAGCGGAAAAGAGATCATGGTCAACGAAGCGGTCGACCGTCTCGCTCAGGTCACGGCGTATAAGAATATCTATATTGTCACAAACTGCGATCAGGCGGAAACGATGACGAGAATTGCCGGGGGACGTGTGCGGTCAGAGCATATTCTTTCCGAGCCGGCGGCGCGCAATACGGCGGCCTGCATCGGATACGCTGCCATGAAGATCTCGCATGACAAGGGGGACGGCGTTCTTATCGTTACGCCAAGCGACGCGTATATCCGTGACAATCTGTCGTTTGCCGGGACGCTGGAGCAGGCGGTCGCCGCGGCTCAGACCGGAAAGCTTGTCACGATCGGCATCACGCCGACGTTCCCCGCTACGGGATACGGTTATATCCGATATACCGATACGCAGGATACAGCAAAGCCCGTTGAGCAATTCGTTGAAAAACCCCCGCTCGCAAAAGCGGAAGAATATCTTGCTTCGGGAAGGTATGTTTGGAACAGCGGCATGTTCGTCTGGAGAGCTTCCGTTATTTTGCGTAAAATTCAGCAGCTGCTCCCCGATTTGTACGAAGGTCTTGAGAAGATCGCGGCGGCATTCGGGACGCCTGAAGAGGCTCATGTTTTACATGAAGTGTATCCGTCGCTGCCTTCCGTTTCCGTTGATTACGGGATCCTTGAGCGTACGGATGATATTCTCGTCGTCCCGGGCGAGTTCGGTTGGAATGACGTGGGAAGCTGGGATATGCTCGGCGCCCTGCATCCGAGCGATGCGAATGGAAACGTGTCTGTAGGGGATGTCCTTCCGGTGGATGTCGGGAACAGTGTATTGTATTCGAGCGGCAGATTGATCGCCGCGATAGGCGTGGAGGATCTTGTGGTTGTGGAAACGCCGGATGCAGTGCTTGTATGTAAGAAGTCCGAAGCGCAGAATGTGAAAAAAATTGTTGACAAACTTAAGGAAGAAGGGCGGGAGGAACTGCTTTGACGGATTATCGGTCGATGTGGCAGATGTGGCGGGATGACCCCGCTTTCGATGAACAAACGCATACCGAGGCTGCGTCGCTTACCGATGAGCAAGCGCGCGAAGCATTTGCGGGGGAGCTTACCTTCGGGACGGGCGGTTTGCGCGGTGTCATCGGCGTTGGGACGAGCCGTATGAATATATATACGGTTGGTAAAGCGACGCAGGGTCTTGCCGATTTCATTCGTTCACACACGGACGGCGGCAGCGTCGTCATTGCTTACGACAGTCGCCATATGTCGGCAGAGTTTGCGCTCGATTCGGCGTGTATTCTTGCGGCAAACGGCATTCACGCCTATCTCTTTGATGCTTTGCGTCCTACGCCCGAGTTGTCCTTTGCGGTGCGTCATATGAGGGCGACTGCGGGGATCGTTATCACGGCGAGTCACAATCCGCCCAAATACAATGGGTATAAAGTATACTGGAGCGACGGCGGACAGATCGTTCCGCCCTATGACGGATTCATCACAGAGTACATCGCTCGGGTGACGAGTTATGCGCAGATCCGGCGCATTTCCCGTACCGAAGCAGAACAAAACGGTTTGCTTACCATGATCGGAGAGGGGGTGGACGCGGCGTATCTTGCAGCGATCCGCGCCAACGTCATTCATGCGGACGTCTGCCGGCGGATGGGAAAGAAACTCAGGATCGTCTATACGCCTCTGCACGGTACGGGATATGTCCCCGTGTGCCGCGCTCTGAAAGAATTGGGGTTTGAAAATGTGTGGGTCGTTCCGGAGCAGGCATTGCCGGACGGAGATTTTACCACTGTCCGAAGCCCCAACCCCGAAGACAAGAAGGCTTTTGTGCTCGCACTGGCGCTCGCCGAAGAGAAGGACGCAGACCTCGTGCTTGCCACCGATCCCGATGCAGACCGTTTAGGCGTGTATGTGAAGGATGCGGCAACGGGTGAATATATTCCTTTCACGGGCAATATGAGCGGATTGCTCATTGCCGAATACCTGCTCTCGCAGCGCAAGACCTTGAGTAGGCTCCCTGCGGATCCCCGGGACGGTGCGTTGGTCACGACGATCGTATCTTCGAATATGGCGCACGCGGTTGCAAAGGCATACGGACTGAGCGTTATCGAAACGCTCACCGGATTTAAATATATCGGAGAGCAGATCAGAAAATTTGAAGAGGCGCTTGCCGAAAACGACGGCGTCCCCTGCCGCGAAAAGGGCGCTTATGTCTATGAATTCGGTTTCGAGGAGAGCTACGGGTGTCTGGTCGGAACGCATGCGAGGGATAAGGATGCCGTTATGGCGGTGACGGCGCTCTGTGAGGCGGCAGCATTTTACGCCGATGCCGGAAAGACGCTTTGGGACGTCATGCAGGAGATGTATGAACGTTACGGATATTATGCCGAGGGACTGGAGAGCCTGACGTTGGAAGGCGAGAAGGGCAAAGCGCAGATCGCAGAGGCGATGCGTTCCCTTCGTGAAACGCCGCCTTCCGCATTGGGCGGGCGTCCCGTTCTTGCTGTGCGGGATTATCTGGCGGGAGTACGCCGCAGCGCCGATGGCAAAATTTCGCCGACAAATCTAGGAAGAAGCAATGTGCTCTATTTTGAACTGGCGGACGAAGGCTGGTGCTGCGTGCGCCCGTCCGGGACGGAGCCGAAGATCAAATTTTATTTCGGAGTCAAGGAAAAAAGCCGCGAAGAGGCGCGGCGAGCGTTGGAAAACCTGAAGAATGCTTTTCTTGCGCGCTTAAAACATAGGGATTGAATTGACAGGTTGAAACTATGGCACAGAATGAGATGATACAGCTCCTGCCCGTATTTAAGGATTACCTTTGGGGCGGGACAAAGATCCGCGATATTTTTCGGAAGGATACCGGCTCTCTCGACCGTATTGCCGAGAGCTGGGAGTTTTCTTCGCACGCAGAGGGGCAAAGCGTGATCGCAACCGGGGAATATGCAGGAAAAACACTCAGCGACTATTTTGCGGCGGTCGGCTGGAACAAAACGGGAGGCTTCGGACGAGAGAACAGGAACCTTCCCTGTATGGTCAAATTTATTGACGCGTGCGAAAACCTTTCCATTCAGGTCCACCCTTCGGACACTTATGCGCGCCGTCACGAACGTGATAACGGCAAAAACGAGATGTGGTACATCATGGATGCGGAGGAGAACGCGTTTATCTATGTCGGTTTTAACAAGGAAACGAACCGCAAGGAAGTGCTCCGTCGTATCGGTGACAATACCATTGAAGAGATACTCAATAAAGTGCCTGTCCGCAAAGGGGATTCCTTCTTTATTCCCGCGGGGACGATCCATGCCATCGGCGCGGGATGTTTTATCTGCGAGATCCAGCAGACTTCCAACGTGACGTACCGTCTGTATGATTATGGCAGGCTGGATCGGAACGGTCAGCCAAGATCGCTCCAGATCAAAAAGGGACTGGATGTGCTCGATTATCATCGGTTGCATATCATGCAGGATGAACAGAGCGGACTGTATCATATCGGAACGGCTTCCAGCAAGATGCTTGCACGGACAAACTGGTTCACCGTCACAAAATACGATGTGGACGGCGATTTACAAATCTCAGTCATGCGGTCTCCCTATTCGCTGTATAAGGCGTTCGTCGTTGTGGACGGCGAGGGGGAAGTGGAGACGCCGGGCGGAAGTCAGCATATCCGCGCCGGATATACCTGGCTTTTGAAACAACAGGCGCCGCTTCGCATTTCGGGGCACTGCTCGGTGCTGATCGTTAACCTGTAATCGGGGAAGGGGGCACGGTCATGAAAATAGCGATCGATTGCAGATATCTCGGAAAATCGGGGATCGGGCGCGTCTGCCGGGGGATCCTGGATCATTTGGATTATGCGGCGGACGAATACTATCTTGTCGGCAATGCGGCGGAACTTGCGCCGTATTCCCCCGCGCATATCATTGAGGATGAGACCGATCCGTTTTCTGCCCGGGGGCTGTTTTCCATTCCCGCGCAACTCAATCGTTTGTGTGATTGCGTTGTGATCCCTAACTTTATCATCCCCTTCGGGATCCGCATTCCCGTCTATACGGTCATGCACGATCTCATCTTTCTGGATCTTCCGCAGATCACAACGCGTGGGAAGGCTGACTATCTGATCAAGAAGACGCTTCTCAGGCGCTGTTTAAAAAAGAGTGTGGGCATTGCATGTGTGTCCGAGTTTACGCGCTCGCGCTGCGAGCATTATTTTTCGAAAGACGCGGGCAAATGTTACGTCAATCATATCGGCTTGAGCGAACATGTCCTCTCTTTCGATACATCCGGGATCAGAAAGACGAATACCATCGTCTATGTGGGAAATGTCAAGCCGCATAAGGGTCTGAAGACGCTCGTCGGCGCCTATAAAAGACTTCCGATGGGGGAATACGAACTTCGGATCATCGGGGACAAGGATGGATTCCTGACCGGAATGGACCGCTCCGATTTAGAGACGGAAGGCGTCGTGTTTACTGGGCGGCTTGGGGACGAGGCTCTCCTTCGTGAGATCGCACAGGCAAAGTTTCTTATTCAGCCTTCTTTGTATGAGGGATTCGGTCTTCCTCCGCTGGAAGCGCTCTGGCTCGGGACAAGACCAATTATTTCGGACATTCCCGTCTTTCATGAAGTCTATGACGGATTGGACGTTGTTTTTTTCAAAGCGGAAGATGACGGGTCGTTACAGGAGGCGATCCTTACTTCCGATCCCGCGGTGCAGTCGGATCGCGATCTGATTCAAAAGAAATATGATTATGCTATATTTACAAAAAATCTGCTCGAACAAATCGTGCGGAACGGGTGAAACATGGAGTTGACGGCTCCCCTTCCGCAAGCGGGAGTGAAACGAAGAAAGCTGTCTGAAATGCAGATGTTGGATCTTCTCGTTTTATTGACGGTTTTGCTTGTGACCTTCCGCGGATTCATTGATAATTTTATCGGATACGGGACGTTGCTCGTTGATGTTTGTTTTGCGGTGCTCCTTGGCTGGAGTATTTTTGCCGTTGTTACGGGAAGGGTGGGACGCAGCCGAAACAGGACTATCCTGTATTTTTATCTGTTGTGGATCGTTCTGTGTGTGCTTCTCGCATTTTTGCAGTGGATTTCGGGGCAGACGTCGTTTTACGATGCCGTTCTCGGACTGAGAAACAACAATATTTACACGCTGCTCTTTTTTGTCGTAACACTGCGAATGGACAGGCAGGGCATCAAGCCGCTGTACCGCTTGTTTATTGATTGCGGCGTATTGATCTGCGCATTTGCCATTGTACAATTCTTGTTGCGCAACGTGCTTCCCGAAAGCCTGCTCGTTCTGAACGGAGAGGATATCTTCCGCTTACAGGAATCGGATATCATCCGCGTGACAGGATTGATGGGAAATACCATCATTTTCGGCGGTTATGCGATCGTTTTGTTTGCGCTGGTTTGGGCACAACTTCTTACGCTGAAATTCCGCTCTGTGCTGCTTTGGGGAAAGCTCATCATCATTGCGGTGGCGAATGCTTTTACTTTTTCCCGTGCTTCTGTAGCAGGAATGGTAATGATCGCTTTTGTGCAGTTTATCCTGTACGGCTGTACTCACCGCAGAACGTGGGAGTATCTTGCGAGCGCCGCGGCTGCGGTCTGCGTACTTGCCGTTGTAGTCGTTGTTTTCTTTTGGGACAGTACTATCATCCAGCGGTTATTTAATCTGAATTCGATCTGGAACGAAGGCAGCGATGAAGGTCATTTTCAGATGATCCGTGATGCGATCGGCGTGATCGGGGAGCATTGGGCAATCGGTACCATGATGGGGGCAAGCAATACCGTCGTGGCGGATGGTGTGTTCTGGGCGTATCTGCTTGAATGGGGCGTACCGGTTTTTCTTGTGTATGCGGTGCTGTTTCTTTGGATCGGTAAAATTGCCTTACGCAAGTGTTCGTCGGAAAATCGGCTCACGGCAACGCTTGCCAACGGGTTTCTCGGCATGAGCCTGTATATGGTATGTTTTTCGTTTATTAATTCGGCATACGGCGCGCGCAGCGTGCTGGTGTTTTTTTGGATGGTGGGCGGTATGTTGCTGGCAACGGACAATCACAAAAAACTTATTCCGGTAGCGGACGGGGATATAGAAAGACTTTCTGCACCGTCGGAAAAAACGGGCGATGTACGCGCCGTTCAGACGCGCATTCCGAAGATCATTCATGCCTGCTGGCTGGGCACCAAAGAGATGCCGCAGGATCAGAAAGCGTATGTGGAGGGCTGGAAGCGCCTGCATCCCGACTGGGAGGTCATTGTCTGGACGGATGAAATGTTCGCGGAATATCTCGACGACAGCGCTTTTGTCCGGGCATGTCTCGAGCGGAAAAAATACGGCTTTCTGAGCGACTACTTTCGCTTTACAGTCCTGTATCGCTTTGGCGGTGTTTATATTGATACCGACGTGGAGCTTCTTAAGCCGCTCGACGGATTTCTGGATTGCAGGATGTTCATGGGGTTTATTTTTGATTCCGCGATCGGGACGGCGCTTATCGGTTCGGAAAAGGGCAATCCCCTGATGCTGGAGTGGCGGGATCAGTTGGAGTCCGATTTTGAAGCAAAAGGCGATTTTACCGTCAGCAATGATTGGATCACGGGATATTTTCTCGATCATTTTTCCGATTTTCGCCTGAACGGCAAGCGCCAGTCGCTTGCATGCGGCATTGAGTTATATCCCAAGGATTGGTTTGAGCGGTATCAGATCAACAAAAAAAGCGGCGGCGGTTATGCGGAACATCACTGCGCGGGCTCCTGGAAAGACGGAAAAGAGCATGGCTGGAAGGATCTCGTTCGCAAGCTGTTGCCGCGCGGTCTTGTGTCGTGGCTTGGGCACAGACAGTTCCTCAAACAGACGCCGTATTATGAGGTATATCTCAAACACCGCAAACTTTGAAGTGCAGGGAAAGTCATGGATGTAAGCGTCATCATCATCAATTACAATACGTTTGATCTGACAAAAGCGGCGCTGGAAAGCATTTTTTTGCATACGAAGGAGTTATGTTACGAGGTCATTCTTGTAGACAACGCTTCGCCGGACGGGTCGGGAGAACGGCTTCGTGAACTTTTTGAGGACAGGCTCGTCTACATTCAGGCGGGAGGCAATCTCGGAACGTCCAGGTCGTTCAATCTCGGACTGGCGCGCGCCGCGGGGAAGTATGTTCTTTGGCTCAATCCCGATGTTTTGATCAGAGACAATTTCCTCGAGAAACTCTTCGACTACATGGAACAGGACGAACAATGCGGCATTTGCGGCGGAAATGTGCTTGATTTTGAGGGGAAACCCGCGCATTCCTTCCGCAGTCATTTGCTCTCGCTCCGTCAGGACAGGGCGGACAAGAGTCTCTTTCTTGCATTGTGGCGTAAATTGTTTTACCGTCCGTTTGCTGATTCTTATAACTATACGGAACATCCCGTACGGGTGGGGTATATAACCGGCGCAGATATGATGGTGCGCCGTTCCCTTTTTGATGCGGTCGGCGGGTTTGACGAAGACATTTTCATGTATGCGGAGGAAGTTGAGTTTACCTACCGCGCCGTTCAGAAAACACACTGTACGGTCGTCTGCGTTCCTGATGCGCATATTCTTCATCTTGAGGGGGCAAGTTTTGGTAAGGAAGCCCGCTTCAACGAATGGAAATTTACCACGGGCATGACGGGTTCTGCAAAATGCTATGCGAAATGTCTCGGGGAAAAAGTGTCGCTCAGATATCTCAAGCTGTTGCGCCGTTCCTACCGGAAATTTTTTCTCGTCTGTACGCTACTGTTCCGAAGGACGTCGCGGGAGATATACCGGAAAAAATATACGATTGCGGACAAAGCGGTGCGGGAGTTCCCCGCCATCCTGCGTTCCGAATGATACGGCGCAGCTGAAACCGTGTGGAACATGAGAGGGAATTATGCCGACATGCCTTGTTTTAATGTGTACTTATAACGGTGAAAGATTTCTGCGCGAGCAGATCGACAGTATCCTGGCACAACGGGGTGTCGAGGTATTTATTAAGGCGGCGGATGACCGCTCTTCGGACGGAACGGTGCAAATCCTGGAAGAATACCGCAGTCGGAATGCGAATTTCGATTATTATGTCAATCCTGTCAATAAAAATTTCACCTATAATTTCATAGATCTGCTGTTTTCTGTCAGGGATACACAGTATGATTATTTTGCGTTTTGCGATCAGGACGATATCTGGCTGCCCGATAAACTTGCAGAGGCAATCAAGAAAATCAGGGGAATAGGGCAAGCGAAGAACGGCGTCCTCTATTGTTCAAATCTGAACGTGACGGATGCACAAGGAAATTTAATCGGTATGGAAGAGGATGAGAGCATCCGCAAAACCAACCGTTGCACCTATCTCTATGAAAATATCTGCACGGGATGCACAATGGTCTTTGATCGCGCGTTCAGAGATCAAAGTCTGAAGTATTATCCCGAAGGTATTCGTCTTCACGATCATTGGCTGTTCCTGATCGCTGTATATACGGCGCAGTGGGTATATGATGTCAATTCCTATATTCTCTATCGGCAGCACGTTGACAATCAGGTGGGAAGCAAAAAGAATATCGATGAGTCGCTTCCGGCGCAGTTTGTAAGATTTGTTAAGAGGTCGCGAACGGATACGACGCAGCGTTTGCAACAGCTTCTTATGGGGTACGGAGGGGAGATCTCCGAACAAGATAAAAAGAATATCCGTATCGTTGCGAATTATAAGAGCAATTTCCTTTGCAGAATGAAGTTTGTCTTTTTCAGAAGATTCAGACGTCGGAAACGTGATCTTCGCTTCAGGGTCAGAGTTTTGTTCGGAAAAGTGTGAGCAAGAGGGTCGGGATGAGGAACCGCGCAAGGCGGGAGTAAAGGGATACCGTATGGGGAAGTTAGTCCGAAAAATTATGGCGGCAACCGAGAGTTCGCTGCCCGTGTTACGTATGTTCGATCGACTCGGCAGCAGGCCGAATGGGCGCCGGATCATAAGGCTGCTGTTTTGCTGGATCGGGCTTTTCCGCGTGATCGGCGGTATTTTTTCCTCATGCAGAAAAAAATCAGCCCCGGACTGTGCGCTCGCCGTTGCTGCCATTGTGAAAAACGAAGCTCCGTATCTCAACGAATGGATCAGTTATCACATCAGAATCGGCGTCGGAAAGTTTTATATTTTCGATAATGACAGTACCGATTGTACGCGGGAACTCCTGCAGCCGTTGATCGCGGATGGCCGCGTTGTTTATCATCGCCTGAGCGGGAAGCAGCGGCAGATCGATGCGTATAATCTCGCACTGCGTAAATACGGGAGACTCCATCGATATATTGCGATGATCGATCTGGATGAGTTTATCTATGTAACGGACGGGAAACGGCTCGTCGATCGTCTGGACGACTTTTTCGAAATGTATCCGAACGCAGGCGGATGTGCGCTCAATTGGGCTATTTTCGGTTCGTCAGGATATCGCGAAAAACCGGATGGGTTGGTTACGCAGACCTATCTGCATCGCAGTGTGCAGGATTTTCCCAAAAACAGACACATCAAGACCGTCTGTATTCCGGAAAGGGTTTGGGGGTTTCCCAACCCGCATTATGCGGTCTACAGAAGACGTTACGGTGCTTTTACCTTTTCGGGAGAGCGCGTGGAAGGCGCAATGTCGAATACGGTCGACTGGTCGTCTGTGCGTCTGAATCATTATTTTACCAAATCTTATTCTGAATTTTTGGAGAAACGCAGCAGGGGAATGGCGGACAATGCGGATATTCGTGCGATCTCTGATTTTGAGGCTCACGATATCAATGATGTTTCCGATGCCGGCATGATGGGGGCATGGGACTTGGACGGTGGCGGCGAAGATGTGCGGCGGGACGGTGCGGAAGACGTCGAGCCTCGGTGATGGTATCATATGGGCGCTAGAATCACGACAAAAAAATTAGCAAAAAATGTTCTGATCTCGGTGATCGCACAGGTGATCTCGCTTGCGGTCAGTTTTGTTATGGGACTGATCGTTCCGAAGTTCATTGACGGTTATTCCTATGCATATTGGCAGCTTTACCTGCTGTATGTCAGTTATGTCGGGATACTGCATTTCGGGCTGTTGGACGGTCTCATGCTGCGGTACGGGGCATACGATTATGACGAATTGGATAAAAAACGCATTCGCTCGCAGTTTCAGTGCCTTCTGATGATTACGTCCGTCCCCGCAATTTTGTTGGCGGGGATTTCTGCGGCGGTGATGCAGGGGGCGGACTGCATTATTTTTATCCTTGTTGCGGTCGGGATTGTTCTGAAGAATGTATCAACGTACAATTCGCATGTTTTTCAGCTGACCAATCGCATCAATCAGTATGTCGTTGTGACGCTTGCGCAGCGGATCACATATGGCCTGGTCGTTGTATTGCTGCTTGTATGCAGGGTGACAGACTTCTACTGGTACTGCATCGCCGATCTGATCGGCGATTGCGTCGGGATCACCATCGGCATCGTATTTAACCGTGGGAGCCTGTATTTCGGGAAATCGCTTTCCTTAAGAGATACGATCGCGGAATGCCGCCAAAATCTGTCGGCGGGTTTTGTTTTGTTGCTTGCAAACTGGACCGCCATTTTGCTGATGGGAAGCGCGCGCATGGTCATTGAATGGCATTGGGGCGAACTTGTGTTCGGGCAGGTCGCCTTTGCGTTCAGCCTGACAAATATTTTCCTCACATTTGTGACGGCGGTCAGCGTTGTGTTGTTTCCGTCGCTCAAACGTATCCGGGGAGAAGCGCTGCCGCAAATGTATCAGGATATTCGTCAGGTGCTTTCTCCCGTGCTGTTCCTTGCGCTGTTGTTCTACTTCCCCGGGTGCTGGATTGTGGAGAAGTGGCTGCCAAATTACGCGGACAGTCTGAAGTATCTGGCCATTCTCCTGCCGATCATTGTTTTCTCCTCGAAGGTCACTCTGCTCACCAATAACTATCTGAAAGTTTACCGCAGAGAAAAGAGCATGCTGATCGTGAATCTGATCTCAGTTGCGCTCGGGTTCGGGTTGTTCGCTTTGTGTGCATATGTTTTCGATCATTTGACTGCGCTTCTGGTCTGTACCGTAGCCGTTGTAATGTTTAATTCCGTTCTATCTGAGATCGTCGTAATGCGTATCATAAAGGTCAGGATCGTAAAGGATTTTATTTTCGAAGCGCTTCTGACGGTTGGCTTTATCCTTGTTGCAAGCCTGCTTGATCTTTGGTGGGGCTGTCTGGCGTATTTTGTTTTGTTCGCAGTGTACTGTCTGCTGAATTATAAGGCGATATTCAATCTTTTCCGCAGAGTCGTCCGTCGGCGCGCGCCCGCAGCGGCGGAAGGGGAGGCTCCGGCGGGCGCGCTTCCGGAAGATGCGTTATCCGCAGATCCGGATCATCCCGATATCCGAGCGGACGGCGGAAACAATTTGCATGACGAAGGAAAAGAATAGCAAAGATAAGACCGCGGAACAGCCGCGGGCTTTGTTTTTGCGGCGAGAAGAGGGAAAATTTTCAAAATCTCTTTACACGAGGCGGGATTTGTTATATAATAGTTTCCAGAGGAGTGTTTATGCGTACCGTATTCGGAAGTTGGACATACATCTTTAAGAATATTTTGTTTCTGCTGCCGTTTGCGGTCATACCGGCAGTTTTCCTTTCGCTCTCTCTCGACTATAACTGCATTCATGCGGTATGGTCCGGGTTTTTTACGGGGGATCCCCGTGCGGAATTTTTGGAATATCTGCATGCGTGGAGTTTCCTGCGCATCGACGACTGGCTCGGCGCGGTGTACAGCCTGCTTGCAATCGTAACGGTAATTCCTGCGTTTTCCGTTTTGCTCTGTTTTGTTGAAAAGCACATGCGTCTTGGAAAGCGAACGATGAGCGGGCTTTGGAATCAGACGAAGAATATCCTGCCGTCGGTGGCGGTGTATGTGCTCCTTATGGTCGTGGTGTATGAGATTTGGGCGATCGTGCTTTCGGCGGTGCTTTTTGCCGTTGCGAGCGTTCCGAACGTTCCTGCAATTTATGTACTTTCCATCATTGCGATGGCGGCTTTCGGCTTTGCCCTCATTTATCTGGCGACCATCCTCTATCTTTGGTTGCCGTGCAAGCAGATGACCGGTTTCCGTTTTTTTGAGGCACTCCTGTACTCTTATCGTCTGATGGTAGGCGTACGCGGGAAGCTGCTTCTGTCGTTTGCGATATCCGTGATCGGAATGTTCCTGATTCTCGTTCTGTGTTCGCTTCTTCCTTATGCCGCGTATCATATAATTGCGGTCGTCTTATTTTTCTTCCTGTTCCTGAATTTCGGGATCCGTATGGAAACGCTCTATTTTGAGACGGATAAGCTGGACAGAGAGGATATTTTGCGTCATAAATGGGAGTACTGAAATGCGGTTTCGAAATGCCTTTCATATCACGATCGATAATTTCTCCAGCGCTTTCAAGCTGCTCGTCTATCGGCTGATCGTCAGCGTGCTGACGCTCAGCCTCGTCTATGTCATTCTGGAACTGGCGCTGAGCGTTATTGTGACGAGCACTGAAGTGGATACCCTTGTCGGTTTGGTCGGAGAGTTTTTTCGCGCACTTGTGAGCGGAGACAGCGCGCGGCTTTCCACATTCCAGAGCGATTTTACATCGGCTATTGCCGATGTTCTCGTGCTCATTGCCGAAAATGGCGGGGCGATCGCGGGCGCGGTCGTCGGTGTATGCCTTATCTATCTTCTGTCCCGGTTTCTGAACGGGCTTTCGCATTTTGCCGCGGCAAGCATTATGAACGATCGCATGAGTGCTTTTTCGCGCACGACGTTCTCTGAGGCATTCTTCCGCAATATCGGCAGTGCGGCGCTCTATGAAGTCATTTATGTCCCGATCACGTTTGTTTACGACGCGATCACATTGCTCGCTTGCTGGTTTTTGTTCTTCTACCTTCCGTCTCTGTTCCCGTCGTGGGGGTTCCTGTCTGTGCTGATTGCACTGTCGCTGACAGTGGCGGTGTATCTTTGCATGCAATCTTTAAAGCTGACGTTTGTATCGGCGTGGATCCCTTCCGTTTTATCCGGGAAAACGTCGGTTGCAAAGGGGATGTCGATTTCTTTCCGCAGCCGGAAAAACTTGTTGCATCGTTTTGCAAGTTTCCTCGTGGCGAATTATATTATCGTTGTCGTCAATCTTGTCTTTATGTTGTTTACATTGGGGAGCGCGGGTCTCATTACCGTACCGCTTTCCTATCTCTTCCTGCTATCGATACAGTTTGTGCATTACTACGAGGATGGGGGCAGGAAGTATTTCGTTTCCGTGAATAATATTGCGGGGAATACGCAGTCCGAATATCCGACAGGAGATTCGTTGGAAGAGATCAACAAGAAGATCAATGCTTCTTCGGAAGAGAGGACGGCAGCATCCGAAAAAGAGGATGCTGCAGAAGAAAATTAAAATCGGGAAAATGTGCGGCGCGATGCGTCGGAGCATAAACAATAAGGAGTGGAAAGTATGAGTTATCAGAGCATCTATGAGGCATGGCTTGCTGATCCCCGTCTCGCTGCGGCGGATAAGGCGGAGTTGGAGAGTATCGCTTCGGACGAAAAGGAGAAAGAATATCGCTTCGGCGGTGAGCTGGAATTCGGTACGGCGGGAATGCGCGGAATTATCGGCTGCGGCATGAATATGATGAACGTATATACCGTCATGCGCGCTACGCAGGGACTTTCCGAATATATCAAGACGCTTCCGGCGTCTGATCAGGCGAAAGGCGTCGTCATCTCTTACGATACGCGGAGAAACTCCCGTCTGTTTGCAGAGAAGGCTGCCGGCGTACTTGCCAAGAACGGCATTAAAGCATATCTCTTTGACGATGTGCATCCTGTTCCGATGCTCTCCTATGCGGTGCGCTATCTGGGGACGATCGCTGGTATTATGATCACCGCGTCGCACAACCCTAAGGAATATAACGGCTATAAAGTTTATGGAGAGGACGGTGCGCAGATGTCGCCCGAGGCAAC
This sequence comes from Clostridia bacterium, assembly GCA_017887095.1. Taxonomy (GTDB): domain Bacteria; phylum Bacillota; class Clostridia; order Christensenellales; family Borkfalkiaceae; genus Gallimonas. The sequence goes on along the minus strand of JAGHIT010000101.1, from coordinate 5,334 downwards.
CAAGATCGTTGTCGGCTTCATTGAGAAGATCACGGACTACCTTTCCGTCGCGGGGGATGAAACAAGTTCTCTGATCGTGCCTGTCCCCAAGGAAGTGGACGATACCTATATCGAGGCTTTGAAAAAGCTCACGCTCTCCAAAGAGGCGGTCGAAAAGTGCGGCAAGGATCTGAAGCTCGTCTACACGCCCGTACATGGCTCCGGTTACGTTCCCGTTACCCGTATTCTGAAGGAACTGGGGATCAATGTCACCGTCGTGGAAGAACAGACGACGAAGGATACCGAGTTCTCCACCGTCGCCGTTCCCAATCCCGAATTCAAAGAGACGCTTTCCATGGGTATTGCGCTCGCGAATAAGATCCGGGCGGACGTCGTGTTCGGGACCGATCCCGATTCCGACCGTCTGGGCGTCGCAGTCAAGAACGAAAAGGGCGAATTTGTCGCGCTCTCCGGGAACCAGGTCGGTATTTTGCTTCTTGACTATATCCTCACCCGCCTGAAGGAGGAGAACGCGCTGCCGGCAAACGCGGCTGTCGTCAAGTCCTTCGTTACGACGGGCATGGCAAAGGCAATCTGTGCCGACTTCGGCGTCGCGTTGTTTGAAACGCCCGTCGGTTTCAAGTTCATCGGCGAGAAGATCAAACAGTGGGAGGCGGACGGCTCGCATACCTATGTGTTCGGCTTCGAAGAATCCTGCGGATATCTGCGCGGTACGCATGCGAGGGACAAGGACGCAGTCGTTGCTTCTATGCTGTGCGCCGAGATGGTCTGCTACTATACTTATATCGGTAAGACGGTATGGGGAAGGCTTCAGGAGATCTACGCAAGGTATGGTTTTGTGTTGGATAAGAATGTTTCTATCCAGTACTCAGGACTGAACGCGATGAAGGAGATGAATGCAGTCGTCGATGCGCTTAAGACGGTCAGCGTCGATAGTTTTGGACCTTTCAAGGTGGAGGCGGTGCGCGACTACTCGGCTTCTGTCCGCCGCACAGCGGACGGAAAGACTGAGACGCTTGACATTCCCAAGTGCAACTGCGTCTATTACGAGCTGGAGGGAGGCTCGTTCATCTGCGTGCGTCCTTCGGGGACGGAGCCGAAGCTCAAGATCTATTACTCCGTGAAGGCTGCCTCTGAAGCGGATGCCGAAAAGGCGCTCGAAGAGGCAAAGGCAGCGGTCAAGGTGTTGTTGGACAGTGTAAAGAAATAATTTGTGGATTTTGCGCCCCGCACGGCAACCGCCGTGCGGGGCGCTTGTATTCTATGCCTGTGTGCGGCACGGAGCTTCGTCGTGCGGTGCATTTTCTCTGTTTTCCGGATGTTCCTTGTGGAACGGGGTGCATACAATAAAAACCCGTCCGCCGCGGAGGACGGGTCGGGGGTTATGTGGAAAACACGGTATTTGTTTTACTTTCTATTAAAATATTTACACGATGAATTGCCGAACATGTTGACATTGTGCGTTTCGGTCTGTATAATGGAATCTGTAAAAGGGGGTCTGATATGATCTATCTTAAAGATTTCAGACAGGGGCGGATTTTATATGAGGCGCTGGATTCGGATGTGCGTCTCGGCATCCTGGAGGAGTTGTTGGAGAACAAAGAGCTGAATCTTGCCTATTTTGCCAAGCGGTTTGATGTCTCTAACGGTGCTATTACTGCACATGTTAAAAAACTGCATGCGGCAGGGCTCATCGAGATTTCTACTTCTTCCGGGATTCGCGGCACGCAGAAGATTTGTTCGCTCGCTGCAGATAAGATCGTCATTGATTTTCTTTCTCGCCCCCATGAGGAGGGAAGAGTGGAATCCGCGAGCATTGACGTCGGGCAGTATGCCGATTACGAGGCGCATCCTACCTGCGGTATTGCAACGCGTGAGCATATTGTTGGAAGATTTGACGATCCTGCTTGCTTTTCCTATCCGGAGCGCTTTCATGCGGGCATCCTTTGGATGGCATATGGGTTTGTGGAATATTTTATTCCGAATTACATCGCTGAGGATGCGGAGTTGGCGGAAGTCCAGATCTCTTTGGAAGTCGCTTCCGAAGCGCCGGGTTATGTCGCCTATTTTCCGAGCGATATCCATTTTCTTCTGAACAATAAGCTTCTCGGTATCTATCAGAGCAAAGGGGAATATAACGACAGGACGGGGACGGTAAGTCCTTCCTGGTGGTATGGAAATCTCGGTCAATACGGTAAGAAGGTTGTGATTGCGGTCAATGAACACGGGAGTTTTTTCGGAGGGGCAAAAGTTTCTCAGACGAAACTCTCCGATCTTGCGATCTCTGCGGGCAGTCAGATCCGTTTTCGTGTATCTGTGCCGGAGGACGCCAACCATCGCGGTGGTTTTACGCTCTTCGGAAAGGGCTTCGGGGACTATGATGCGGGGATCGAGTGTAAATTTATCTTTAAATAAGTTTATCGGGTGCATATTTCTTCGTCAATTGCCTGATGCGGAGCTGCACTTAAAATCCCGAAGCACACATTCCCTGTCTGCTTACCTACGGCGCTTTAGGAAAGTTTAGCAATACAAAAAATATATCACATTCAGGTCAAATTATGGATATTCAGCGATTATCGGCAAAATTCGGCATCAATGCGGAATACGTCAGAGAGGGGACGTTCCCCGTCTTCGAACGGCGCATTGCGGGTAAAAAAGTGCTTCTTGTCGCCGATCAGACGACACAGCGGTTTCTGCCCCGCATAGAGCCTGTCGTGCGCGCTTCGGCGGCGCATTGCGGGACGTTCATTTTGCCCGAGCGCGAGCCTGTGGCGGATAAGCCCACCGTCGCCGCCGTCTCTGCGGCAGGGGAGGGGTACGACTATCTGCTCGCAGTGGGCGCGGGCACGCTCAACGATCTGTGCAAATATGCGGGATTTCTGACTCACCGCCAAAGCGGCGTGTATGCGACGGCGCCGTCGATGGACGGCTTCACCTCGGGCGTGACGCCCCTTATCGAGGACGGGTTCAAGATCACCCGTCCCGCGCAGACGGCGTCCGACGTCCTCATCGATCCTGTCCTTCTATGCAAGGCGCCCCGCATCATGATCGGTGCAGGCGTGGGGGATATCCTCGCCAAGTACTGCTGTCTCACCGACTGGCGCATCTCCTCCTATCTCACGGGCGAGGTTTACGGGGAGGAGGCGGCTTCGCTCATGTATGACGCCGTCCGCGCCTGCGACGAGAGCATCCCTGCCCTGCAGCGCGGCGAGGCGGCGGGCGTGGAAAAGCTCATGGAAGCGCTGCTCGTCTCCGGATACGCAATGGTGATTGCGGGTAATTCCCGCCCCGCGTCGGGTGCGGAGCATCACATGAGCCACTTCCTGGAAATGGACTTCCTGCGCCGTGGCAAGCACATCCCGCTGCATGGCGTCAAGGTGGGGCTTGGGACGATCGTCTCCCTCTATCTATATGAGACGCTCAGGAGCCGTCCCGCGTTCGAGGGCTGTGAGCGCGTCTATGCCGAGGCGGAAAAGCTCCCCGGGCATGCCTATGCGGAAGAGGTGCTTGCTTCTCTCGGCTGTCCTACGCGCTTCTCGCAGCTGGACGTCGGGGCGGACACCGTGCGCCGCATGTTTCTGGAGGCGTACAAGATCCGCGACCGCTTCACCATTCTCACCCTGTACTGCACCAAGGGCTGGATGGACACCGTCGCCGACGAGCTGATGGAGAGGTTCTTTTGATGAAGGTCGGCATCTCCACCGCATCGCTTTTTTTGCGTAAGAACAACGAGGAAGCGCTTCCGCTCTTTGATGCGTGGGGCGTTCCTTGCGCTGAGGTTTTCCTGACTTCCTTTTGTGAGTATACGCCTGCTTTTGCGCAAACATTGGCAGCGGCAAAGGGCAAAGTGGAGATCCATTCCGTGCATGTCCTCAATACGCAGTTTGAGCCGCAGCTCTATGCCGAGCATCCGCGTGTTTTGGAGGACGCCTACGGCTGGCTTAAGGAGGTATTGGCGTCGGCGAACATTCTGGGCGCGCATAATTATACCTTCCACGGCATCGCGCGCTTAAAGCGTACCTTCCGCGAAAACTGGCAGCGCTTTTCCGCCCTGACGGCGCAGATCTATGAGACCTGCCGCGCGGCGGGCGTGCGGCTGTGCTACGAAAACGTCGAATGGGCGCTCTATAACCGCCCGGGACTGTTTGCGCTGCTGAAAAAGGATTGCCAAGGTCTCGGCGGCGTGCTGGATATCAAACAGGCGCGCATCACGGGCTATGACTGGCGGGAATACCTCGCCGACATGGGGAGTAACCTTGCGACCGTGCACGTCAGCGATGTGACGGCAGAGGGCAAAATGTGCCTTCCGGGACAGGGCGTCTTTGACTTTGCGGAACTGTTCGCGCGGCTTCGGGGCATCGGGTTCGACGGCGCGGTGCTCATCGAAAATTACGCCCGCGACTATGACGAGCCGGAAGAGCTCCGTCGCTCCTTTGAATATCTCGCCGATCTTGCGGCGAAGGGGTAAGAATGAAAAATTCGATGGATGATCGGGCCGATTCTTCGTAATCTCCAACGATCTGCGGAAGCATATCATATGCGGGAGAGTTTTGATGGAATATAAAGTCAGACAATCCAAGGTCATGACCGCCGTTGGGGCTGCCGTTCTGATTGTTGCGGGGGCTTTGTTTGGTGGGCTGATGGTATATGCGATCATTCAGGCTGTATCTGCATCTAATTCGGAAGATCTCCTGCTGCATGTGCTCGTGAGCGTATGTTCCCTGCTTGTTGCGATCTCCTTGATCGGCGTTGCGATTCATACGATTTGGCAGTATTACCATGTGGTCGATATTTTTCAGGAAGATCGGCTTGTTCGTATGAGTGGGAACAAAGTGAAATATGTTGTTCCGTATCGGGACATTGCAAAGGTGACGCGTTCCCCTTTTTTGGGAGAATGTCTGATCATTTGCAAAGATCCCATCAAAATGCAAAATGGAAAAATTGCTTCTAAGATTCTTATGGAATTTTACAGTAAGACGGATTTTTTGAAGATTCAACAGATCATTGGAAAGTGTTGTTTTGTGCCGTGCGACGGTGATTAGTGAGATCTGTTTGCGTTCCGCCGTTCCTTTGAATATCTCGCCGACCTTGCGGCAAAGAGGTAAGAATGAAAAAAATTGATTTGTATGAGGCATTTGGAGTTCCGCGCGGTGAGGCGCGGCAGGGGTATCTCGCCTGCTATACGCATACGCCCATGCGCGAGATGACGCGCCGCAGGACGCATCCCGCCATTCTCGTCATACCGGGCGGCGCGTATGCGATGATCTCCGAGCGCGAGAGCGAGCCCGTCGCCCTTCAGTTTCTTGCAAGGGGATTTGACTGTTTCGTGCTGAC
>JAGHIT010000100.1 GCA_017887095.1 Clostridia bacterium | reverse complement strand
TTGACGGGTAGCAAGTAACCAATGCATGGCTGGCAGGCCAACTAAAAAACGCATTTGCGTTACGCCAGTGAACAAGGGCTATGCCCGAAAAATAAAAACCACGTGCTACGCACGTGGATGATTATTGCGGCTGATCGGCATCGGCGCCCCACTAAGATGAGACAGCAGAAAGATTGTTCCCCGGTTGCCGTTGTCCGGGACTGGTTTACGGCGCACGAGAAAGAAATCGATTGGAGCAGGATAAAGACGGAATTGAGCAGCACAGGTGCGGTCAGCTTAGCGCTGACGGGATTTACGCTGAAGGACGAAAATTTTTTGCAAAAAACTTTACAATTTTTCAGATCGGGTGTATAATAATATTGCAGAAAAAAGGCTGCGAGTACCTTGTCGCGACATTAAGACCGAGGAAAAGGAATGAGCGCAGGTTCTGCAAAGGAGAAACAATTATGTCACTCACAAAGAAATGTGTCGCCGAATTTATCGGGACAATGCTGCTTGTTGTATTTGGTTGCGGCGTTGCCGTCGCAACGGGCTGTGCGGGAAACGACGGTATTGTTGCGACGGCTCTTGCGTTTGGTCTGGTCATCGTGGCAATGGCGTATTCCATCGGGAATATTTCCGGCTGTCATATCAACCCTGCCGTGAGCGTTGCCATGCTCATCAATAAAAAAATGAGCGCAAAAGAATGTCTTTGGTACATTGTCAGTCAGGTGCTGGGCGCGATCGTCGGGGCGCTAATCGTCGCGTTGCTGTTCGGTTCGTTTGAAAATCTTGGCGGCAATGCCGTGCAGGCGGGGGTTGAGGCGGCGTACGGGGAAGGTCCCGCGCTGCTCATCGGGTTGATTGCTGAGATCGTGCTGACGTTTGCCTTTGTGCTCGCCGTCCTTGGCGTGACAGCAAAGACGGACAATAAGACCGTGACGGGTATCGTGATCGGGCTTTCGCTGACGCTTGTTCACCTTCTTGGGATCCGTCTGACCGGTACGTCCGTCAATCCCGCGCGCTCCATCGGACCTGCGCTGCTGCAAATGATCGGCGGCGATTTCACCGCGATTTCTCAGATCTGGATCTTCATCGTAGGTCCTGTCGCAGGTGCAGTCGCAGCAGCATTCCTATACCGTTATCTTGAAGGCAGAAAGCAAAAAATGGCGCAGGGAAACGCAGAGAAGACCGAGGGTACAGAGGCAGAGACGCCCGCGGAGCAATGATTGTTTGTGTCTCGAGGAAGGTCATACAGAGGGAAAAGTAGTTTTCATACAACCCGTGTGTTCGGGGCGAAGTAATTTATGTCACAACGCTGTATTGCGGTATGTTTATGCCGACTCCTTTCGGGGCGGCATATTTGCCGGGCGGCGTTGAAAGGAGAGGGAAATGCAGCTTGCAGTCGGGAGGCCGAAAGATACGGCGGGGCGTTCAGCGCGGGAGATGCGCGTCTACGACCTGCTCGACGGTCTGAAGATCGGATATGAACGGGTGGATCACGACGCCGTAGAGACGATGGCGGCGTGCAAAGAGGTCGACGCATTGCTCAGTCCCGCGGCGGTCTGCAAAAATCTGCTGCTCTGCGATGCGCACGGGCATGGCTTCTATCTGCTGATGCTGCGCGGGGACAAGCGGCTCGATTGCAAACAGATCGCCGGGCAGATCGGAAGTCCGAGGCTGTCCTTTGCGCCTGCGCAGAAGCTGGAGGAGCTTCTAGGGCTTGGCGTCGGCGCGGTCAGCGTGCTGGGGCTGATGAACGATCGCGGCGGTAATGTGCAGCTGCTGGTGGACGCCGACCTGCTGCGGGAGGAGGCGATCGGCTGTCATCCGTGTGTCAATACGTCCAGTCTGCGGATCGGAACGAGGGACCTGCTGGAAGTCTTTCTGCCTGCGGTCGGGCATGCGTATCGGACTGTGACCTGTTCATTGGGAGATCGTCCGTGACGCAGCTTCACGGCATTGGTGACGTTTTTTCGCATCCGTTCATGGAGTTTTGTACCACAATGCAAGCGGAGTGATCGTGAAACCGCCCGCGGCGGGCATTTGCCTGCCGCGGGCGGTCGGCTTTGCGTCACAGTTTTTTCGTCCCGTCAGTTGCAGCCGACGGGTAACATCCGACGGATAAAATGCGCGCCCGCCGCGCCGAGGGAACCTCGGCGCGGCGGGCGTTTGGTCAGAAAATCAATTTTGTCCCCTGCGGATGATCTCGGCGGGGGCAACCTTGCGGTAGCGCAGCATCGCGAGAAAACTGCCGAGGAAGGTTGCTGCCAGCGCGATCAGGAGAATGGCGGCGAACGGCCAAAACGTTACAGAGATGAGCGTAGGAGAGGTGGGCGCATAATATGTGATGAACGCATTGGCAAGGGAGACATACAGCGGCACAAATGCGGACGAGAGCAGAAAGAGCGCCGCGCCGATGAGCAGGGCGCTGCCCGTGTAGATTTTTACGTTTTCCCAAAATCCCGCGCCGAGCGCAGACAATATCCCCATTTGTTGCAGCTTATCGCGGACAGACGCCGAGATGAAGTTGATGAGCAGCAAGAAGGCAAACAGAAAGAAGATCGCGCTCAGGTACAAGCAGAGGTTTTGCAGGAGCGTCGCACTGAGGCATCCGTGGTAAAAATCGCTGCTGAAGGTATTGGAGAGGCGCAAAAATTCCTGCCCGTTCGTAGAATCTGCGACCAGCCTGACAAGCGCCGTGCGCGTCGGGCGTTCGTCGGGAAGTGTGATAAGGGCGTAATTGTATTCGGGGAGATATCCTTCACAGACGAACAGGAGCTCGTGGTAATGCTCTCCGCCCCTCATGTTATGGAGCCCGCTCTGATAGATCGCGTGGGAGCGCTTGCATGAGATGTCGCAGCCCGTATCGATGACGCCCGTGATGGTCTTGGGTTGCGTTTGACCGGTGGAGGTATTCTCCAGGACGAGCTTGAGGTTGATGGTATGTCCGATGATGTCCTCGGCGCAGGTAATCGGATAGTCCGTTTCATTCTCCCGCAGCCCTATGACCATAAAGGCGTTTAACAGACATTCGGGAATGGCGATTTCGTCGGGCGTTTGCGGCAGTGCTCCCGTCAGCTGATACCCGAGGAATTGCAGCAGCTCCTCGTCGATCTGCAGATAGCCATTCGGCGTGATGCTGAAATGATCGTTCGGGTTGGCGATAATTGCCGCATTGATCTTGTCGACAAACTCTTGCGCCGAGGAGGAAGAGAAGTTATCTTGTATGGAATATACGTTTGTGGCTAACACCGGAGCGACCGGCGTCTTGACGGTCGCTTCCAACAGGTCAATGTCCGCTTTTGTGATCGCGATCGGGCGGCTGGAATCATTGTTGATTCCGAGCATGGTTTCGATTATCTCTGCGGAACCGGTTGACCCGGACTCGTAGTTTTCATAGCGATAGACGGCGGTCAGCTCGGCATTCTGGTCGTAAAGCGCGTTGACGTAGGCGTCTACCTCATTGAAAGAGGCGGCGCTGACGGAAATGCCGATAAAGGCAAGCGAGAGGAAGGAAAGCAAAAAGGTGAATGCAAGGCGCACGGGGTGGCGCAGAAGGTTGCGGCACCCGAGCTTGAGCGCCGTGCCGAGCGGCAGGCGTGCGGGGAGGTCGGGCAGGGGTTCGGGCGCTTCCTCCTGCGCCGCAGGGGCGGTGTCGGAGACGATCTGCCCGTCCGCAAGTTCGATGATCCTGTCGCCGAAGGTTTCGGCAAAAGCCCTGTCGTGGGAGACGACAAACACGAGCCGCTCCTTGGAGAGCGCTTTTAAGAGCATCAGGATGTCCTTGCCCGTCTGTTCGTCCAGCGCGCCCGTCGGCTCGTCGGCAAACAGAATGCGCGGGGACTTGACGAGCGCACGCGCAATGGCAACGCGCTGCTTCTGCCCGCCCGAAAGCTGCGTGACGCGGCGGTGTTCGCAGCCCGAAAGTCCCACCTGATCAAGGGCGTGTCTGACGCGCGTGTCGGTGTCGCGTTCGCCCTGCAAACGGAGCGCGAGCGCAATGTTTTCGCCCACGGTCAATTCCGTGATCAGGCTGTAATCCTGAAAGATGATCCCGCAGCAGCTGTTGCGGTATCTGTCGCGGTCGCGTTCGGAGAAGTCGGCAAAGCGGTTGCCGCGGTAGGTGATATCGCCCGCGTCAAAGCTCTCCAACCCGCTTAAAATGTGCAAAAGCGTGCTCTTCCCGCTGCCCGAGCGCCCCAACAGGAACACCATGCCCGTATCGGGCAGGGTGAAGCTGACGCCCCTTAATGCCTGCACGGGCGGCGCGCCCTTGGTGCGGTATGTCTTGGAGAGGTTTTCTACTTTCATATCCGTCCTCCCGTTATTTTACTAACTGATTTTAACTATAATGCGTCGTGACATGTTTGTCAAGCGAATTTCCAAATTTTTGAATGCTATTTGCGGTTGAGGAGGGGAAATGGGACATAATAAACGCGCCCGCGGCGAGAACTCGCCGCGGGCGGTTTGTGAAAAAAGTTACGACTTGTCAAGACGGCGGCGGCAATAGCTTGTCCTGCCGCAATGGGGGCATTGCAGGCGGCGGCGCGTGAAGGTGTGCGGCGCAAGGACAAATTGCTTCATCGTCGGCACAAAGCGCGCCTTGCAGTAGGGGCATTCAAAGCTGCCCGCCTCGCGGTCGATGACGCAGATGATCGCGATCTGTCCGCCGACGACGAACAGGGCGACGCACAGGAGCAGGATGCGCGCCCAGGTCTGCATCTCGGCAAGCCCCGCGGTGAGCACGAGCGCGACGCCCGCAAGCAGACTGACGGCGCAGAGCGCAATGCACACCGCCAGTTTCTTCTTTGCCTCCTGCCGCGCTTGCAGAAGGCGGGCGACGTTCTCCTCCGCCTGCTGCCGGAAGGTCGCCCCGTCCAGCCGCTTGCCCGAGAGCAGTTCGTTGACGGTGATCTGCAGCGCGTCGCACAGCGGCAGCATCAGCCCGACTTCGGGCAGCCCCTTGCCCGTCTCCCATTTGGAGACGGTTTTCTCCGAAATGCTCAGCATGTCTGCAAGCGCCTGCTGCGTCATGCCCCGTTCCTTGCGCAGTTCCCGGATAAATTTCCCCGTTGCGATCTGATCCATAATTCCTCCTTGTATGCCTATTGTATCAGAAAAATTTGTACAAGTACACCCACGCTCCGTAGAGTTTGTGCCCGCGGCGAGCATTTGCTCGCCGCGGGCGCTTCCCTTTGTCGCGGACAATATGATACGCGCCTCGGCTCTTGCCGAGGCGCGCAAAGTTTTATCGGATTATCGGCTGATGACGGCTTGCAGCACGTTGTCGGGCGCCTGCTCGTAGCGGGCAAAACTCTCGGTGAACTTGCCTCTGCCCTGCGTCATGGAGCGAAGGCTGGTGGCGTAGGTCAGAAGTTCGCCCTGCGGCGCCTCCGCGGTGATGACCTGCAGGCCGCCCTCGGTGTCCATGCCGATGATGCGGCCGCGGCGCTTGTTGAGATCTCCCATGACGTCGCCCACATACTGTTCGGGTACGGCGATCTTGAGCTTTGAAAGCGGCTCCAACAGGACGGGCGAGGCGTTCCTGATGCCCTCCTTGAAGGCGATCTCCGCCGCCGCCTTGAACGCCGCTTCGGAGGAGTCGACGTCGTGATAGCTGCCGTCGTAGAGCACCGCGCGTACGCGGATGACGGGGTAACCCGCGAGCACGCCGTGGGGCAGGCATTCCATGAGTCCCTTTTCGACGGCGGGGATGTACTGCTTGGGCACCGAGCCGCCCACGACTTCCTCGGCGAACTCGAAGTCCCTCTCGCACGGCTCGAAGCGGATCTTGCAGTGCCCGTACTGGCCGTGTCCGCCCGTCTGCTTCTTATATTTGCCCTCGGCGTTCGCCGTTCCGCGGATGGTCTCCTTATACGCGACGGCGGGCGTGCGGAAGTCGGCGTCCGCGCCGAACTTGGACTTCAACTTTTTGCGGATGACGTCAAGGTGCACTTCGCCCTGACCGCCGACGAGCGTCTCGCCCGTGTCGGGGTTCTTGGTCACGGTAAAGCTCTTGTCCTCCTCGGCAAGGCGGTTGAGCCCGCCGAACACCTTGTCCTCCGTGCCCCGCACGGCGGCGTACACCGCCATGTACAGCACGGGTTTGTGGAAGGGGATGGGGTCGAACATGACGGGCGCATTTTCGTCGCACAGCGTGTCGCCCGTGCCCGTGTTCGCGAGCTTGCTCACCGCGCCCAGATCGCCCGCTCCCAGTTCGGGGACGGACTCCAGCTTCTTGCCGCGCACCGTGTACACGGCGCTGATGCGCTCGGTCGTGTTGGTGTTGGGGTTGAGCACGCTCATGCCCGGCTTCAACACGCCGCGGCAGATGCGGA
>JAGHIT010000015.1 GCA_017887095.1 Clostridia bacterium | reverse complement strand
TGGAGATGGCGCAGTCGAGCGGCAGACTGTTCTGGACGTTCGAGGAAGTGGACGCCAAGCTCAAGAACATCATGGTGAACATCTACCACAACATGGACAAGGCGGCAAAGGAGTACGGCTGCGAGGGTGACTATGTCACGGGCGCCAACATCGCTGGCTTCATCAAGGTCGCTGACGCCATGATGGCACACGGCATTGTCTGATTGAAGGGACAAAAGAGGTCTTGCAGGAGTTGCAAGGCCTCTTTTGTTCGTTTGCCGTTCAAACAGTTGCGCCCGCTTTGCGGTTGTGCTATACTGGTGGCAATATCAAAGGAGATCGTTATGGAGCAAGAACAAGATCATAAGACGCAGGATATCGTTCAGCTCACAGACCCGCCCGATGGCGGGCAGAAGGGGTCTGAAGAGGAAGAAGCTGCCGCTGAGACGCGTGTTGAGCGCGAAAAAGAGGGGGTAAATGAGGCAAAATCGCCGGAAAATGAGCCAGATCTGACCTATAAAAACGGCGGAGAAATCGCCAAGGCGGGCGTTTTGGGGTTCTTTATCGGACTTGCGGTCATCGTTCCCGGGGTGAGCGGTTCGACGGTTGCCATCATCTTCAAGCTGTACCACAAACTTTTATATGCGCTCGGGAATATCGTCAGAAAGTTCAAGCGATGCGTGAAGTTTCTCATCCCCATCGCCATAGGACTGGTCATCGGCTTTGTGCTCGGATTTCTCGCGATTCAGCGGCTCATTGACATCAGTCCGTTTACCGTCATCGGGCTGTTCGCGGGGTTGATGCTGGGCGCTTTTCCCGCTGTACTGGACGAGGTAAAAGGGGAGAAAAAGTCATCGCTGCGCCTTGCGCTCTTTGCAGTCGGTTTGCTCATTCCTGTTGCGATCGCGCTCATTTCAGTGTATGGTTCCGAGGGGGTACGCTCGCTCGAAAATCTGAATGTCGGGCACTACATTCTCTTTCTCGTGCTGGGCTATGTCGTAGCGATCACGCAGGTTGTCCCCGGGCTGAGCGCCACGGCGCTGCTGATGGCATTCGGGTACTTCACTCCCATTATGCAGTCAGTACATTTGAGTTACTGGCAGGAGAATCCCGCCGTATTCGGCGTATATGCCTGCCTTGCCGTGGGATTTGTTTTAGGTCTTGTGACGTTCTCCAAATTGCTCACAAAGCTGTTTGAAAAGCGCAGAGCGGCGGCGTTCTTCGTTATCTGCGGGCTGTCCCTCGGCTCGATCGTGACTATGTTCTTCAATCCTGACGTTTACGCCGTCTATCAGGCGTGGGGGATTGAGCTCAACGTGCTTGACCTCGTTTTAGGGCTCGTTCTGTTCGTTGTAGGGGTCGTTATTGCCTATCTGTTTGTAAAATATGAGCGTAAAAAGAGTACTATGCCAAACATAGTACAACACAAATAGCCAAAATAGGCGCATAAAACGGCGCGCCGCCTGCGATTTTTACCGCAGGCGGCGCGTTGTCTGTTGTTTTGGGCTTTTTGAGTCAATTTTGCACATTTTACCCCGCATTTTCATCTGAAATGCCGAGTATTTTCAGGATTTCGTTTGCAATCATAGTACTATGCGTGACATAACTATCATGATTTTGCCCTTTCAGCACCCTGAGCGGGCAATTCATGACCCGCGAGAGCCATTCGCTGTGCTTCCTTCGCACGACGTCGTGCTCGCCCGCCAGAAGATAGACGGGCACGGAGATCGCGGCGAGCGCGCGCTCGTCCATGTGCGGCTCGGTGAGCATGAGGGTAAGAAGAGGATCGTGCTGCCTTTCTTCGGCGGCGCGGATCTCAGCGAAAAAGTCCTCGGTCAGTCCCTCGGGGCAGGCGTTGGCGCCGCTCGCGATGACGCAGGACACAAGGTCGGGCCGCTGCTGTGCGACGAGCAGCGCCGTGATGCCTCCGTCCGAAAAGCCGTACAGAATGGGGCGCGCAAGCCCGAGCGCTTGGATGAGGGCAATGGCGTCTGACGCCATGTCCTGATAGTGATATTCGGAAACGGCCGAGCTTGCTCCGTGTCCGCGCGTGTCGGGGGTGTAGACGGAGTAGTAGCGCGCCAGCAGATTTGCCGTCTCGTCAAAGATGGCGTGCGTCTCTCCGTTGCCGTGCAGCATGAGAAGGGGTGCGCCGCTGCCGCGAACTTCATAAAAAATGTCGATCCCGTTGCAGTGTACGATCATGCAAAATTCTTATCCTTTGCGTTCAGTATATTGATTTTATCATACCATGCCGCAGGCGGGCTGTCAATCATATTTTGTTTCCTGTTTCCCTCGATTGTTTTTCCAAATGCTGCCTTTTTGTTTGATAAAAGTTTTTCGATATGGTATAATGCCATCGGAAATACATTGAGGAGAACACTATGTTACAGGTCAACGGGGTCAGCTTGCAATACGGCAGCAAGAAGCTGTTTGAGGACGTCAACTTAAAATTCACGCCGGGCAACTGCTACGGCATCATCGGCGCGAACGGCGCGGGCAAGTCCACCTTCCTGAAGGTCTTATCGGGCGAGATCGAGCCCAACAAGGGGGAGGTCATCCTTGGCAAAAACGAGCGCATGTCGGTGCTTGCCCAGAACCAGAATAAGTACGACTTTGAGACGGTGCTGCGTACCGTCATGCTCGGGCACAAGCGCCTTGTGGAGATCATGGACGAAAAGGACGCCCTCTATGCCCATGCCGAATTCACCGAGGAGGACGGCGTGCGCGCGTCCGAGCTGGAGGCGGAGTTTGCCGAGCTCGGCGGCTGGGAGGCGGAGAGTGAGGCGCAGACGCTTTTAAACGAGCTGGACATTCCCGAGGAATATCACTATATGACGATGGGCGAACTGGACGCCAAGCAGAAAGTCAAGGTGCTGCTCGCGCAGGCGCTGTTCGGCAATCCCGACGTCCTGCTCCTCGACGAGCCGACCAACAACCTCGACTTAAAGACGGTGCGCTGGCTGGAAAACTATCTGCTGGACTTTGAGAACACCATCATCATCGTCTCGCACAACCGCCACTTCCTCAACAAGGTCTGCACGCATATCTGCGACGTGGACTTCGGCAAGATCAATCTGTATCTGGGCAACTATGATTTCTGGTATCAGACCTCGCAGCTGCTGGCGCGTCAGCAGAAGGACGCCAACAAGAAGGCGGAGCAGCGTGCCGCCGAACTCAAGGAGTTCATCGCGCGCTTTGCGGCGAACGCGTCCAAGTCCCGTCAGGCGACGTCCAGAAAGAAGGAACTGGAGAAGCTGACCATTTCCGACTTCAAGCCCTCTCTTCGCAAATATCCCTTCATCGACTTCAAGTTCGAGCGCGAGATCGGCAACGACATCCTCGCCGTCGAGGGGCTGACCAAGGCGGGGTACTTTGAGAATATCTCCTTCACGGTGCAAAAAGGGGACAAGATCGGCATTCTGTGCGACAAATCGACGTCCGTCACCATGCTCTACGATATCCTCATGGGCAAGGCGGAGCCGGACGCGGGCACGGTAAAATGGGGCAAGACGATCTCTGCTTCCTACTTCCCGCAGAACAACGGCGAGTACTTCGACGGCTGTTCGTTGACGCTCGTGCAGTGGCTCTCGCAGTTCTCCAAGGACCACTACGAGGAGTACCTGCGCGGCTGGCTGGGGCGCATGCTCTTCTCGGGCGAGGAGGCGCTCAAGGAGGCGAAGGTGCTCTCGGGCGGCGAGAAGGTCAGGTGCATGCTCGCCAAAATGATGCTGGAAGGGGGGAACTTCCTCATCTTCGACGAGCCGACCAACCATTTGGATCTCGAGTCCATCACCTCGCTCAACAACGGGCTGACGGCGTTCAAGGGCTGCATGCTGCTCACCTCGCACGACCAGGAGCTGATGAACACTGTCTGCAACCGCATCATCGTCCTGGACGGCGGCAAGGTGTTCGATAAGAACGTGACCTTCGACGAGTACCTGGACATGACGGGCAATTGATTTCTCATCGGATAGCAGAAAACGCAAACCTGTTTGTGAGGATCGGCTAAGCCGGATGTCAAATCGCCGGCAAAACTTATAAGGAAAGATGCACGGGATTTCTCGTTTTAATGACTCTTAAGGCGCGCCGCCGCGGAAGTTTCCGCGGCGGCGCGATTTTTTGTTTTTCTTCAGGGAGCTATGCTAACTTGCTTGCATTTAACGCTGTCATATGCTATACTGAAGTTGCGACACAAACTGAATCATCCTTACAACGGGTACGAATAGGCATTTCGTATCTCTTTTCCGTTGTAAGGAAGGTTTGTGTCGCAGCAATCGGAGATACAATTCAGGGCGTGTTTCCGATCGGTGCACGCCCTTTTCCATGCCCTGCGAATAAAATTCGGAGGGATACGGAGATGAAGCAAAAGTTATTGACGGCGCTATTGTGCATCATGCTTGCTGCGGGCTGCGCCTGCGGTTTTGCCGCATGCGACAATGACGTCGGTTCGGGCAATGGTGACCAGATTTCCACGCCCGCACCCGATGACGAAAAGCCCGGGGAAGAGGAGCCGGAACCCGATTCCGAACCACACGAGCATACCTATTCGGAGGCGTGGACATCGGACGGTACATATCATTGGCATGCGGCGACGTGCGGACATGCGGACGAAGTCAGCGGCAAAACGGAGCATGACTTTGGAGCGTGGGAAGAAAAATTCGCCGCAACCTGCACAGAAGAGGGATTGCGAGTGCGTGTCTGCCGGACATGCGGCTATGAGGAGTCACAGGCGCTCTCGGCGCTCGGGCATGACATTGTCGAGCACGCAGGGCAGGCGGCGACCTGCACGCAGGCGGGCTGGGAAGCGTACGAGACTTGCTCGCGCTGCGATTATACGACGTATGCGGCGCTCTCGGCGCTCGGGCATGATACCGTCTACCACGCAGGGCAGGCGGCGACCTGCACGCAGGCTGGTTGGGAAGCATACGAGACCTGCTCGCGCTGCAATTATACGACATATACGGCAATTCCTGAGGCGGGGCACAGACTTGTTCCGCATGCGGGACAAGACCCGACCTGTACACAGAGCGGTTGGGCGGCGTATGAGACGTGCGAAAACTGCGATTATACGACCTATCAGGCTCTTTCCTCGCTTGGGCATCACTATGTCAACGGCGCATGCGATCGCTGCGGCGCCTCCGATCCGTCCGTATCGCCCGAACCCGACGAGCAATTGGTATACCGGTTTAACGGCAGCGGTTATATCGTCACGGGCATCGGGACAATGTCCGATGCAGTTCTCACGATTCCGTCTATCTACAACGGGCATCCCGTCACGGAAATCGGGGAGAGCGCTTTTGCGGGGATCACCTGGCTCTCGGATGTTACAATTCCCGACGGCGTGACAAGTATCGGCACAGAGGCTTTCAATGGCTGTACCGGACTTAAGAGCGTTGTCATTCCCGACGGCGTGACAAGCATTGGCGGAAGTGCTTTCTACGGCTGCGCCGGGCTTAAGAGTATTGATACTCCAGAGAGCGTGACAAGTATCGGTGATTATGCTTTTTACGGCTGTGCCGGACTGGAGAGTATTGATATTCCCGAAGGCGTGACGAGCATTGCGACTTGGGCTTTCCAGAATTGTACCGGGCTGAAAAGTATTGTCATTCCCGATAGCGTGACAAGTATCGGTCATTATGCTTTCTCTGGCTGCACCGGGCTTAAGAGCATTGTCATTCCCGAAAGTGTGACAAGAATTCCCGAGGATGCTTTTGCAGGTTGTGCCGGACTGGAGAGCATTGTGGTGGAAGAGGGGAATCCCGTATACCATAGTGCCGGAAATTGTCTGATCGAAACGCAAAGCAAAACGCTGCTGTTTGGGTGCAGCAACAGTATCATCCCCGATGACGGCAGTGTGACAAGTATCGGCAGCATGGCTTTTAGTGGTCGCTCCGGGCTGAAGGAAATTGAAATTCCCAACAGCGTGACAAGCATTGGCGAACGTGTATTTGAAGGCTGTGCCGGACTGGAGAGCATTGTGGTGGAAGAGGGGAATCCCGTATATCATAGTGCCGGAAATTGTCTGATCGAAACGCAAAGCAAAACGCTGCTGTTTGGGTGCAGCAACAGTATCATCCCCGATGACGGCAGCGTGACAAGTATCGGCGACATGGCATTTAAGGGACACTCCGGGCTTACGAGCATTGTCATTCCCGAGAGTGTGATAAGCATAGGGGGCAATGCTTTCTCTGACTGTGCGCTTAAGAACGTTGTGTTTGAAAATCCGGAAGGTTGGAGGGATAGTTGGGGGAATGAAATTTCCAGCGAAGATCTTGCCGATCCCGCTTCTGCTGCATGGATTCTTTCCGGTAGTAATGGGATCAATCGGATGGATTGAGCGGGAGAAACATATATGATGACGACGGAACGATTTCGTTTGGAGATCTTTCAACAGATGAAGCACCAAGGTAACGCGAAAGGATACCGTTGGGTGTTTGTGGAGTATGATCCGTTCAGGGCTAACATGAGACCAAGCGTTTCGCTGCAGGAATTTTTCCAACTGATGCAGCAATTATGTGAGGAAGGGTTTTTTGAACAGAAGCAGGGATTTTCTTCTTTTCCGGATTTTGCCCTGACGGAACTCGGTGAGCAGCTTATCTATCAATAAGCGGATATCCTGCGCCGGAGATCGGTGCGAGCAGTCGGCAGCAAGCCGACTGTTGATGCAAACCTAACTACAACGAAAATGCGCCGCCGCGGAGAAATCCGCGGCGGCGCAATCATTGATCGATTTTCTTTGGCGAAGCATCGTTTTTTATGATTGCTTCTTGTTTTTTGCGCGTTTTTCCTTGAGTTGTGCGTCGCGTTTGAGAATGTCGTTCACGGTTTCGGCGGCGGCATGGACCTTGTCCGCGGCGTCCGAAACGGCAAAGGAGTTCTGTTCCGCGTCTCTGTCATAGCGCAGGGGCTGTAAGAGATCGCGCGCATTTTCAACGAGAAGCGATGCGCTGCCGAGGTCGCTGTCGCGCTCTCTGTCCGCCATCTGCGCAGAGTAAAACAGAAGTTTGTCGGCGCGTTTGATGAGCTTGGAAATGTTCCTGAAGTAGCGATAGCCGGAGAGATGTTTATCACTGCTCTGAAAGGCGCGCAGTTCGCTTTCAAAATCTGTGAGCTTTTTGGCAAGTTCCGCGTGTTTGGGCAGCCTGCCGCAGCGCCGCAGGGCGAACAGGAGAAGAATGCCGATAACGATGATCGCGGCGTAAACGATATACTCAATGACGAGCTGCGTAAAGCTGACTGCCGATTCCGATAATAAAAACTGAATCATGCGTTGCCTCCTTCCTTGTTTCCGCCAATGAGCTGCACATCCAGGCGATCGAAGGGAATTTCGATCCCGTGTTCGCGCAGCGCGTTGAAGAGGTTTTCTTTGAGTTCGTTGTTGACCGTCCAATAATTTTCATTGAGCGTCCACACGCGTACGGAAAGTTTCAATGCGCTGCTGTCAAACGCATCCAGCACGACGGAGGGCGCGGGGGAAGAGACGACGCAGGGATGCGCCGAAGCGCAGTCAAGCATAATTTTCCGTACCTCGCCGATATCGGAAGCGTAGGGGACGGGAACTGCAAGTACGACGCGGCGCAGAGGCATCGTGCTGTAATTGATGAGCTTGCTCCCGAGAACCTCGCTGTTTGGCACGATAATTTCTTCGTTGCTGTATGTCAGGATCTTTGTGTTGAACAGGCGGATATCCTGTACAAGACCGTCCATGCCGTTGATCTCGACGTAATCCCCCTTTTTAAAAGGCTTCGTAAAGATGATGATGACGCCGTTCGCAAGGCTTGCAAGGCTGTCTTTCAGTGCGAGCGCGACGGCGAGCGCGACGGCGGAAAAAGCCGCGATAATGCCCGCGGTCGAGAAACCAAGGGAGCTTACCAACACGATAATGAGGGCAATGTACAGAACAACGGTGATGATCGAGACGACAAAGGTTGAGGCGGCATTGTCCAATTTGCTTTTATATGTTGCCGATTGCGCAATGACGCGTACGATTTTTATGATGACGAGACCCAGCACCAAAAATGCGATCGTCCGTACGATGGCAAGGCCGGTATTCTGGACAAAATCCTGACCGATGTTCTTAAGTGTTTCCCAAAATTCTTCCATAGAGACCTCCTTTCATTTCAGTATAACACAGCTGCGCGCAAAAAACAAGTCTGCAAAATAATGATCGGAAAGAAAGGCGCGCCGCGTTGTGGCGCGGCGCGCAAAACGCACCCGATCACTCGATCGCCTTGAGCGATTCGTTCATGTCGATGCGGACGATCTTGTGCCGCAGCATGAGCGTGACGAGCACGGTAAAGATGATGGAAAGTACGGGTGCGAGGAGCCACACGAACCAGGAGATCCCGGGTACGGACCCGAAACTCATGACAACGAAGATGAACTGGCAGACGAGCGCACCGAGGGGCAGTCCGAACAGGATACCGATGCCGCTGGTGATGTAGATCTCGCGGTAGATATAGCCCGCGACCTCGTTGTCCTGATAGCCCAGAACCATCAGGGTCGCAAGTTCGCGCTCACGCTCACTGATGTTGATATTGGTCAGCGTGTATGTCACGACGAAGTTGAGCAGCGCCGCAAACGCAAGCACGATGATGGAGATCCCGATCATTGCCGTACCGCCGATGTCCTGGAAGAGACAGCAGTCAAGGATGGCAAAACCCGCGAGCACCAGCGCCGTCGAGCAGGCGACGGAGACGACCGTCATCAGGAATCTTCCGAAGAAGCGCAGCACATTGCGCATTGTGGATTTATACTTGAAGGAGAGCCTGTTCCAGATGAAGGGGATGCGTTCCAGGAATACCTTTTTGCCGCGTTTGGGAACTTTGGGGCGCAGCAGGTCTGCGGGCTGTTGGCGTGTGAGCTTGTGTCCCGCGACCGCCGTCGCAATGAGCGTGGATAAGAGGATGAGCGCAAATGTACCGATGAAAAAGCCGATCGCAATATTGGAGGAGTATGCGGGCAGCACATATTCCCATTCAAAGTTGACGTAGATCATGCGCGCGACACCCAGCCCCGCAAAGTAAGCGCCCACACCTCCGATTGCGGTGCCGATGAAGGCAAAGAGCAGATATTTTGCGATGATGCG
>JAGHIT010000099.1 GCA_017887095.1 Clostridia bacterium | reverse complement strand
TTGACGGGTAGCAAGTAACCAATGCATGGCTGGCAGGCCAACTAAAAAACGCATTTGCGTTACGCCAGTGAACAAGGGCTATGCCCGAAAAATAAAAACCACGTGCTACGCACGTGGATGATTATTTGACAAAAAATGAGCGGAGAAGAAGTTTCTTCCCCGCTTTTATCCTTTTCAGTCTTTTTTCGGACGAGTCTGAATATAATAGACGACTCCGAAAACGATAATGCCTAAATATGCAATGATGGGAATCGTGACCCATGCCGCCAATGTTAGCGGGGAATTGAAATCGATCCGGATCGCAAGGGCAATGATCAGAGTGACGATTACAAGCAGAATATATGCAATGACGGAGTTCAGAATCACCGGGCCCGTTTTGCGCAGGGAGCGTGCGCCGTAATGGTTCGCATAAGCAAGACCGGTCACGAGTAAAACGGCAAAACCAACGCCCCAGAGCAGATAGGGGTAGAATGCGGGCAATGCGATGGATGCCGAGAGTCCAAGTAAGATGCATCCCATGGCGAAGCAGAAAGCGCAAAAAGCCACACCGCTGAAAAACAATGCTTTTCCCTTGTTGACCAGGCTTTCCGTTTCCTGTTCATATCGTCCCGGTTTTCCGCCGGATGTTTGAATGCGTATACCGTCTTTTTCCGCACGGGACTTCAGATCGGTAAAGTCGATCCCGTCCAACGATTGAGCATTGGCTTCCGCAGCGGAATGCGCGTCTGACGTGACAGCATTGGAAAATAAACGATGGACAACGGCGCGGTAATCTTCTCCTGCGCGCTGTTCCGGGTCTGAAGCAGAACCGGGTGTCGGTGCAGTATAATGATTGTACTCGCGGGAAGGCTGGCGGGAGGGAGGGCAGTTGAGCAATTCGAGATAGTTGCGCTGTAGGATCGTGTGTTCCTGCCTGCGGTAAAGCTCTTGCTGCTCGGCAATAATTCGCTCTTCCTGCTCCTTCAGATCAGCTTCGTGTTTGGCGCGTTCTTGCGCAAGAACTGATTCCAAATGGATATTGTAATTGTTTCTTTCCGCCGCGATGGCTGATTCCGATCTGCGGCGCTCTGTTTCTAAAAGAAAATCATTGCGTTGACGCTCATCGGCAAGCAGGGCTTCCGTTTTTTTCTTTTCGTCTTCAAGCAGAGCTTCCGATTTTTTTCGCTCTTCCTCGAGTTGTTCTTCGGCAGTCTTTTTCTGTTCTTCGATTTGTTGCAGAAGCGATTCTTTCTCTTCTTCAAGCTTTGCGATTTGCGCCCTTTGTTCTTCAGCTTCCGCATTGATCAGGCGTTCTTCGGCAAGGCGTTGTGCTTCTTCCAAGGCTGCTTCGTTTTCTTTCAGCTCATATTCCAGCGAAGCGATCTGAGTGCGAAGCGATTCTTCCAACTCAGAAGCTTCTCGCGCCGATTGGGCTTCCATCTCTGCGCGTTGCTCTGCGAGCGCCTGTTCGCGGGCATCGATCTCCTGCTCGCGGCGCTCATAGTCTTTGGCGACCGATTCGTTATGGGCGTTCAGGTCGTTTCGTCTCTGAGAAAGGGCAAGCTCCCGCGCACTGATCTCGCGTTCCCGCCAGTCATATTCTTTCAGTAAAGTGGCGTTTCTAGCATCGAGTTCGGCGCGCTTTTGCAGTAAAGCCTGTTCGCGGGCTGCGATTTCCTGTTCTCTCCAATCATGCTCTTTGAGAAGCGCCTCGCTGCGTTTGCGGACTTCTTCGTCAAATTCGGCACGCTGTTCGACAAGCGCCTGTAAGGTTTGTTCCTCCAGTGCGCTGCGCTGTTCGTTGAGGCGGGATACAGCCATTTCTTCCAGTTCGGATCGCCTCTCTTCCAGTGCTTGTTCACGTTCCGTCAGTTCTTGTTCACGCAGCTGTTGCGCTTTCAACGCGCTCTCCCGGCTTGCCATAAGTTCGGCACGTCGTTCGGAAATGGATTTTTCTCTCGCGCCGAGTTCCTGCTCCCGCCATGCATATTCCTTGCGCAGCATTTCGTTTTGCGCAAGCGATTCGGAAAGTTGCTGTTCGCGCGAGGAGAGTTCTTCGGCGCGGCGTGACTGTTCGGAAATGGCGATCTCACTTGCCGAGATCTTCTCTTCCGCCTCCTTCTCACGCAGGGCAAGCTGTGTTTCACGCACCTCTTGTTGTCTGACGGTTTCTTCACGCTGAAAGTCAAATTCAGCACGCTGTTCGGCAAGCGCTTTTTCTCTTGCAGAGATTTCTTGTTCGCGCCAATCATATTCTTTTGTCAGCTCTTCGGCGCGAGTTCGCATTTCTTCATCGAAAGCGGCTCGCTGCTCGTTCAGTTTTTCCTGATAACTCTCCTCGATCTGATCGAGTTCCGCATCGTCGTCAAAGGAGGGGAGATAATCCAGCTCATCGTCCTCGCCTTCGCCGCGGGGAACGCGTGAGGTTGAGCTTTTGAGGACGCGCATATTGACGAGCGTAGGCGCAGGATTGGAAAAGTCAAAATCCTTGTCTGAAATAAGGCTGTCGATCACCGTGCGCGAGTATTCCCATTCCGATTGGTTTTGTTCGGAAATGGCTTTTCCCGATTCGGTCAGACTGAAATATTTTCTTCTGCCGCCGCTTACGGATCCGCCCCAATAAGATGTGACATAGCCGTCCTTCTCCAGACGTTTGAGAGCGCTGTAAAGAGAGGGCTGTTTCAGAGAATACTGCCCGTGGCTTTTGCGTTCGATCTCTGCGATGATCTCATAGCCGTACTTATCGCCGTCATAGAGTGCGCGCA
This sequence comes from Clostridia bacterium, assembly GCA_017887095.1. Taxonomy (GTDB): domain Bacteria; phylum Bacillota; class Clostridia; order Christensenellales; family Borkfalkiaceae; genus Gallimonas. The sequence goes on along the minus strand of JAGHIT010000099.1, from coordinate 8,680 downwards.
GAATGATGGTGTTGATATGGCCGCGAATCAGATCGGAACTGACCGATTTCTCATTGCGTTCTGTTTGTACAACGTCGTCCATATCACGGCTCCTTTGTTTTTTTCAATATTATACACGATTTGTCGGTTTTTGTCAATAATCAAAGTAATATGTCAGACATAATTTTATGATATTTTGTATGTTTTGGTATATATGCTCACGAAATATCGTATCATTCAAGGATGGGGACCATTCGGGCAGCACTTTTTATTGTTGGTACGACGGTAGGCGCCGGGTTTCTGACAGGGGCAGAACTCATGCGTTTTTTCGGAAGCGGAGGATATTTATTTGCGCTTCTGCTGTCATGTACGTTGTATTTCGTGAACGGTGTCCTGTTTATTACCTTGGGGAGACGGTATGGCGGATGTCAAGGAGCAATGTGCGCTTTATTTGGAAGAGCGGGGAAAGCGATATATTATTTGCTGCTTGCCGTCTCGTTTTTTCCCTGCGCAGGGATGATTGCCGGGTTGGATGCGCTCCTTCCGACCTATGCCCCGTTACCGTCGGTGTTGGGACTGGCTCTTGTGGTCTTTTTTCTGTGTCGTGGTTTAAAGGGGGTTGGCGTACTCAATACGGCGCTTGTTCCCTTTTTGCTGGCGCTTGTTGTATTGACTGGCAGCGGAGGAATTTCGTTGTGTTATTTTTCATTTTCCGATGGCGTGAGCGCCGTGTTGTATGCGGGTATGAACACGGCATTTTCGGCGCCGGCACTTATGGATGCGGGGTGTGAAATAAGAAAGCCGCCGCATGCTTGTGCGCTTGCGGCGGGATGCATTTTTGTTTGCGGTGTCTGTATCCTCGGAGGGATTGCAAGACTGGGAGAGTCGGCGCTCACGTCTCCCATGCCTTATCTGACGGTGATCGAGGGCAGAAGGGTATTTACCGTTGCCGTTGCTTGTTCGGTTTTAACCTCGCTCTCGTCCGCGCTTTATCCGCTGTTTATGGCTTGTGATCGGCTGGGTAAGCAAAAGAATGCCGCAAAGTGCATAGTGCTCCTTGCGGCATTCGTGTTGTCTCGGATCGGATTGGAACGTGTCATCGACATCTTTTATCCGGTCGCCGGGATGATTGGGGTGGCATTCTCAGCTGTCTGTATTTTTGACGAGTACCTTTTCCAGCAATACCACAAGCGCATACATTCCTGCCGCCAGAAGGCACAGAACAAAGGTTGCGCTCATCACGAGATCCAGCTTGAATACCTGACCGCCATAGACTATGAGATATCCGAGTCCTGCCCGCGAGACAATGTATTCTCCCATGATGGAGCCGATCCATGCCATACCCACATTAACTTTCAACATGGAGATAACGGCAGGATAGGAGGACGGGATAACCAGTTTCCATAGGATCTGCAATTTCCCTGCTCCCATGGAACGCAATAGAAGCATTTTATTGGCGTCAGTCGCGATGAAGGCAGAAAGAACGTGCATGATCGCTACAATCAACCCGACGAGCACCGTCATAAAGACGATCGCTTCGTTTCCGGTGCCGAACCAGATGATGATAAGAGGACCGAGAGCGATTTTCGGCAGGGCGTTGAGTACGACGATATATGGTTCGAGAACGCGGCGCAGAGTGTCGCTCCACCAAAGCGCGAGTGCAATTGCAAATCCGAGTACGACGGCAATCGCAAAGCCGGCGAGAGTCTCCCAGAGCGTCACGCCTATGTGGTAATAGAGACTTCCGTCCGAGGACAGATCGGCAAGAGTATTTGCAATGCGGGACGGCGAGCTCATGATAAAGGGATCTACCCAATTCAGTGCGGTGACCAGTTCCCACAGACCGAGCAGCAGTGCCAAAACGCCGATTCGCATGATCCAGACAATGGCAAGATTGCGTTTGCGTCTCTGCAAAAAACGGACATGTTCTTTTGAGTAGTTTTTGTTTTTCATGCGTTGAGTTCCCCCCAAAGACGTTCGAACCAGACGGAGAAGAGAGGCTGCTCCCGCCGCTTGAGCGGGGGAATGTCTCCGAAATCCAGCGTATGTGAGTGCGCAACGCGGGCGGGCCGGGCGGTCAGAACCAGTACTCTGTCGGCAAGAGAGATCGCTTCCGAGATATCGTGAGTGATCAAAAGAGCCGTCTTTTTTTCACTTCGGATGATGGTCGCGACGTCTTCACAGACATTCAGGCGCGTCTGATAATCAAGTGCGGAGAAAGGCTCGTCGAGCAACAGGATATCCGGATCTGTCGCAAGAGTGCGAATAAGTGCCGCGCGCTGTCGCATGCCGCCCGAAAGCTGGGCGGGATAGCTTTTTAAGAAATCGGCAAGTCCGTATTTTTCCGCCAGCGCGATTGCCCGTGCTTTTTCCGTCGGTGTGCGTTTATGCCTGACCTCCAAGGGAAGGAAGATGTTTTTTTCGATTGTGCGCCACGGGAAGAGTTCATCCTTTTGCAGCATATATCCGAAAGTCCCGTTGCTTTCCACGGTTCCTTCGGATGGTTTCAGAAGTCCGGCTGCAAGGGACAGCAGTGTAGTTTTTCCGCAGCCGGACGGTCCGATAATGGCGACAAATTCTCCGCGGCCCACCGTAAAAGAAAGATCCTGTGCCGCAACGAGTTCCCCGCGCACGGTGTGATAGATGTGCGTGACATTGCGAAAGGTGAGAATGTTTTCCATGGTGTTTCCTTTCTTTGGAAGTTGTTATTTCAGCTCGTTGTACACTTCCGTGACATAAGAATTATCTACGAGTGCGTCAAAGTCTGCGCGCTCACTCAGCTCGCCTGCGCTGGCGATGATATCCTGCAGGCGTGCAAAGCTTGCCTCCGTCATTGCCATATCCGTGACCCAGGCGTCAATGTTGCGGTAGCTCGTGACGCTGGTTGCAAGCGACTGCGCGGACGTGGAGGGGAAATATTCGACCAGGTATTCAGCGATTGAATTTGCATCCTGCGTCTGCGCATATTCTACGCCGCGGAGGATGGCGCGGAGAAAGCCCTTTGCGGTCTCTTCGTTTTCGTTAAGCCAAGATCGTTTTGCGATATAACTCGTATAGGGAACTTCACCGCCCGCCTCGCCGACCGCGGCGACGATATATCCCTTGCCCGCCGCCTGGTATTCGGATGCCGTCGGCTCGAACATGGTGCAATAGTCGGCGGTGCCTGCCTCGAAGGCGCCCGTCATCAGGTTGAAGGCGACGTCGAAGTTGAGGTTGATCTCCTCGTCGGTAAATCCGTGCTCTCTGAGAACGTATTCAAAGGTCATTGCCGGGACGCCGCCCTTTCTGCCAGCAAGGATCTCTTTTCCCTTGAGGCTTTCCCATGTGAAATCAGGCTCGTCGACGCGGGAAACGAGGAAGGATCCGTCTCGTTTTGTGAGCTGCCCGAATACGGTGGGTACATCATTTGAACCGCCGAGCAGTACATAGATCGCCGCTTCTGGTCCGCAGAACCCGATGTCCGCATCGCCCGAAAGTACGGCTGCCATGACCGCATCTGCGCCGCCGCCGTTTGTCAGTTCGATCTTGATGCCCTCTTCCTCGAAATAGCCGAGGGCATCGGCAAGGTACATCGGGGCATAGAACACCGAGTGCGTCACCTCATTGACTCTGACAGTCGTGATACCGTCCTGTACGGCAGGTTCGCCGCAGGCGGAAAGGGGAAGGAGGGCGAAGATCGCCGCTCCGAGGGTTGCCAACAGTTTTTTCATAGTCAGCTCCGTAAATTTTAAGGAATAATATATCCTATGAACAAGGCGGAATAATTGACAACGAAAGAAAAATGTTCTATAATGAGAAACTGTATAAAATGGCATAAATATGCGCTCTTTATTTGGCAGAAAGGGCGCAAATACATTTTTTGCAGGACAAAGACAGACATGGAAGAGATGCAAACGACGTACAATCCCAAGGATTTTGAAGAGAGGATCTACCGCGAATGGATGGACAAGGGCTGTTTCCGTGCGGAGATCGATCCCGCGAAGGTGCCTTTTACCGTCATGATGCCGCCGCCTAACATCACGGGGCAGTTGCACATGGGGCATGCGATGGACGAGACTATGCAGGATATTCTCACCCGGTTCAAGCGGATGCAGGGCTATTGTGCGCTCTGGCTTCCCGGGACTGACCACGCTTCGATCGCGACGGAAGTCAAGATCGTCGAACAGATGAAAAAAGAGGGGGTCAGCAAGCAGGATATCGGCAGAGAGGAGTTTTTGCGCCGCGCATGGGCGTGGAAGGAAAAGTATGGCGGCAGGATCGTCGAGCAGCTTAAAAAGCTCGGCTCTTCCTGTGATTGGTCGCGCCTTGCGTTCACAATGGACGAGAAATGCTCCCGCGCCGTACATGAGGCATTCTTCCGCCTCTATCACAAGGGGCTGATCTACCGCGGAGACCGCATCATCAACTGGTGTCCGAGCTGTAAGACGGCGCTTTCCGATGCGGAGGTCGAGTACGCGGAAGAAAACGGGCATTTCTGGTATTTTGCCTATTCCGTCGAGGGAAGTGGCGAGAAGATCGTGATCGCGACCACTCGACCTGAGACCATGCTCGGCGATACGGCTGTCGCGGTACATCCCGGCGACGAGCGTTATTCTGCCCTTGTCGGGAAGACGCTCCTTCTTCCCCTGACCGATCGGAAGATCCCCGTCGTGGCGGACGAGTACGTCGATCCCGAGTTCGGGACGGGCGCCGTCAAGATCACGCCCGCGCACGACCCCAACGACTTCGAAGTCGGTCTGCGCCACGAGCTTCCCGTCATTCGTGTCATGAACGACGACGGGTCGATGAACGAACTTGCAGGTGAGTACGCGGGACTGGACAGATACGAGGCGAGAAAGCGTATCGTCGCAAAGATGGAAGAATTGGGATTGCTCGTCAAGATCGAACCGCACGCGCACAACGTCGGGCATTGCTATCGCTGCCATTCCACAGTGGAGCCGATCGTTTCCAAACAGTGGTTCGTCAGCATGAAGCCGCTTGCCAAGCCCGCCATCGACGCCGTTGTGCAGAACAAGACCAAATTTACACCAGATCGGTTTGCAAAAATTTACTATAATTGGTTGGAAAACATCCGCGACTGGTGCATATCCCGTCAGCTTTGGTGGGGGCATCGTATCCCCGTCTGGTACTGCGACGACTGCGGAGCGACTATCTGCGAGCGCGAGACGCCTGCGGTGTGTCCCGTTTGCGGCAGCGCGCACCTGCATCAGGATGAGGATGTACTCGATACCTGGTTTTCCTCCGCGCTCTGGCCCTTCTCGACGCTGGGCTGGCCGGACGAGACGGAGGACTTCAAGTACTTTTACCCGACGGATGTGCTGGTTACGGGCTATGACATCATTCCCTTCTGGGTCATGCGCATGATGTTCTCGGGTATTGAATATACGGATAAAGTTCCATTCCGCGACGTGCTCATCCACGGACTTGTCCGGGACGAGCAGGGCAGAAAGATGTCCAAATCCCTTGGAAACGGCATCGATCCTTTGGAGATCATCGAGAAATACGGCGCGGATTCTCTGCGCCTTGCGCTGATGACGGGCGTCGCGCCCGGCAACGATACCCGATTCACCGATGCCAAGGTGGAGGCTGCGCGCAATTTCATCAATAAGATATGGAATGCGTCCCGTTTTGTGCTCATGAATGCCAAGGGGGTCGACATTCCTAACCTGAGCGAGATCAGGCTGCAGCCCGCCGATCGCTGGATCATCTCCCGTTTGCAGGCATGTATCCGGGAAGTCGTTGTCTCGCTCGGCAAGTTCGATCTCGGTATTGCTGCGGACAAGCTGACAGATTTTATGTGGAATGATTTCTGCGATTGGTATATCGAACTGTCAAAACCTGCGTTATATGGCGGTGATCCCGATAAAAAACGCAATGCGCTCTGCGTTCTCATGTATGTACTGAAAGATGCTCTGAAGCTGTTGCACCCGTTTATTCCTTACGTCACGGAGGAAATATATTCCTATCTGCCCGATACGCAGGGGATGATCATCAATGCGGAATATCCCCGCTATAATTCCCGCCTTGCTTATAAAAAAGAAGCGAAAGCATTTGAGGGCGTCATCGATCTCATCAAGACGGTGCGCGCGATGAAAGTGGAGGTCAACTGTCCGCCGTCGAGAAAGGTACATGTTTATCTTACGACGGACGCCAAGCGTCTCATTTCCGTCAACAAGAACGCCATTCTGCGCCTTGCGGGTGCAAGCGACGTTACTGTTATCGAGAGCGGCGCTGAAGCGGGTGAGAAAATCGTTTCCCGTGTGTGCGAAGCCGGGCAGATTTTTATCCCGCTTGGAGAACTTGTTGACCTGGAAAAAGAAAAGTTGCGTTTGGAAAAAGAACTTGACCGCGTGATAAGCGAAATTGCACGCGCAAGCGGAAAACTCAATAATCAGAGTTTTGTTGCGAAAGCGCCCAAAAAGCTCGTGGACGACGAGCGCGCAAAACTGGAAAAGCTCCTGGATGCCAGGGGAAAGGTGGAAGCCAGCCTCAAAGCCTTGCAAGAATGAAAGAAAGTCCGCTTTTTGCGGACTTTCTTTGCGTCCGCAGACGGTGCTGCGCAGAAGAAAAGTTACGTTTGAAGAAAAAAATTACGTTCAAACAGTTGACTTATGGGCGCAAATCTGATAAAATAAGAATCGATAAAAAATTATCGATAAAATTGGCGGCAAGGAGACGGGCAAATGGTCAATGCGGAGAGTGCGGTATCCAGAGCGACGGTCTCCCGTTTACCTGCCTATTTGCGTTATCTGAAAGGGGAAGCGGGAAAGGGCGTCGAATATGTCTCTTCTGCGGCGATTGCAAAGGATATGGGATTGTCTGCTGTCGGCGTCAGGAAGGATCTGGCACTCGTTTCGTCCCGTCCGGGGAAGCCGCGCTTCGGGTTTGAAGTACGTCTTCTCATCGAAGATATCGAGAAATTTTTGGGTTACCATCGCTGGACAAACGCTGTGATCGTCGGTGCCGGCGGACTTGGAAGAGCGATTCTCAGCTATGAAGGATTTGAGAATTACGGGATCCACGTCATTGCAGCGTTTGACAATTCGCCCGCGAAGGTGGGCGCGGTAGGCGGGAAACCTGTTTATCCGATGGAACGTCTCGGTGACGTTGTCAAAAGAAGTGACGTGAAGGTTTGCATTTTGACTGTTCCGCGCAGCGCGGCGCAGGAAGCTTGCGATCAGGCGGTAGGCGCCGGAATCAATGCGATTCTGAGTTTTGCTCCCGTTCACCTGCTTGTTCCCGAGGGCGTCACGGTAAAGTATGAAGATTTGGCGGTTTCGCTCGCAGAACTATGCGGCGCGTGACCGAGGATCGATAAATCCGGAAAAAATATTATGGAGGTCGGTTATGAAGGATTTCATCGTTAACGATGAAGAGTCGCTCGCCAAGATGCTTGCGAAGGTCAGAGCGGCGCAGGAGAAGTTTGCTACCTACACGCAGGAGCAGGTCGACGAGATCTTCTATCGTGCGGCGCTTGCGGCAAACAAGATGCGTATTCCTCTTGCGAAGATGGCAGTGGAGGAGACGGGCATGGGCATCGTCGAGGACAAGGTCATCAAGAACCACTATGCATCGGAGTATATTTACAATCAGTATAAGGATACCAAGACCTGCGGCGTGATCGAGCGCGACGAAGGCTTCGGCATCACCCGTATCGCAGAGCCTGTCGGCGTCCTGGCGGCAGTCATTCCCACGACCAACCCCACGTCCACAGCGATCTTCAAGTCTCTCATCTGCCTTAAGACGAGAAACGGCCTGATCATCTCTCCTCACCCTCGTGCAAAGGCGTGCACCATCGCTGCGGCAAAGGTCGTACTTGATGCCGCCGTTGCGGCAGGCGCTCCCGAGGATATCATCGGCTGGATCGATCAGCCCACTGTTCCGCTTTCCGGTATGATCATGAGAGAGGCGGATATGATCCTTGCGACGGGCGGTCCCGGCATGGTCAAGGCGGCATATTCCTCCGGCAAACCCGCAGTCGGCGTCGGCGCAGGCAACACGCCCGCGATCATCGATTCGACCGCGGACATCAAACTTGCTGCTTCCTCTATCCTTCATTCCAAGACCTTTGATAACGGCATGATCTGCGCTTCCGAGCAGTCGACCATTGTCCTTGCCGACGTGTACGACGAATTTAAGGCGGAAATGCAGAAGCGCGGCGCTTATTTCCTTTCGCCTGAAGAGACGGACAAGGTCAGAAAGACCATTATCATCAACGGCGCGCTCAACGCGAAGATCGTCGGTCAGAGTGCATGTAAGATCGCGGAACTTTCCGGATTCACGGCGCCCGCAGGCAGCAAGGTGCTGGTCGGTGAAGTGGAATCGGTTGAGCTTTCCGAGGAGTTCGCGCACGAGAAGCTCTCTCCCGTCCTTGCAATGTACAAGGCGCAGACGTTTGAAGAGGCTGTCGCAAAGGCGGACAGGCTCATCAAGGACGGCGGTCTCGGTCACACTTCCTCGCTGTATATCAACGTTGAAACGGGCGCTGATAAGATCGCATACTTCCGTTCCATCATGAAGACCTGCCGTATCGTCATCAACACGCCTTCCTCGCACGGCGGCATCGGCGATCTGTACAACTTCAAGTTCCCCGCATCCCTCACGCTGGGCTGCGGTTCGTGGGGCGGCAACTCCGTCTCCGAGAACGTGGGCGTCAAGCACCTCATCAATATCAAGACCGTTGCGGAAAGGAAGGAAAATA
>JAGHIT010000098.1 GCA_017887095.1 Clostridia bacterium | reverse complement strand
GCCCGGCTTCGACATAATCCTCGCCCGGGATCGCGCCCACGCCGAATCCGATGGTCTTGCTGACGACCGAATAGCGCAGCGATACGGGGTATTCCTTCCCGCACTTCGCCTTGATCGCCTTTACGACATCCGTTGCAAACCGATAGCGGTTTTCAAAACTTCCGCCGTATTCGTCCGTGCGCTGATTGGTGTAGGGCGTTGTGAACTGATCCATCAGATATCCTTCATGTACGGCGTGGACCTCCACGCCATCCACGCCCGCCTCTTTGCAAAGACGCGCCGTTTCGGCAAAGGCGTAGACCATATGCTCGATTTCTTTCTTTCTGAGCGCGCGCACCTTGACGTCCTCCGCCCAACGCGAAGGCAACTTTGAAGGAGACGCGCAGATATAGGAGACGTCGATAAAAGGTTTGAGCAATACGCCGAGTGCGGGATGTTTCAGGAAGGGGACGAGGGGATTTGTGATCGCAAACGACCTGCCGAACCCCGCCGTGAGCTGGACAAAGAGCTTTGCGCCCGTCGCGTGGATCTTGACCATATAATCTTTCAGCCGGCGAAACATTTTCTTATCCTTGTACAGCCATTCGCCGAACATGATGCCGCGCAGCGGCGCAATGCCGGGGATGATCAGCCCGACGTTGTTCTTTGCTCGCTCCAGAAAAAAGTTTGCCGCATCTTCGTCGAAGTGTTGATGTTCCATCCAGCCGAACAGCGATGTCCCGCCCATCGGACAGAGAACGATCCTGTTCTTGATCTCCACGTTGCCGATCTTCCACGGCGTGAACAGGGGTTCATAACGTGCATCCATACTCTTTCCTCCTTATCGTGCGTTGTTTCCGCATGTTTATTGTACCACCGATCGCAAAGTCTGTCAAGATGGAGATTTGTTGCGATCACCCGCTTGCCAAGCAAAAGAAAATGCGCTATAATGAGAAAAATATTGGGAGGGCGGCAATGATCACCTATCACAAGGACGCGCGCATGTTTGTATTGGAGAACGGCAGCATGGGCTATGCGATCTATGTCAATGACGCGGGCTATTTGGAGACGGTCTATTTCGGCAGACATATGGAGGACTATACCGATGTTACCTGCATGCGTGATGCGGGCGGATACGCAACGGCGCGTTATCTTGTAAAAAGCGGCGCGGACGTGGGATATGCGGACGGCTTCAAGGCGGACTGCGCGCCTCTGGAGTGCTCGCCGCATGCTCTTTCCGATAAACGCGGCGCGCCGCTCATCGTGCGCGACGGCTCCGGTTCGTACGTCACCGACTTCCGATATCACAGCTATACGATAGAAGAGGGCGCGCCCGATCTGGAGGGGCTGCCGCATGCGCACGGGGAGAATGCCGAGACGCTGGATATTCTTCTCAAAGACCGTACGCGCGAAGTGTGGGCACACCTCGTGCTCACCATCTTTTCCGACAAGGACGTGCTCGTCAAGAGCTTCTCCGTTGAGAACGGTACGGATGAGGCGGTGCGTCTGACGCGCGCCATGTCCATGCAGCTCGATCTTCCCCGTGCGGACTATGACCTCGTGCATTTCAGGGGCAGGTGGGGGAAGGAGCGCGACTATGCGGAGAACGCCGTTGTGGACGGCGTACAGGAGGTCTCCTCCAACCTGGGGCGCTCTTCGGCGGAGGAAAATCCCTTCGTCTACTTAAAAGAGCGCCACGCCGCCATGGAGCATGGTGAGGTCATCGGCTTCAACCTCATCTACAGCGGCAACTTCAAGTTCCGCACCTTTGTCGGTCCTTTCCGCGGACTGCATATCACCTACGGCATCAACGATGAGGACTTCGAGTGGCTTCTGGAGCCGGGCGATGATTTTCAGACACCGCAGGCGGTCATCGCCTATTCCGCGGAGGGCGTGGACAAAATGTCGCAGACCTTCCACCGCTTTATCCGCGAAAATCTGATGACGTATGCCAAAAACAAGGACTATAAGCCTGTTCTGTTCAATTCGTGGGAGGGGTGCTACTTCAACTTTGATACCGATCTCATCCTCTCCTACCTGGAGGATGCCTGTACGATCGGGGCGGAACTCTTTGTCCTCGATGACGGCTGGTTCGGAGCAAGGGACAATGATGCCGCCGGGTTGGGCGACTGGCAGGTCAACGGGAAAAAGATCGATTTAAAACGCGTCATCGACGCCTGCCACGCAAAGGGCGTCAGGTTCGGTATCTGGTTTGAGCCGGAGATGGTCAATCCGGACAGCGATCTGTTCCGCGCGCATCCCGAATATGTGCTCGGCTGGGGGGAGGATGAACTCTCGCTCATGCGTCATCAGCTGCACCTCGATTTTGCCAATCCCGCCGTCGTTGAGGCGATCTACGCGCAGATGAGCGACTTCTTGCAGGAGTACCCCGTCGACTATATCAAGTGGGACTACAACCGAACGGTCTCCGAACACGTTTCGCGCGTTTACCCGCCCGAAAAGCAGGGCGAGATCTATCACAGGCTGGTTCTCGGGTACTATTCCCTTCTCGGGCGCCTGACGCGCGAATACCCCGATATCATGTTCGAGGGCTGTTCCTCGGGCGGCGGCAGGTTTGATATGGGCACGCTCTATTATTGCCCGCAGATCTGGTGCAGCGATGAGTCCGACCCTGCTCAGCGCATAGATATCCAGTTCAACACGTCGCTTGGCTATCCGCTCTCCGCGATCGGTTCGCACGTCAACGACAGCAAGGTCGCGCCCTATGCTGCAAAGGCGGCGCTCGCCCTGTTCGGTACATACGGGTATGAGATGAATCCCAATGTTTTGACCGAGACGGAGATCTCCGATCTCGCCGCGCATGCCGAACTTTATCGGAAGTACCACCGCGACGTCGTCGAAGGGGGGACGCTCTATCACCTTCGCGCCCCGCGCGAGGGCAACTATATGTGCATGCAGTGCGTCTCGCAGGATAAGTCGGCTTCCCTCGTGCTGTTTATGAACAAGCTAAAGGAGCTGGAACAGTTCCGCTTTCTCAAACTGCGCGGGCTGGACGAAAAGAAGCGCTATTATAATACGCTGGACGGTCACACCCACACGGGCGAGTACTATATGCGGGTCGGTCTGAATTTGTCCAACGGCTGGCTGACCGAATTTTCTCATAAACTCATTCTTCTGACGGAGGAGTAATTGCGCATCCTGCGCTTACGAAATTCCTTGTATGGCTGCACTTTTGCTTGCGATCATCTATCTTGCCTTTATCAGCCTCGGTTTGCCTGATTCTCTCCTTGGATCCGCGTGGCCCGTCATGCACGAAGATCTCAATGCGCCGCTCTCGGCGATGGGCATCGTTACCATGATCATTTCGGCGGGGACGATCGTCTCCAGCCTTGCCTCCGATTTCCTTACCCGTAAGTTTGGTACAGGCGTCGTGACGGCGGTCAGTGTCCTTATGACGGCGGCGGCAATGCTCGGTTTTTCCTTTGCATCTTCCTTCTGGATGCTTCTGCTCATTGCCGTGCCTTACGGGCTGGGTGCGGGCGGCGTGGACGCGGCGCTCAACAACTATGTGGCGCTGCACTATAAGTCCCGCCACATGAGCTGGCTGCATTGCTTCTGGGGGGTAGGTGCGCTGGTCAGTCCTTTTATCATGGGCGCCTGTCTGACGGGACCGTCGGGCTGGGAAGGAGGGTATCGTGTTACTTCCTATGTGCAGATCGGATTGACGGCGCTGCTCTTTTTCTCTCTGCCCCTCTGGAAAAAACCGCAGGCTGCAGAGGTGCGTGCAAAGCCCATTACGCTCCCGCAGACGCTCCGCTTAAAGGGAGTCGCCTTTCTGCTGATCGCATTCTTTGCATACAGCGCGTTGGAAGCGACGTCGATGTACTGGGCAAGCAGCTATTTTGCGGGCTACAAGGGCGCAAGCGCCGAGCTCGCCGCAATGCTCGGCTCCCTCTTCTATATCGGACTGACGGCGGGGCGACTTCTGAGCGGGTTTGTTTCGGAAAAACTGGGCGATCGGATACTCATCCGTATCGGCGCGGGCGTCATCGCCGTCGGGCTTGTTCTGCTCGCGCTGCCGCTTGGAACATCTGCCGCCGTGGCAGGCTTTCTCATCATCGGCTTCGGCTGCGCGCCCGTCTATCCCTCCATTATTCACGCAACGCCCGCAAACTTCGGCGCGGAAAATTCTCAGTCGGTCATCGGCGTGGAGATGGCGTTTGCCTACCTCGGTACGACCTTCATGCCGCCGCTGTTCGGCGTGCTCGCGCAGTACGTTTCCCTCGCGTGGCTGCCGCCGTGGCTGGGTGCATTTCTGGTGCTTCTGTTTGTGATGACGGAACTGTGCAACCGCACCGTCGATCGGGCGCACGGTATCAATAACAGGGGGACGTCCCTGCAAAATTCGTCTCATTCGGAGTAATTTTTTACAAAAAACAATCGTCCCGCCCGCCGCATTCTGCGGCGGGCGGGACGACTTGATTTTACTATTGTTATTCGATTTCGTAGACTGCAGTGACTTCGTCGGATAGTGTCATATCGTCTGGCGTGAGATTGGCGCCGAAGTCGCCGCGCGCTGCCATGTGCATGGTACGCAGGGGCATGGCTGCAGGTTGGGCGTAGGTCACGTTCAGCAGGGGACCGAGCCTGACGTTCGCCGCCTGGGCGATGATGTCGGCTTTGTGTGCCGCGTCTTCGACGGCAAGGGATATGAGCTGTGCGCGATACTGTTCCGGATCGCGCACAATGTAGTCCAGCGAGAGCAGGGGGGAAGCGCCGCTTGAGAGCACTGCTTTGAGAACGTCCGCCAGGATGCCGGCGTCCGATTTGCATAACAGCAACAGTCGCTGCTCTGCTGTATAGCCTGCAAGCATGCGCGTTCCGTCCGTCGTCTTGTAGTGTGCTTCCACGCGCATGGAGAGCACCTTGACCAAATCTCGTGCGATGCCTGCTTTTTCCAGAGCGGTCAGCAACAGCTCGGCGCGGTCGTCGCATGCGTCGGTCACGGCTGCATGCTCTGCTCCCTCTTCGCGCAGTTCCATTGTGAGTTTGGCGGTGTCGGGGCAGAGCGTGATCTCGCCTCGTCCCGTCACGGTGATCGTTCGCTTCATTGATTTCCTCCTTCTCCGCTTTTCTCGTACTGCATCGGAACGAACGCCATGCCGTCCCTGTGCTGCAGATCGCCTTGGGCGCGGAATCCCAGTTTCTTATAGGCGTTCACCGCATTGGGCGCGGCGTTGACCGTCACGCATTTTGCGGGTACGTTTTCTAAAAATTTGTGCATCAGCCTGCTTCCGTAGCCCTGTCTCTGTTCGCCGTTTTTGACGAAGAAAGCGCAGATGTGCGAGCCGTCCTGTTCGGCGATCAGCGCGCCCTTGAGCATGCCGCCCGCAAACACGCCGAAGCAGTCCCTGCGCGTGCCGATCTCCTCGTCATAGAGGAAGAAACGGAAGCGCTCGACGCCCTCAGGCGCGAAAGAGGGGGCAACGCTGCGTTCAAAGCTCTCCCAGACGAGGGCGCGCATGGCAGGCAGTTCTTCTGCGGCGATGCGGCGGATGCGCACGCGCCGCCTGCGGAAGGATGCCCCGAAGTAGATGGCAACGGCTGCTGCGGCGAGGATGATTGCGGCGAGAAAGATGGAGAAGCTGCCCATTGCCAGGGAAGCGAAGTATCCCGCCAGCACGCCTGCGACAAAGGCGAGGATACAGGCAAAATACTTTCCGGATACCTGCAGCGCGCCTTTTTTCTTTTCTACAGTCGCGTAAAAGAGGTTCTGCGTCGCGGCGCGCAGATTGCCTGTGCAGAATGCCGTAGCAAACGCGTTGCCCTCGAGCTTGCGGAAGTTGTCGAATTGCAGCGCCGCCACAAAGGAGACGACGGCGTTGACGAGCATGTCGGGTGTTCCTGCGGGCAGCACGCCGACGACGGCAAGGACGACGATCTCTCCGATGAGGACCAGTCCGTGCGCACGGAAGTCGCTGCTCTTTTTCTTGCCGATATGGATGAACAGTTCAGAGAGAAAAACACCGCAGAAAAACAGGACGATGGGGACGAGGTAACGCAGTGCGTTGAGTCCGCCGCCGGTGGCAAGTCCGACGGACATCAAAATGAGGTTCGCGGTCTGCGCGTTGGCGAACACGCCGCCCCGTGTCACATAGGTATATGCGTCCATAAATCCGCCCGCAAGGCACAGCAGGATGCCGATCTCCAGCCATTCGTATACGGGGTACTGCGCAAACTTTCTGCGGTAATACTTCATGGCTTTATTGTACCCTGACGGAAGTGGGTTGTCAAACGATTCGTCATAGTCCACTCAATATTTGCTCTTTATATTATAATGTAATAGGAAGTATATCTTGTAAGGATCGGGGCAACAATTGTCATATCTTGTGGCGCAAAAAATTTCGCCGAAAAAAAGCAAAATTTCTCGGAAAAGGTGTGTTCAAACAGTTGACTTCATTTGTAAAAGATGGTATATTAAACAGGCTGTGTCAAAGCGGCAGTTTTTTGCCGCGCTGACGGCGTATAGGGTTGAAGCGGGAAGTTACTGAAAAAGCGAGGTCGGAAAGCCCCTCGGCAGATAATTTCCGCGGACAAATGTGGGAGCCGGACTCCTGCGACTAACCGAAGGCTTTTGCGAGAAAACACCGCAAAACACGTGTGTTTTTTTCATGAGGGTCCTCGATACGCACGGAAGCGTTGACAAGCAAATACAAGTTAGTATAAAAAGGAAGGAGTAAGCAATGGCAAGTCAGAAGATCAGGATCAAACTTTCGGCGTACGATCACGAACTGGTAGATCAGGCAGCGAGCCGTATCGTTGAGACGATGCAGAAGGGCGGCGCGAAGATTTCCGGTCCCATCCCGCTTCCTACGGAACGTGAGATCGTCACGATTTTGAGGAGCCCTCACAAGTATAAGGACTCCCGCGAGCAGTTCGAGCTGCGCACCTATAAGCGCATCATCGATATCTACTCGCCTAACGCCAAGCTGCTGGACAGCATCCATCTGCCCGCAGGCGTTGACATCAAAGTAAAGCTGTAATACCGGATACTTTTGATAAAAGGTATCGGAAAATAAAGAAAAAGGAGTGAACTTTACAATGGGTAAAGCAATCATCGGCCGCAAGGTGGGTATGACCCAGATCTTTGCGGAGGACGGGAGAGTGATCCCCGTCACAGTCATCGAGGCAGGTCCCTGCCCCATCGTGCAGGTCAAGACGGTCGAGACGGACGGCTACACGGCGCTCAAGCTCGGCTTTCTCCCCGCAAAGGAGAAGGCGCTCAATAAGCCCGACCTCGGTCAGTTCAAGAAGGCGGGCGTCAGCCCCTGCAAGGTTCTCAAAGAGGTCCGTGTGGACAGCGTCGAGGGCTACGCTGTGGGCGACGAGGTGAAGGCGGACGTCTTCGCCGCCGGCGACAAGGTGGACGCTTCCGGCGTTACCAAGGGTCACGGTTATACGGGTGTCATCAAGCGCTGGAATCAGCACCGCCTCAAGGAAACGCACGGCGTCGGCCCTGTACACAGGGAGCCGGGTTCCATGGGCGCAAACAGCACGCCTTCCCGTGTATTTAAACAGAAGCACCTCGCAGGTCAGTACGGTGTCGAGAATGTCACCATCCAGAACCTCGAAGTCGTCCGTGTGGATGTCGCGAGAAATTGCATCCTCGTCAAGGGCGCCATTCCCGGGGTCAAGGGCAGCGTCGTCACGCTGAAGACGAGCGTCAAGGCATAAGGAGAACGGTCATGGCAAACGTGAAAGTATACAACATGAAGGGAGAGGAAGTCGAAACGCTCGAGCTTTCCGACAATGTGTTCGGCGCCGACTACAACGAGCCCCTCATCCATCAGGCGGTCGTCACCTATCTTTGCAACCAGAGACAGGGTACGAAGTCTACGCTGACCCGTACGGAGGTCCGCGGGGGCGGCGCGAAGCCCTGGAGACAGAAGGGCACCGGTCGTGCGCGTCAGGGTTCCATCCGCGCGCCTCAGTGGACGAAGGGCGGCGTCGTGTTCGCACCCAAGAGCCGCGACTTCTCCAAGAAAATGAACGCCACCGCAAAGCGCGGCGCACTTGTTTCCGCACTCTCCAAAAAGGTCGCGGACGGTGAATTGTTTGTTGTGGACGAGCTGAAGGTCAGCGCGCCCAAGACCAAAGAGATGGAGGCGTTCCGCAAGGCGCTCAAGCTGGATAAGCGCACCGTCGTCGTCATGGACGAGAACGATGAGAACGTCATCCTCGCGGCGCGCAACCTGCCTACCCTCACGACGATCTCCGTCAACGAGATCAACACCTATGAGATCGTTGCAAACGCCGTCGTCGTGCTCACGAAAGGCTCGGTCAAGAAACTCGAGGAGGTATACGCATAATGTTACCCGAGGATATCATCTTAAAGCCCGTCCTTACCGAGAAGGGGTATGACGGCATTCAGGAACCCGACAGAGAAAAGACCGACAGAAGAAGTTATGCCAAGAAGTATACCTTCGTCGTTGCGAAGTCGGCAAACAAGACGCAGATCAAGATCGCCGTTGAAAAGATGTTCGGCGTTAAGGTAGACTATGTGAACACGGTCTCCTGCCGCGGCAAGCTCAAGAGAATGGGCAGAAACAGCGGCTATACGCCCGCGACGAAGAAGGCGATCATACAGCTCGCGGAAGACAGCAAGCCCATCGAGTTCTTCAACTCGTTATCGTAACAGCGGAGGATAGGAAAATGGCAGTCAAGAGATATAAACCCACCTCTCCCGCGCGCCGTCAGATGACGGTGCCCGCATACGGCGAGATCTCCAAGCAGAAGCCCGAAAGGTCGCTGCTCGAGGATCAGCGTAAGTCGGGCGGCAGAAACAACGCGGGCAAGATCACCGTCCGTCACATCGGCGGCGGCAACAAGAGAAAGTACCGCATCATCGATTTTAAGCGCAATAAGGACGGCATTCCCGCCACGGTAAAGAGCATCCAGTACGATCCTAACCGCAGCGCGTATATCGCGCTCCTGGCGTATGCTGACGGCGAAAAGCGCTATATCCTGGCGCCTGTCGGCCTCAACGTAGGGGACAAAGTCATGAGCGGTGCGGGCGCGGACATCAAGGTCGGCAATGCCCTGCCCCTGTCGGACATCCCCGTCGGTACGACCATTCATAACATCGAGATGAAGCCCGGTCGCGGCGGTCAGATCGCGAGAAGCGCAGGCATCTCCGCGCAGATCATGGCGCGTGAGGGCGACTATGCGACTGTTAAGATGCCTTCGGGCGAGATGCGTCTCATCCCCGTCGGATGCCGCGCGACCATCGGTCAGGTCGGCAACCTCGAGCACGAGATCATCAGCATCGGTAAGGCCGGCAAGACCCGTCACCTCGGTACCCGTCCTACGGTCCGCGGTTCGGTCATGAACCCCAACGATCACCCTCACGGCGGTGGTGAAGGTAAGTCGCCTGTCGGTCACGCAGGTCCTCAGACGCCTTGGGGCAAGCCCGCTCTCGGATACAAGACGAGAAAGAAGAAGAATCCGACGAGCAAGTTCATCCTGAAGAGGATCAATTAAGGGAGGAAGCAATCATGTCGAGAAGCGTTAAGAAAGGGCCTTACGTCGAAGCGAAGCTGCTTGCACG
>JAGHIT010000097.1 GCA_017887095.1 Clostridia bacterium | reverse complement strand
GTACATAGAAAAAAGAGGCGGCGGGATGCGCAATATTGCGCATCCCGCCGCCTCTTTTTTCTATGTACGCTTCTTCCCGTCGCCCATCTTTTCGGGTGGAAGGGTCATGTCATAGCTCATCCGCGTCATGCGCATGAGTTCTTCATCGGGGATGCTCCCGTCCAGAATGACGGAACTCCAATGTTCCTTGTTCATGTGATAAGCGGGAAGGCAGGAAGGATAGACCAAGCGGAAAAACTCCCGCCAGTCAGGCGGAAACTTCAGATTGACCCACAGATACCCCTGCCGCATAAAGGTGAACGCGAACGTCTTTTTGCTGACTGTATGGCGCAACAGTACCCAGTTGTCATCGTGAAACGGCCTGTCAGTGTAGACGTTCTCCAGCGTAAGTGCGAACGAGACAAACTCCTCGCGCGTCGTCATGGTTCGCTGACGGGCGTGTAATCGATCGTAGCCGGAATGTCCGTCGCCTCCAGCTTGAAAATAACGGGGCGCAGCCCGTCATTGCACGAGCAGATTGCAACGCCCCCATCCGCGATCCAATCGCAGTAATAAAACGGCTCCTTCACGCCGTGCGCGAGTGCAAAGACATACTGATAGACCGCCTTCCATGCCTCATCGCACAGACCATCCGGCTTGGCATAGTCGGCATAAAACACCTGTCCTTCGGTAAGCATGGGACATTTGGCGAGTCCTGCAACACCATACTCTTTTGCCAGATCCTCCTGCAGCGTTTTTCTCAGTACAGTGATCTTGACTTTCTTCATACTATCCGCCTCTCAAGCCCATCGTCATTGTGTAACGACAGCACGCATTTTTTCCACTGCCTCGCCGCGTGATGAGGAACCGATCTTCTCATAGATCGCCGAGATATAGTTGCGCGCCGTGCCGTCCGTCAATTTGAGAGCGGACGCGATCTGCTTGTTAGTGAAGCCCTCATAGATCATGAGTGCGATTTCCACTTCCCGATCTGAAAAACCAAATCTGCGCTTGAGTTTGATCTCTCTGTCGGAGGACACCATACGCGCCGCATCGGCTATGCGCCGCGCGATCTTGGCAGGAAGGATCGTATCCCCCGCATAGGCGTTTTTGATGGCGTCGATGAGCGCCGCGGAGGATGTATCTTTTAAAAGATAGCCGCTCGCGCCGTTATTGATGGCGTTGAGGATGTAGTCGCTGTCGTCAAAGGTCGTCAGAATGAGCACCTTGACTTCCGGATGACGGCGTTTGACCTCCTGTGTTGCAATAACGCCGTTCATGTTCGGCATGCGGATGTCCATCAGTATAACATCCGGCGAACATTTTTCCAACAAATCAAGCGCCTCAAAGCCATCCGATGCAATTCCGACGACCTCCAATTCCGGACACGACGAAAGGACGCTCCTGATGCCGTCCGCAAGAATGGACTGATCGTCCGCCAGTAATACCCGTATTTTATGTTCCATGGTCTTCTCCCGATTAATGTTACAAATTGTCTGCCGGGAGCGAAATGTGGATCTCAAAGCCTTCTCCCGGTTCGCTTTCAAAGCTGATCTCACCGCCGAGCGCCTCCGCACGCGCCGTCATCCCTTTGAGACCGAACCCTTTTTTGAGTTGACCTTCATCCGTTCCCTTCCCGTTATCCGAAAGCAGAAAAGAAATCCTTTCGCCCTTACGTTTCAGCTCAAAATAAAATGCCGTTGCGCTGCCGTGCCGCAATCCGTTGGAAATTCCCTCTTTGAGTGTATTGCACACAAACCGGTGTTTTGCGTTGCAAAGCGTGATATCGTCGATATCGGCGCGAATAACAATACCCGTGCCGTCCGTAGATTCATGAATGATATTCATGAGCGTCTCTCTCAGGGTAAGCTGTTCCTTCGCGCCGGAAAGAAGATGTACGCTCTCGCGAAGTTCTTCCAATGCATTGCGCGCCTGCAAATTTGCTGCCGCGATCTTTCGTTTGGCGTCCGCCGGATCGCTGTCGATCACAAGCCTCGCCGCCTCGGTCTGCATGATAATGGTCGTAATGGAGTGTCCTGCCGTATCATGGATATCCTTTGCAATACGCTGCCGTTCCTCAAGCGCAGTCACTTCCTGAAGATTTTTATATGCTTCCTGAAGCTTCTGTCGGTTTTCGCTAAGCTCTGCGTTTGCCGCCCGCAATTTCTCGTTGCTCTGCTCAATTTCTTCCAGAGCTGCGTTCAACTCGTTATTTGTACGATAAATATGCAGCACAAAGTTAAATCCGAGAAAATGCAGCGTCATTAGAAGAATATCGTTAAAGCCGTTTGAAATGAGCATCGCAATATTGACGTTCTGTTCCTTAAGCGCGCCCGACACCGCAAACGCAACCAAAAACAATACTATGCTCGCGATCCCCATCGCCACGCTGCCCATAAGGCTGGTCTGCCCGAGATAAAATTCGGACAGGATAATGATATACAGCGTTGAAATGAGCGTCCCGTCCGAAAAAATCGTCAGAACTATGAGGCAGAGAATGTCCAAGACATAGCATGGAATACGGCGAGTGAACGTTTTGAGCCACCAAAGCTTTATCGCATTCTCTGCCGTAAGAAAAGCTATCACCGGAAGCAAAACCCAAAATGCCCGCACATGTCCGAAAAAAACCGCATTCCAATTATTGACCAGAATGAGCATTTCGACGAATATCAGCAGACCGAAGATAATGACCGAGCCCCATTTAAACAAAAAATCAAGGATCTGATGCAGCCGACTAGTCACGGAGCAACTTACCTCCCACGATCGCGTTAAGATCGAACGCGCGGCGGATCTCTTCCATTCGCCCGACCAAGAAATAACTGTATGTCCCGTCCGTTCCGACGATGATATGATCATACAAGCGTATATTATTCATAGAGCAGACCACTTGAATCTGAGCGGTGAACTTATCATCCGCCGCGGACGGATATGCCGGCGCCTCCGGATGATTATGCGCTACCACAAGCCCGGCAGGTTTGCGTGCGGCAATAAACTGATTGACCGCTTCCGGCTCGACCGCCGCCCGATTGGAAGAACGTATGGTAAAACGTTTGCCTGAGAGCACGCGCTGCCGCGCATCGAGTGCAAACAATTCGATAACTTCTTCCCTCAGCGAAGAAAGGCGTTCCTTTAAAAAATCGGAAAACGTACGCACATTAAACAATCTTGGAAACTTCTCGTTTCTCTTCTGCAGCCGCTCGCAGAGGATCGCAATACAACGCAAATATGCCGCCGTCTCCGTACCGATCCCGTCTACGCGAAGCAATTCTTCATAACCTGCCCGCATGAGCCCGTCCAAAGACGCAAACTCCGAAAGAAGTTCATGGGCAAGAGGATTGGTATTTTTTCGAGGGATCGCATTGAACAGAAGGATCTCGAGTAATTCGTGATCCTGCAAATGCTCGGCATCCTCAAGCCGCTGTAACATGCGCTGTCTGTGTCCCTCATGCATAATTTCACCTTATTTTTATTGTATCATATTTTTTGCCGCTTTGCATTAAAAAAGCATCAAATTTTTCGTATAAATTGCATGAATCCGGAGATTATATACATTCTTGTCGCTGCAAAACCATCGAGATACGACAAATACTTGACAACCTTTTTACCATGGGGTATAATGAATTGAAATTGATTGGAGAAGCTGTATGACTGATTGTTTTGAGCAGACCGTAAAGAGTATCTCCGAGAGCATCCGTTTCGATTCCTCTCTCAAAGACCCGACACCGTCAATGCCGTTCGGAAAAGGCGCAGCGGACTGTCTTGCGCACTTTCTGTCTCTTGCGCAGGAAATGGGGTTTGAAACACATAATTACGAAAACTATATCGGCGAAGTGACCTTCGGAGACGGGCAGGAAGAGTTCGCCGTCCTCGCACACCTTGACGTTGTGCCGGCAGGTAACGGCTGGACAAAACCCCCTTTCGGCGGCGAAGTATCAGATAATAAAATCTGGGGTCGCGGCGCAATGGACGACAAGGGTCCCGCGTTCTGTGTTTTATATGCCATGAAAGCGCTGAAAGACGAAGGTTTTACGCCGCACAAAAAAATTCGTTTTCTGCTCGGTTGCAACGAAGAAGATGGCTGGGGCTGCATCGACCACTTTAACGAAGTCTCCTCGATGCCGGAAGAAGGATTCTCTCCGGACGGCAGTTTCCCCGTAATTTATGCGGAAAAGGGCATCCTGCATGTCCGCCTGCACTTTCCGATCAAAAATCCCCCTTTCAACTATCTCTCCGGGGGAACCAGCGTCAATATGGTCTGTGCAGAGTGTTCTGCAACGCCGCGCACGCTCACCGTAACGCGCGCACGGGAACTTGGACTGGAAATCAAAGGCAAAAAAATCATTGCGCACGGTAAATCGGCACACGGCTCCACTCCTGAACTCGGTATAAATGCTATTCTTCCCGTTCTTACGTTTTTTGAACATAAAAATGCTGACGTCAAAAAGGTAATCGATTGTCTATTCCGCGACAGTTTCGGTCTCACGGAGCTGGCGGACGAAACGGGACGTCTCACTTTTTCGCCTGACATCATCAAGTTCCGCAAAGGCGAACTGCAAGTCATTTGCGACATTCGCTATCCTGCAACAATCCCCTATGCCGTGGTCATCGAGAAGATCAAATCGATCGGCGTAAAATTTGAAACACTCCGTCATCAGGCGCCATTGATGCAGGACAAGGATGGGAGTTTGGTACAAACACTTCTGAAAATCTACGAACACAATACACACGAAACGGCCGAGCCGATCGCGATCGGAGGCGGTACCTACGCAAGAGCATTAAAACGCGGTGTTGCGTTCGGACCCGAAAAGGAGACAGACGAGCCAGTCGTACATCAGGCTGACGAATATATTTCTCTGGACCGCGTCAAACTTTTGCTCAAAGTATATAAACAGGCCATTTCGGAACTGACAAGATAATATTTCCCGGCGTGCTTCTCTGTGCGCCGTTATTTTTAAAAAAAATTTGTCAAAACTTGTGAAAAACAGTTGCAAAGCTATACTTATTATGCTATAATAACAAAGCTTTCAACGAGGCCTTGTGGTCAAGCGGTTAAGACGGCGCCCTCTCACGGCGCAATCCCGGGTTCGATTCCCGGCAAGGTCACCAACACAGGACTAATCCGAACATGGATTAGTCCTTTTTTGTGTTGGTGACCTTGCCGTGTGCGAGAAACGGGCGGGTTCGTCCGACGCAAAGCGGCGCACGAGCACGAAGTGCGAAGTATTCCCGGCTTCCCACTCGATTTACGCCCTTCTCAGGTCACCAACACAGGACTAATCCGAACACCACCATTACTCAGCAGTGGGTTCGGGTAGTTTTTTGTCAAAAAAAAGCCGGGCAGAACAGCCCGCTCTTCTCCATCTTCATTGATCGGGATTGCAGGTCTTAAAGGGTGAATGCTATTTTGACCGCAATGATGCACCCGTTATGGCTAAATTCAGCCATTTTATCGCATTCGGGGATCACATAAGGCTTACCTATCCATACGGCATGGGTAAGAAGCACTAAAGGGAGGATGCGACTGAAGCGCATCCTCCCTTTTTGTCATTTCTCATTTCCACAGCAAAGACTCTTTTCACAATTAACCCTTCAAACCTGTGACCGCAATCCCTTCCACAAAATATTTTTGTGCAAAAACATAAATAAGAACCGTAGGGATGATCGCCACAACGGCGCCCGCCATAACAGTCGGCAGATCCTTGAGATTCCCGCCGCTGAAAAACTGTAGCGCGATCTGCAACGTATACTTTCTTTCCGTTACGATATAAATCAGCGGTGCGAGATAATCGTTGTAGCCCGCCACAAATCCGAGAATCGCCTGCGCCAACAGAGCAGGGACAGAAAGCGGAAGCATGATCCTCCAATAAATCCCTACATACCCGACACCGTCCAGCTTTGCCGCATCCAGGATCTCATCCGGAACCCCTGCAAAAAACTGCCGCAAAAAGAATACACAGGCAGCAGAGCCAAACATTGCGGGCACCATTAACGGGAAATAGGTATCGGTCAGATAAAAATAATCGTAGATAATATACGAAGGGATCAACATGACGATACCCGGTATCATCATGGTAAACAACAAAGCCGCAAACATCGGTCCTTTCCAGCGAAAACGCAGCTTGGCAAATGCATACGCGGACACACTGGAGGATATCATGCCTACGATTGTATTCGGTATCACGATAATGAACGTATTTTGAATTCCCGTTAGCACCATGCTCTTTCCCGTTTCGATGACGGGATAGGACGTAAACAGATTACCGTAGGCACGAAAAGACAGTTCGCTGAACTTCGGAAACCAGATAAACGGAATATGTGTTGCAAGCGCATGAGATTCTTTCAGTGAGGTAATCAAAATGACATAAAACGGAATGAGTATGACGAGAGCGGCAAAAATAAGAATGAGATAAGCGACCGCTTTCGCAACTATTTTTTTGCCCTTCCGAAGGACCTTCTGTCTGTCAGTCATAATGCACCCACTTTTTGGAAAGTTTGAAGTTGGCTATTGTCAGTCCGAGAATAAGAAAAGCAACGATCCAGGAAGTAGCTGCGGCAAACCCCATTCCGTAAGTATAGTTATTGGTAAAGCCCTGCTGATAGAGATAGTATACCATTGTAAGCCCCGCGTTATTGGGACCGGTATCGCCGAATCCGATCGCCTGGAAACGCGTAAAATCCTGAATCGCATTGATCAGCCCAATTACAAGCAAGTAAAATGTAGTGGGCGAGATCAAAGGAAGCGTGATATAACGGAATTGTTTGAACCATCCCGCTCCATCGATTGTCGCAGCCTCATAATATGCCTTCGGCACGCCCGTAAGCGCTGCGGAAAATAGGATAACATTAAATCCGAGGCTTGTCCACGCGCCCATCAGGATCATGACAGGCATATACGTCTTTTCATTGGAAAGCCAATTGATCTCAGTTCCGAGAAGTTCGTTGAGAAGCCCGTAATTTGTATCAAGGACCAATCGCCACATACTTGTCAGCGCAACAACGGAGCAGACGTAAGGTAAAAAGTAGATGGTACGCAGCAGCGTTCTCCCTTTGAAATCCGAGTTCATGAGCACTGAAAGAATGAGCGCAACAACCATCGAAATCGGCAGGGAAAGCGCTGCATAAAAGGTATTTCCAACCGACTTCCAGAACAGAGGATCCGTAAAAATATATATAAAGTTATCGAACAAATGCGCAATCCCGAGAAATTGAATATTTTCAGGATTGAATCCTTTCATCGAACAGAAACTCAGAATCAACGAAAACACCAACGGAATCAGCATGAAAAAGAACGCGCCGATCAGCGGAACACACGCAAGCAAAGTTCCGTAAAAATTTTCCGTCAGCAATTTCCGACGCGTTCTCCCACGCACCGGTCGTATACGATTTACACCTTCCATCGCATCCTCCGGTTTTACTTCTTTCTCGTATAGTCTTTGAGTTTCTCGTTAACGTCCTGCCCGTACATCGAGAACAGTTGATCGACTGTCGTGACACCGTTCAGAACGTCGCCGTTCAGAGTGGGCGCCCAAACTTCGATCCAGGCGTCATCCGGAAGATAGGTCCAATCCCCTCCCCGCTGCACTTCCGCCGCACGGACAAATACTGCATTGTTATAGGGCGGAAGATCGCTCTTGAGAAATTCATCGCTGTTTGCAATGGATTTCTGATTGGGGACATTGAACCCCGTCTTCATCAGCTCACGCTGTCCCTCCGGCCCCGAGAGAAATTCGATAAGCTCAAAAGCCGCTTCCTTATTTTTACTGTTCTTGGACATGGAAATACACATAGATCCGCTATGCCCGGACTCCACACCGCCTTCCCAAATGGGCAGCGGAGCGACATCCCACTCAAATTTACAGTCACGGCGGAACTCGGGAACCATGTATCGGCCTTCAACATACATTGCAAGCCGTTGATTGGTGAACATCGTACTGTCGATATTGTCATTGGGATTCGGAGAAATATTATTCCCGTTCTCCGTACCGTCCGCATTCTTTCCCGTTGCGAGCGAAACCCAGAAATCAAATACCTCGCGCATGCTGGCAAGTTCGTTGCACTGTGCTTTCTGCGATGCGGTCAATTGTGTTTTGTCATGATAAGACAGGATCTCTCCTTCCTCATACACATTTCCGTTGACCGTGACCGTCTCCCCTTCCTTAACACGGTAGTTGGGATTGGTATCGTTAAGCACAAATTCATAATATCCGCCATTATATGCGGGATCATCCGTTTCAAAATATGCAACGTCGTCGCCGCCCACCGACCAGCCGAAATTGAACCACCACTGACAGTAATAACCGAACTCCGTCGGTGAAGACGGGTTGTGTTCCTGCGTGAGGACCTTCCCGATCTCCACCAACTCCTTCTGCGTCATCGCAATGGAGTTATTGAAGTACATTTTTCCGTCTTTGGTATAAAAACCGTGCGCTTCATCTTCAGGAACCATATCCGCCGTCATTCCCTCGATCACGGTAATTCCGGCTTTTTCAAGCGCATCTTTATTATAATAAATTACTGTCGCGCCCAAATCTTTCGGAAGTCCCCAGACAGGAGCATCCGCACTGTTTTCAAAGGTAACGGGATCAAACTGAAAACGGGACATCTGCCCCTCCCAAATGTCCGACAGATCGATCACATCGCTCTGCTGAACATAGGAAGTCAGATCTTCCAGAACGTCCAATTCCGCCGAACCCCATTTCTTGATGTCGCTGTCTCCGACGAACACAACGTCGGGAGGACGACGTGACTGAAGCTGTTTGAGCGCATCTACTGAATAGGTGTTGCTCGGACGCTTTGTAAAGTTAACGTAAATATCATCGTGCGTGGCATTGAACGTATCGACGAGTTGTGTAAAAACCTGCACTTCCGCATCATCGCCCCAGCCCCAAAATTCGATATTGGTCTTGCCGCTCTGCTGTCCGGCGTTATCCGCGCATCCCGCAAGCGTTCCGACCGCAAGGAGCGCGGAGAGCGCAACCGCAGATATTCTATTTCTGATTTTCATATTTACCTCCTTCGGAGCAGTTCATCCCCCGCAGATGCGGGGGACGTCTGCATGTTTTCAATCTTGTGTAAAACGAATATCGGTAAGCACGCCCGACATCGTATCCGAATTGATAACGACGACATCGAGGATATTTTCGCTCGCCTTGAGATTTCTGTGCGTCGCTTCAGGTCTGCCGTCTATATAGAACAGTACCGTGAAGGTATTATTCTCCATCTTGCGGAACTCGATGCGATAGGTATGCGTGCCCACACCGTACTGTGAATATTCACTGCCGTCGCGGAATGCGTATTGAGGCGTATCTCCCTCATAACCCGGATCGTTATCGGGAATAAACTCATCCGTGACAGGCGCCTGCCATGTGGAACGCCACTGATATTCCACCCAACCGTACCCAAGCAGATTGGTGCAATACCCCCAGAGGTCTCCGTCCGGCTTGTCCTCCGACTTGGGCGAACCCTCTACGGTAATATCGTTCCATGTAAATCCTTCTCCCTTCATTCCGAGTGAGAAGAAGAGTTTCTTGTTTTTATTATGGAATTCAAGATCTGTGATCTTAAACTCAATCGTAAAATTGTCCGTAAGGTTCAGGCTCGTTTCGTTATTATTATAGACAAGTTTGGAAGTGTTGTATCCCGTCGAACCATTATCACGGAAGATGATCATATTGTTCCCGAATATCACCTTATCGAACTGCGCATTTGCAACGTCAAGCTTTTCATCGTCATAAATAAACGTTGCATCGCTGCGCGCATCGATCGCCATGACGCGCAAAGCCCGCGCATCCCCTTCTCCGCTCGAAGCCTCGAGATAATACCTCCCCTCCGCGTCAGGCGTAAAGAATGTATAGGTGATATTTTCTTCCAATGTCTTTGTCGTATGCGTTCCGACAACTTGTGCAGTAACATCTTCCGCTTCCGAATAGCTGTCGCCTTTCAGAATGCGCAACGTGACGTCCTCCGCCGCATCCGCATACAGAATATGAGAAACAAGCGTGCGGGCGACAGAAGTATTGCGGGAAATATCGATTTCCCCCGCCGATGCCCCGGCAACGGCAAACTCTGCCGTCTTCACGATACTCTTACCCTCGCTGACCGTGCTGACCTCTGCAACGTATACGCCGCTTTCGACAGGCGTAAACCTGAAACCTGTTACGGCATCTCCGGTCACGGAAATTCCTGTATCCACGCCGTCTTTCAGGATTCTGACGCGCATTTCATCCCGCATGCCCTGATCATCCGAAGTAAAGGATACATTCAACGCGATCTCGCTACCCGCTTTATATGACTTGTCAAAGCCGACATCCCGGATGCTGAAATCGGAATAGACAGTGATGGTAGTCGTCTCGGTCTGCGATACATTGCCTTTGAGATCTGTGACCACAGCCGTTATTGTATAAACGCCTCCTTCGGAAAGCGTAAGCTGACCATTTGCGGGCGTAACATCCTCTCCGTTCGGGTCAGTCACCGTCCACTCGATGGCATCGTAAGCATCATAAATGTTGTCTTCAATAACGATGCCATCCATGAGAGACACGGAAGAACCGATCCCCATATCTTCATAATGCAACTGCAGGGTAGGCGCCTGCGTATCATTTTCGAGTTGGCGGAAGCTTTCCACTCCGATGCTGCCCTGTACGTTCTGCGATTCCACCCATACAGCGCCAACCGTGTCCGTCCAATTTCCCTTAATGTTAAGAGAAGTAAAGTATTCGCCGTCCCAAGTGACGACATAGTGAGCGTTTCCGCTCGTTTCATTAATGATTCGCGTAAATCCGATAAGGTGCTCGGAACCGTCTGCAAGCGACTGATAGTTGCTCACCGATTTTTCGGTACTGATCCAGCCCGTCCCCGTCCAATCACTGCCGCTTGCCGTGCCGTTATCGTCAAAGAACCAGGCGGAAAGCGTACCATCTTCCACATTGAGCGCAATGTTGTCGTCACGCTTATTCTCGTCCGTACGATCGACTCCGAAATGGAAGCGCGTGTCAGTTGCGCCGCTGATGGCGTCCGCCTTGACCTTGTATACGATCTCATAATCGCCGGAGAAGTTGACGCCCGTCACGCGATACTGACCGCTGTCGTTGAGTCCTTCTCCCGTATAGTTCTCTCCGAACGAAATGACGGGGCTGAGCGGATCATCGTTATTGACATCGATACCCGCCCCCGCCGACGCCTTTGGCACAAAATTCATTATGCAGTAGTCGACCGTGAAGGACGTACTGAACGCTTCACCGCTGTCATCTTCGATCTCGTTTCCCTGCTCGTCCACGACAGTGAGCGTAAACGTATAAAGTCCGATCGCATCCGCCTGCTCTGCGGGCGCAAACGTCTTCGTCTCCGCATTGTAGACGGAAGACGTGACGTCTTGTCCGTCAAACGTGACTTTCACGTTATAATCCGCATCGACGACTTCACCGAGATTGCGGATAACCGGTTCGATCTTCATTGAACTCCCGTACAGCAGTTCGCCGGCAATAGATCCTGTATCGAACGTATAATAGTCCGAATATGTCTCTTTTTCCGTACACGCCGCCAAGCTGAACATCAGCGAAGCGGAAAGCAATACGGATACAAGCCCCTTGACCTTCTTCATGATTTTTCCTCCTTCCGTTTACAAATATGTTATGATCAAACAATCGAGCAGCAGATTGCTCTTTCCATGAAACGTAATGACATTTCGCCCATCCTGCAGCGTAACGTTCATTTGCGAAAGCGTGAACAGCTCCTCATAACGCGTATACGGAACGGACAATACACTCCTCTTTCCGTTGAGCTCCACCTCTGCCGTCTTTTCCCCGGCAAGATCCTGCGCGTTGGAGTATCGGAAGGACAGCACCGCTTTTCCCGCTCGCTTTGCCGTAATATCGAATGTGACGCCGCCGTTCTCATCCGAAAAAGCGACCGCCGTATTGCCGGAAGCATAAGTAAAGCCGTTTCCTTCTTCAAATTCCCGCGTATAACTCTCATTCAGAAGAAGTGCATTTTCCGCCTCATAACGCACCTTTTCGCTCTTATCGCCGGACGGAAGGGGCAGTTCCTGCGTCCATGCAGAGAGTTCTACGACGGGAGTATTGCCGTCCCAGGTCATTTTTTGCAGACGCAGCGTCCGATCCCAACCCGCGCCGGAATACTTCGCTGCATGATATACGATCCAATCCTCCGTCCCGTCGGGAGATTTGACTACGGAATTATGTCCCGGAGAGATGACGTCCTTTTCGAGAAGTTCCGTCTGCATAAGCGGCTCTTTGCACTTTTCCCAACTTTCCCGCATAAGCGGATCTTCGCCGACCAACTTAAGATAGGCTATGCAGTACCCGTCTGATCCCGAATAACTTGCCGAATACATGAGAATCGGCGTACCGTCCGGCGCAAATGTGACACACGGACCTTCATTCTGACTGGAACCGAGGCGTTCCCAGTCCTCCTCCGGTTCCGAGATGAGGTAACGCGCATCGTCCGAAGTATCCTTAACGCGCGTCGGATCGCCCGTTACAAGTTCGGTAATGTATAGATTCTGTGTCCAAAATGCTGTATGAACACGATTAGGCCATCCCGACCAGATGACGTATTGTTTGCCACCGTAGTCCATAAAAGTTGCGTCAATAGATCGCTTATCCTGCGGCAATTCCAGCTTGATCGGCATACCGTATTCGCCGAATGCATCCCCCGTCTCACTCTTCATGATATAGGTGCGACGTGCGCCGTCCACGCCGTCAGGCTCATCAAAGACCAACGGCGCCGCCGTAAAAAGCAGATACCAGTGTCCTTCAAAAAAGAACATTTCCGGCGCCCAGATCTGTTGAATCCCCAGCGCTGAAACCGGAGAGACGATTTTTGTCACGGCGGGATCGTTAAAGTCAGGATAGAGCGTCGTGAGACTCTCAGAACGAGTAATCGTGATCGCCTGATCTCCATCGATCTGTTCGCACACAACATAATAATATGTGTCCCCGCGTTTGTAATACCACGGATCATGCCCCACCAGATTGACAGGATTATAGAAGGTATCGTTCATCTCCACTCCTCCGTCCGAAAGCCGTTCGTTGCCGCAGCCCGTACACAAACATGCTGACGCACATGCCATTGCCGCAAGAACAAAGGCAGCGAAATATCGAAGTCTTTTCATCGTGATTACCCGTTCATCTTGCCAACGCATCAACGACGATGCAATCGATCAGAATGTTCTGATCGCAGCGGACGGAAGTCTCATTCGGTCCGGAAGGGCGCAGGTACAGATCACAATAAAACGCGTTGGTACAGAACGTATCGTCGTAGGGTGTGCGAGGCGTATAAAGCTTGTAGACAGTCCCGTTGACCGAAATTTCGACGTCGGTCGCCGATACCGCCTGGTTTGAATAGCGCAAAACTATGCGATACTGTCCGTTCTCCCCGACGTTCACTTTAAACGTGAGGCTGTCCTCCGCATCTGAAATACGGACCGCCTTTCCGCCCGAAGCCATATTTACCGCAGTTCCGTCCTCATTTTCATAGATACTCTCGATCACGGAACAACTTTCGCCGAGAACGGCGTCCTCCGCTTCATAGCGTATCCGGTTGACCGTTTCTCCGGAAGGCATCGGCGCCTCCTCATTATAGCTGTACATATGTTCCACCACTGGAATATCTCCGTCCCAGTCCAGTTTTTGCAGACGGATCGTACGGTCCCAACCGGCTCCCGAATATTTTGCCGCGTGGTAAACGATCCAATCTTCCGTTCCGTCGGGAGATTTCACGACGGAGTTGTGCCCCGGAGAAATAACATCGTCCTCCGTTTCCATGAGCGGTTCCGTCCCTTTCGTCCAGCTGTCGGGATTCAGCGGATTTTTATCTGCGCCATCCAGTACAAGATAGCCGATGCAATATCCGTCCGACCCGGAATACGCCCCCGAGTAAAGAAGTACGGGCGTACCATTCGGCGAATAGGTCACGACGGGACCTTCGTTCTGTTTTGCGCCCAGCATCTCCCATTCATATTCGGGTGTAGAGATCATGATGCGCTCGGTGGAAAGGTCCTGTACCGTCTGCGTCGGATCACCGTCCTTGAGTTGTGCGATATAGAGATCCTGCTGATAATCCTGTGTATGATTTTTCTCCGGCCATCCCGCCCAAATGATATACTGAACACCGTTATACTCCATGAACGTCGCATCGATGGCACGGATATCTTCGGGAAGCTTGACTTCCGTCGCCGTTGTTTCCCACTCTCCCATTGCATCATCCGTCTTGCTTTTCAGGCAGTAAGTTCTGCGATTGGCGTCCTTGATATCCTCATCGTTGCTGTCGGGTGTCGCCGTAAAATAAATGTACCAATGCCCGTCGAGAAAAAAGATCTCCGGCGCCCAAATCTCCACGATGCCGAGAGCCTTCTGCCGGGCAACGACTTTTGTCCTCGACTCATCGGCAGAGTTCGCGGTCAGATTGGTCATCCACTGCGATTTCGTCACGCCGATCTGCGTTCCCTCGGAATAAGTGAGATAATAATCGCTGTCCTTTTTATACAGCCACGGATCACCCAACTCAGATTCCACACGCAGGGGATTATAAAACGTGTCGTTCATTTCCGTCCCCTTGGTTGCCCCGTCCGCGGTATCAGCGCATCCGACCGCACAGGCAACAACGAGCATGGAAACGAGAGCGGCTGCCGTCAGGCGTTTCAAGAAATGTTTCATGGTCTCCTCCCTTATCAACTCATAAATTCAAGCCGTTTGATAATATGGTTTTGGTATTCGAGGTCGAGTTCATTGAAATAACCGCTCCAGCCCCATACGCGTACGATAAGATTCTTATGATCTTCGGGATGTTTCTGTGCATCCAACAGCGTATCGCGGTTGATCGCGTTCAGTTGCAGCTGATGCCCCCCGTTTTCCACAAACAACTGTACCAGCCGCGCGACTTTGCGCGTCCCCTCGTCGTTACGGAAGAGCGTATCGTGAAATTCGAGTGTCAAAGGTCCTCCGTTGCATACCCTGCCCAAATGAGGTTTCGTGAAAGAATGGATCACGGACAACACGCCGTCAAATTTAACATTCAAGGAGGGAGAATAGTTGGCGCTGAACGGGTCGCCCGCGTGACGGCCGTCCGGCGTTGCGCCGAGGTGCTCGGAATACCAGATGTAGTACATCGCGCTGCCCGTGCCCGCACGGAAGATCCCGCCGCGGTCGTTTTTCAGTCCCGAGAGACTGTCCGCAAAACAATCGGTCAACTCCACGGCAATGCCATCGACATAATCATCGTTATTTCCCATCTTGGGCGCTGCAAGGCACTTGGCGCGCACATCGTCATACCCTTTGAAATCCGCATCCAGCGCCGCCAAAAGCTGTTCGGCAGAAACACTGCCGTCGTCATAGACAAGCTTTCTGACCGCAGCAAGACTGTCTGCCGCCGTAGAGAGTCCGGCTCCATGGAAGCCGTAATTGTTATATTTTGCACCGTACGCAATATCCTTTGCCTGTGCAATGCAATCCGTCATAATGACGGACTGGAACGGAGACGGCTCCACAAAAATATTTTTCGTCCGTCCGGCAAGTTCCGCACACGTCTTGCCGATCTCCGCCTTCACCCTGCGCATGAGCGCCTCAAACGTCTCACAGGACAGAAGTTCGTCCTTCAGTGTATCAAGCACGACCTGAGGATAATTGAGTGCATCCACATTCGGAATATCATATGCGACCCCGGGAATGATGAACTCCCAGCATGCAGCCACAACATAGTTACGCGCATCCCGCAGTTCATACCCCAGATCCACGAGAGCGGGAATGACGACATCGTCGTTTGAATACTGCGGAAATCCAAGTCCCTGCTTGGTAAGGAGCGTACCGCGATAATAGACCTCATACGGTGTCTTACCGCTCACACGAATGTTGATTTTCGGATCGATCAAATTGAGCGAGAGTGAAGCGTCAAGACAAAGTTCACTCAATTCATTCCAGACTTCACAGCCGTCGGGATCCACCCCGCCTAAAACAAGACTCTGCCCGTTATCCCCTTGCTGTACCCCCGGATAAAGATCCGCATCAAAATTGAGATCGATAAAGAACTCTTGCGTAAGAGCCAAAGCATCCGCTCTCGTCAGCGTTCCGCGCGCAATATCGCTCTGAAAATAAGGATACATATACACATCGAATCTGCCGAGAGTATTATGTTTGTTTCCGTTGAGCCAAAGCGTGAAATTGATGAGCCGCATCATGACAAGCGCCTCATAATAACTGCGCGGGCTATGGGCGGGGACATTGGAAAGCGCTTCCAATAGATGCGTATTCCCCATTCTTTCCGCCTCCGCACGGTACTTCTCTGCAAGCAGCAGGATAGCATCAACCGCAAGATCCATTGCTTTCAATTGGTTATACTGCGTACTTCCCTCGCTGTATTTTTTCATCTCGGCGCGTATGCGGGCGCGCTTTCCGTCAAATCCCTCACGCAGCGCCCCCTCATAATCGCTGGAAATGTTACATACCTGAGCGCCGTCAAACACAAAGTGGTTAGCATGGTATTTCTCTTTTTCCTTATCGCACAAAAGCTGAGGCACGTTTTTCACCGTGCGCATCATGCCGATTCTGTCCTCCGGGAACAGGATCGCACGCTCTGCCTGTACCAATTCCGTCAGTCGTTTTGCACTGCGGAGCGCAAGATCCTGTGTACTCTTGCATGCTTCGGAAAGTTCTGCCAGCTCCTTGTTGTGCAGCGAGCGATACTCCCTCTTCTGCAGTCTCTGATAGATCTTCTGTACCCTTTCATCCATAATTTTTCTCCTTACATGACTTTGACGGCGATCCCCTTCTCGCAGAAGATCGCGGTATCGATATTCGGTTCGCGTTTTTCATCAAAGAGCGGATCATACGCTTTTCCGATCAATGCGTATTTGCTGCCCGCCATCTTGTTATAAGGCAACAGTTCAACGCCGAGCGCCGCGGACTGTTGCACCCGCTCCGCGATCTCGGACAGATTTTCCACAGTATCCGTGACGCCGGGAATAAGCGGAACGCGCACTACAAACGGAACACCGCTTTCCGAAAGCTTTTGAAAATTTTCCAATATGAGACGATTATCGCAACCCGTATATCTGACGGCAAGCGCACGGTCCATAACTTTGAGATCATACATGACATAATCAACGACGGAGAGCACTTTAAGAAACTTTTCCGTCGGTGCATAGCCGCAGGTTTGTATGGCGATATGCACTTTCCCCTTGAGGCTGGCTGCCATTTCCATGAGAAAATCCGCCTGCATCAGACATTCCCCGCCTGAAAACGTTACGCCGCCGCCTGCCTGCCGCAAATAATCGGCATTTTTCAGCAGCCGTTCGGTCAGTTCAGGCACCGTGTATCTTGTTCCGCTGAAACGTATGAGATTGCGCGGACATACTGCAATACATTTTCCGCAGGCAATGCACCCATCCTTATGCTCACAAACCGCCTCACACGCACCGCAATGAAGACAGCCGTTCGGCGATTTTACCACCTGGATCCGCGCCTCCAATCCCTCCGGATTGTGGCACCAGTTGCACCGCATGGGACATCCTTTCAAAAAAACCGTCGTGCGGATCCCCGGACCGTCATAGACGGAAAATTCTTCGATCGAAAAAACAATTCCCGTGTTCATTCTTTCCGATAATTCCTCTCATCGTTTATCCGCAAAATCTCCTCCGCGTCAAATTTCGGTCTGTGATTGCCGTCCAGCAATCCGTTGACCTCCTGCTTGACGTCCGTAAGCTGCGTATAGCAAAACCCTGCAAAACTGCACGCATACAGACCTCGGTTAAGACTTTCATACCGTACGAGCACCTTATCCTGCGAATCGTCCACGGAATAGCCCCAACTTTCGCCGTCCCGTTCCTGATGAAGCTGCTTTACGCCTTTCGTCTGCATGGCGATCCCGCCGTATTCCGTCATCATAACGGGTTTTTTCTCTGTCAGAAATTCCCCGATTCCCATCAGGCGGCGGCGCATGGGAAACAATTCGGGAAGATTCTTCCATTGATATTTTTGTTCCCACTCCGTTCCGTCCGGAGCGTAGTCGTGAATGCTGACTATATCTGTTTCCTCAATATTTTCCCAACCGTCATTTGTACTTACCAGACGGGTATTGTCAACAGACTTCGTCAGATAATACATTGCCCGCGCATAGGATTTCTGTCTCTCGTCACACAAGAGTTTGCGCGCGCCCCAACTCTCGTTAAGCGGCACCCATACGATCACGGATGGATGATTATAGAGCTGTCTGATCACGTCCAGATACTGTTCGGAATGCTGCT
The DNA here is from genome assembly GCA_017887095.1 of Clostridia bacterium. GTDB lineage: Bacteria > Bacillota > Clostridia > Christensenellales > Borkfalkiaceae > Gallimonas. The sequence continues at coordinate 11,903 of JAGHIT010000097.1, read as the reverse complement.
TGACCTCACGGGTACGATAACAATATGCGCTGGGCATTTCTCCCCATACAAGAAACCCGAGCTTATCGGCATAATAATAAAAGTATGGATCCTCCACCTTCTGGTGCTTGCGGGCGCCGTTGAATCCCATGGATTTTGCCGTAAGGATATCCTGTTTCAGACTCTCCGCACTCGGCGGTGTGAGGTCTGTCCCGTTCCAGTATCCCTGGTCTAAAATGAGTTTCTGATAGAGCGGTGCATGGTTGAGCAGGATCCGATCGCCGAGCACACTGATCTTACGAAAAGCAAAATATGCGGCTACCCGATCCACAACTTCCCCGCCGTCCAAAAGCTCAAAGAAAATATCGTAGACATTCGGCATCTCGGGAGACCAGAAATGCACTTCGTCGATGCAGTCCTCTTCCGCAAGCTGGATCCGATAACGCCCATCCTGTTCCGTTGCCGAAAAATCAAAAGTCCCCACCGTTTTTCCTTGATAGGAAACTACGGTACGCAAGCAATCAAATTGCCCTGCGCACAACGTCTCGATCGAAATACTGTTGGTATCAATGTCCGGTGTAATGAGCGCATATTCAAGATGCCCGCGTCCCGTCCTTTCCAGCCACACGCTCTGCCAGATACCCGAGCAGGCAACGTACCAGCAGCGGCTCGGCTCACGTTTCCAATATTGTTTACCGCGCGGCTGCAACGGATCATAGCGATCAATGACGCGTACGGTAAGAATATTTTCTTTTGCAAGATACTTGGTTACGTCAAAAGCAAAATGTGTATAACCGCCTTCATGTCCGCCGACATACTTCCCGTTGAGCCAGACGTCCGCCCGATAATCCACCGCATTGAAGTGCAGAAGCACATTTCCGCCTTTCAATGTCCGGTCCAGTGTAAACGAACGGCGATACCACATTACCTCGTGAAGTTCGTCCGAACGAATCCCGCTTGCCTCGCACTGATACGCAAACGGTACATTGATCGACATTCCGAGCGGTTCCCGTTTGCTGAAAAACTTCTCGGCGACGCCCGTTTCCTCGTCATCGAAACAAAATTCCCATAACCCATTCAGATTCTGCCATATCTCTCTACGAAACTGCGGACGGGGATATTCTGTTCTTGTGAAATTCATAAATTATGTTCCTTCCATTTATTTGTGTTAAACAGCAACATTATATCCTTTTTCATTGTGATATGATTTCATTGCTTTGTTGTATTTTACAAATAAAGCCAGGCAATGTAAATACAGTATCAGAAAATTATTTTATTTGCTTTCCCCTTATTCGTGAATTTTTGAATATCATCCTTGACAAACAGTTTTCGGGGCGATATAATATCTTCTGACGGAGGAATCTCTATGCTGAAAATTGTTCAACTCGGATTTCAGGACGAAAACTATCTCCTTGAAGTGATACGCGCGCTCTCGTCCCCCAACCGCCTCGCTATTCTTAAAGCGCTCAACGTGAAAAGCATGAACATCAAACAATTGAGCGATTTGCTCAATCAGCCCGTATCCTCTACCTCCATGAATGTGGATATTCTGGAAGCATGCGGACTGGTCAGAACGGAGATGCAGCTGTCGCAGTTCGGGCGCTCTCGCCTGTGTTCTCGCAACTGCGACGGGATCTCAATCGACCTGCAAAACGACAATACCGCCAAATCGGACGAAATCGAGATCTCCCTGCCGATCGGCTCCTATTTTGACTGCCGGATTTTCCCCGACTGCGGTATCGCCACACTCACAGGCAATCTTGGGATCGACAGCGAGAACAATTGCTTTTACATGCCGGAACGCTACCAGGCGCAGCTGATCTGGTTCAGAAAAGGATATCTGGAATACCGCATACCCAAAGGACAGATCCCCCCTTCCGCCAAACGCATGGAGATCTCTTTTGAAGTCTGTTCGGAAGCGCCTTTTTACCGAAACGATTTCAAATCCGATATCACTCTTTGGATCAACGGCATTGAGATCGGAACGTATACCAGTCCCGGGGACTTCGGCGACCGACGCGGCCGCCTCAACCCCGACTGGTGGCCGGACGTCATGACACAATACGGCATGCTTGTCACTTGGAAAATCGGAGAAAGGAACAGTCTTTTAGGCGCCGAAGAAATCAGTCTCAGAAAATTCAGCGACTTGCACATCTTTGAAAACGACTTTATCTCCATCCGCATCGGCGTCAAAGACGATGCGAAATACCAAGGAGGCATGAACCTGTTCGGAAAGGGCTTCGGCGATCACAATCAGGACATCCGTATCAAATTTAACCGATAGGCGCCGGCGCTCGTCCGGCACTCAACAACCATCGCTGAAAAAAGAGGACTATCCCCGAACGGGAAGAGTCCTCTTTCTTGTACTCGCAAAAACCATCGTCGGCGCTTTGAAATAAACGTTTGCGCAGGCTCCGCCAATGACAGGTATGACGATCTAAGCGCTTTTTCCCTCATCCGTCGCATCCCGATTGACTTGCGCAAGATACTTTCCGTTCCGGCATTATCATAATCCAAGCCGGCGCTACGGTCAGTGAACCTTACGCAAAATTAGGTGAAAACTCACATCGCGCTCCGATCGGACCTCACAGACCCCCCCGTGCCTGCCGACAGAGCGCTTTCCGTTAGACGACGGCGAGATCGTCCGCTATCCCGTGCATCAAATTTTCTGAAATTTACCAAAAAAAAGAGCGGACAACAATCCGCTCTTTTCCTTTTCCGATCATTTTGTGTCTCTTGAAAAATCTTCGCCCGAAAGCAAAACACACCGGAAAACCGCATCTCACTGCAAGCCCCTGACAAAAGCCAGAAGCCGCTTTGAAACATCCTTCATCCCGTCGGCTGAAAATCCATGCCCCTCCCCCGGGTATACAACAAGCCCCGCGTCAGGAAAGGCGCACGCCGCACGCTCGCTGTATGAGAGCGGAACGACAGCATCCTTTTCTCCGTGCAACAAGAGAACAGGCTTATCAAAATCCCGCATCGGGGAATATACATCCAACCCGCGTACCGTAACGAAAAAATCACGCCCAAGTTTTACGCCCCAAAAATCCAAACAATCAGGGATGGAACCGGGCAATTTCTCCCGCCAGTTATCGGGAATACAAAAGGCAGGATACAGCAGCGCCAGACCGCTTACATCCTCTTTCCGTTCCGTTGCGGCAAGCCAGGAAACCATGCCGCCCTGACTGCCGCCAAACAGAACAAGCTTCCCGTTGTAGCCGGTCATAGAACAAACGTGCTCCATTACGGCAAACAGATCCTCACGTTCGGTAAAAAGCGTCATTTCCGTTGTAGGAAACCCGCTTCGATCGTGCACGCCGCTGCCGCAGAAGGTAAAGGTGACCGCACCCACGCCGTGTTCGGCAAGAAATTCCGCTTCCGCCGCAAAATCACCCAAACACCCATTATAGCCGTGACTGAATACAACAACGGGAAAGTCCGCCACATCGGGTATATACTGCACGGCGTCCATCTCGCGCCCGTTGCGCGCTATTGAAACCATGTTTTTCCGAACCACGGTCTACCTCCCGCCATAGTTTTCCACCCGATTCCCATTGGCGCCCGAAACCTTAAAACAGCAGAAGTTCGATCTCTTTGCCGTCATTCCTTTGCCGACCCGGGCGCTACGCCTTCACTCGCTGCCGCCGAGACATCCTGTTCCGTTTTACGGGGAGCGACCAAATCGGGCAGCGAAAGTCCCGCCATATTGTAGAGTTCTTCGAGCGGCGGAAGAGATTTGAGAAGTCCCGATAAAAATCCCGCTGTCGCCGTCTTGCCATCCGCCGCCGATGCGCCGTCCCAAACGGTGACCTTGTCGATCTTGACGCCGGCGATCGCTTTGACCTGTTCGGCAACAATGACCTCCAGTTTGTCGGCGATCAGCAAGCGGACCGCATCGGGCGCAGACCCGGCGCTGGCAACAAGCGCATCCATACCTTCCGCCTGTTTGGTCAGTTTCTCGCGCAGACCACGCGCCTCCGCATCCATCTTGGCAAAAATTGCATCCGCTTCACCCTGCGCCTTTCTGCGCGTCTGCTCTGCAATTGCCTCCGCCTCGATCTCAAGCTTCTGTTTTTCGATATTCGCCGCAACGATAACGTCCGCCTCCTGCGTGGCGCGCTCGCGCGCCGCACGCGCAACTTCCGCCGCCTGTTCCGCGCTGTAACTCTCTTCGAGCGCCTTCGCCGCCTGGACCTTTTCCGCGGTGACGGCTAGTTTGAGCGCCTCCGCTTCTTTCTCGCGGAGCAGCGCCTGCGAACGGGCAATTTCCGCCTTTGCCTTGTTTTCGCCCTCGATCGCAGCGGATTCAGCCTCGGCAACGCGAATACGTTCTTCACGCTTTGCATTTGCCTGACCAATGGCGCCCTTCTTATCCTCTTCCGCCACTGAAACGCGCGCATCATTGATCGCCTTTGCCGCCGCCTCTTTTCCGAGTGCCGTGATATAACCCGACTCATCGGAAATATCCGTTACATTGACATTGATGAGACGAAGCCCCACTTTTTTCAGCTCCCCTTCCACATTGCGCGAGATCGCTTCCAGGAATTTATCCCTGTCCGAGTTGATCTCCTCGATGTTCATCGTTGCAATGACCAGACGCAACTGACCGAAAATGATGTCGCGCGCAAGATCGCTGATCTGTGTAAGAGAGAGCATCCCGAGCCGCTCCGCCGCATTCTGCATGATCCCCGGATCCGTCGAGATGCCTACCGTAAAAATGGAAGGCACATCGATACGGATATTCTGTTTGGAAAGCGTGTTTTTGAGGTCCACCGAGATCGCAAGCGGCGTCAGATCCATGTAAGTATACTTCTGAAAGAAGGGCCACACGAATGCCGCTCCCCCGTGGATACATTTTGAAGAATGATATGTTCCGTCTGAAGACGCCCTGAGTTTCCCATAGATGATCATGATCTTGTCCGGCGGGCAGGTCTTGTAACGCACCGCGACCGTAAGTATGATCATAAAGATGATGAGCACAACTACGACAACTACCGCAATAACTGCTTCCATACAACGATTCTCCTTACTGATTTATATTCTCTTCCCGATCCGCCGTTATTTTTGCAACGACGGCGAAATCTTCATTGTATTCCCGGATCTCAACAAGACTGTCCACAGGGATGCGCTCTCCATCCGTCATCGCATCGATTTCCATATACTGACCCTGCGCGGTGCAAGTGATCTTCCCACGTCCCGACCGCTGGCCGGGAATGGAGACATAGACCGTTGCCGTCGCCCCGACTAGTTGTTTTTTGACAATATTGCCGGAACATTGCAGTTTTGCAACACCGCGCATGGCAAATCCGACGCCAAAGAGCGCCACCGCGCCCGTCGCTACCGCGATGAGAATGGGCGCCCAGATATTTCCGGGCAACCCCGTCTGCGCAGCAAAACCGCACCAGCCGCCCAAAGCAAAGAACGCCGTCATGCCCTTCACCGTGAAAAACGACAGCCCGCTGTCCGTATCCGCATCGCCGTCAAAGACGTCGTCCATATCAAAATCTCCTCCGCCCAGCGAAAAGAGCATGATCACGATCTGGATGACCAGCAGGATACTGGCAACGATCGCTATAATAAAATATATTTTTTCCGCAACGCTGAGATTCAAAAACCAATCCAACGCAGTCCCCTCCTTTTTTGACTTTGCTCAATCATTATACCATACGGCGCAGACAAACGCAATAGGCTGAGCACAAATTTCATATGTCAGACAGCCGTCGGATATTCCGTACACAGAAGGAAAAAGCAGCACATGCCGCGCGCTTGCATGCTCTGTCGTAAAAATTTTGCAGCGGCACACTTCAATTTTATCACAGAAAAAGTCCCAGATACCAGGATATAAGCGGCTGACCGAAAAAGAGGGTAATTCCGACCGCAACGGCAAGAAAGGGTGCAAACGGAAATGCTTTTGCGGGAATTTCTTTCTCATCCTCTTGCGTATGCTCTTCCCGCAGCCGCCGTCTTCCACGAAACACAGAGAAAATGCCCATACAGACTGCAGCAGAAAGACTCGCGATCAAAACTGCAACGATCAACCCCTGCCAGCCAAGCAGCAATCCTGCGGCAGTCATCAACTTTACATCGCCAAAGCCCAAACCTTCCTTTCCCGTAACCAGACGACAGCCAAAATAGACTGCCGCAAAAAATACCAGCGCCGCAGCCATACCGATCAGCCTGCTCTGCCAACCGATCCCCACACCGACGCCGAACACATCCAGCAGCAGCGCCGCAATTCCGCACAGCGCAAGAATAACGAGCATACTGTCCGGAATAAGCATAGTTTCAGAATCAGACACGGAAACGACGATCAACGCGGATCCGGCAAAGCAGGCAACGACGACCATGCCGATGCCGTATCCGGAAAACCAAGCGACACAGCCCGCCCACAGGAGACAGTTCCCAAGTTCAACCAACGGATAACGCAGCGAAATACGCGCCCCGCAGTCTCTGCATCTGCCGCGGAGCACCAGATAAGACAGGACGGGAATATTATCGTACCAACGGATCCGATGATTGCAGCAAATACAATGAGACGGCGGACTGACGATGCTCATCCCCCGCGGCAACCGATAGATAAGCACATTCAGGAAACTCCCGAAACAAAGTCCGAGTAAGCTTGCCATAACATAAGCAATGATAAGATACACCCTATCCATTTCCCTCTCCCGGCAGTAAAATAAGCAAATGAACCTTGCCGACGCGCGATCCTCGCAAACAGACATTCATCAATTAACACCGACACGGGTTCCTGCAAATTCCGATATTCCGGATATTGAAGCAATATGCAGAATAGCTTATCTGACAGGCGCGGACCGCAAGTCCCGCCAAAACGAAAATACGGGCGCCGCCAAACGCCGCGCCCGTTACAATACAGAACAAATCCAGCAGTCAGTCCGCGCCTGCCGAAATCTTACGCCCCCGGCTCCGACAGCGCATAAATCTTCACATTATCATATGCCGCCCGGTATCCTTCCCCGGAATTGACCTGATTCTCGGTAACCGTAAGCGTTGTTGCACCCTCCTCTTCACGGAAAGTAACCGATGTGCTTTCAGGTTTCTCAGTCATCGGGATCTCCACAAACGAACCCGAAATAATCCAAAAGTAAATTTCCGATCCGTCAACCGCGACTTCGACAAGATAATTCTGCTCTTCAAGCGCAGGAAGTTCCGCAACCGCCGAGTAACAGCTCCACTCTGTACGTCCCTGACCGATCGCCGCATCCTGCTTCTCCTCCGCAACAGAATTGAGAAGCGTCGGCAATAATATCGCCATAAGCACCGCAACGGCCGCAATGACGATAACAAGTTCGGTGATCGTAAAGCCCCTTTTCCCTTTTTTCAGAAAAGTTTTCATAAATCTTCTCCCTCATAACGGAAACCGAAAACAGCACATGCCGTCCCCGGTTTTCCCGCGGAACCCCCGTCCCGTCTTATTCTTCCGATTGCGTCTGAGCCTGCTTTTCCGCATCTCTGCTGAGCCTGCTCTGACGGCGCAGCTCATTCCGGCGCTCCTTGCGATACTGCTGTTCTTCGAGAATATGCTCCATCGTAAGATCGGCAGTCTGTTTTGCAAGAACGAGATCTTCATCCGATTCCAATCGAATGGCAACGGGGACGATCTTGATCTTTTTAATGCCGCGCTGACGGACGAAACGATCGAGTTCTGTGTTGGGAAGCATGAAACTCACCGTCACAGTATCTCTTCTGATAGTCGCACGCATGATCTTATCCGACTTGCATTTGAAAGTGATCGCATCATTGGATTCGAGGCGCTTACAATTGGGTTTTGCAAGAACATATGCCGCAAGTTCATCATAGCGCGCACGGTCTTCGGGCGTCAATGTTGCATACTTCTCTATAAACGAAAGCTTTTGCGACGCCTGGAATACCACGCTGTCCTCGTTCAGCTCAAAAGCGGGCGACGCATCCGCAGCGGCCGCCTCCTCAATGACCGGCTCAGGTTCCGCTTCCGCGACAGGTTCTGCAACCGGTTCCGCAACAGGCTCCGCAAGCGGAGCAGGCGCGGGAGAGGCTGCGGACACGGGCGCTTCCAAAATTTCCAAAGCTCCGCCGGAAACACGCAGATATACATCTTCTTCCCGATGAATGACGATCGTTCTTTCCACGATCTTATCCGTACGCAAACGCTTGTTCTTGGTATTGGTATATTCCTCTACGCCCCAGAGCGCAATGACACCGACAACCAGAAGGACAGCGACCACGATCATGACAATATAAAATATATCCATAATACGCACCTCTTAGTTTTTTCCGGAAGTCTTCTCGGGCACAACCTCCTCGCCCTCGATCCTGACAACTTTACCGTTCTGAACGATCTCAAGGAAATGCACCTTCCCGTCATCCGCCTCTGCCGCTTCCCGATCGTGGCGGATCTGTTTCGCAAGCAGGACCGCCTTATAGATGATCGCAGCCAGCAGCAAAACTGCAATAACGACGCACACTACGATTATCGCTGTTTCCATTATGTTCCCTCCCGCTATTATTCAAATATCATTATGAAACGACATTGACCCGGACGCAAAATTTGCATCTACGCTCATATGCATGCAACTGCAAATAAATTTCAAAAAAGGTATATTTATCTCTATTTTAATGAAATTATATCACACCCGAAGACGAAGGTCAAGACGCTGACGGAAATTTGTTTGAAAAAAATTTTACCATACATTTCCGTTGAAAAAAAGAAACTTCCGCGTAAGAGCCCGCGCAATCCACTTTTTTTGTAAATTTCGCGCAAAAAATCATCACTAGAAAAGCTATGTCAGACATAATCATGCCGTTTTCATAGTATTATGTCACGCATAATACTATGAAAACATGTAAATTTTTACGATATACGACATCTGAGAGAGAAAACCGCAACCTATCCCGCCATTTCCGCAACCCCGTTCCCGTTCTTTTGTATATGACAAATTATTTATGTTTTTAAAGAAAATCATGCGCAGCGCATCGCCGCTCTTTCGCAAACTGCAAAAACTTTTGGACCGCATGAGCACCGTGCTTCTGGAGAACATCACGGGCGTACGCGTCGTACGCGCATTCAATAAGGAAGCGCACGAACAAAATCGTCTGAACACATCCTTTTCCGGTTATGCCGATACATCCATCAAAGCAAACCGAATGTTTGCAAGTTTGGACGGACTGTCCTTCTTTACCGTGAATGTCTTTGTCATCCTCGTCTATTCGTTCAGCGGCTTCCGCGTGACTGCAGGCGCGTTCGCCGTCGCCGACCTTGCCGCGATCATCGAATATGCCATGCTCGCGCTCTTCTATCTGATGATGGCACAGATGGTCATCCTTACCTTGCCGCGCGCTATCGAGTGCGCCGACCGCGTCAGGACCGTCCTCGGGTTTTCACCCACGATTCAAGACCTGACGAAAAAAAAGGTCTGGTTTCCGGCATCCCCCGCCCATGTCGTCCAATTTCAAAACGTAGCATTCCGATTTGCCGATTCCGAAGAGTATACATTAAAAAATCTGAGTTTTTCCTGCCGCCGCGGAGAGACGACGGCAATCATCGGCGGTACAGGCAGCGGAAAATCAACGGTCGCATCCCTCATACTGCGCTTTAACGACGTGACGGACGGCGCACTCCTTCTGAACGGCATTGATTTACGGAAAATGCCTCAGGAACAGCTCCGCGACCACATTGCCTATGTCCAGCAGCGCGCATGGCTGTTTGCAGGCACGATCCGTGAGAATCTGCAATACAGCAACCCCAACGCCTCGGACGAAGTACTCTGGCACGCGTTGGAAGTCGCGCAGGCGGCAGACTTCGTCCGCTCACTTCCCGACGGACTGGACGCCTTCGTTGCACAGGGCGGCACAAACTTCTCAGGCGGACAGAAACAACGCCTTTCTATTGCCCGCGCTCTCGTCAAACGTCCGGATCTTTATATCTTTGACGATAGTTTCTCCGCGCTCGATTTCAAGACGGACGCAGCACTGCGAAGAGAACTTGCCAAAGAAACGGGAGACGCCGCTGTCCTCATCATTGCCCAGCGCGTCAGCACCATTCGCCATGCACAACAGATCATCGTTCTGCACGAAGGCGAGCCGGTCGGCATCGGCACACACGACGAACTTCTGACCAAGTGTTCGGTGTACAGAGAGATCTATGAATTCTGCAATCCTTCCTGATGGCGAGCGTAGCAGAAAACCTTATTCTCACCCTGCGCCGTCAGATCAGCGCAAAGCTCAATAAACTTCCCCTTCGCTTTTTTGACCAAAACAAACCCGGCGAGATCCTGAGCCGTGTCACGAGCGATCTGGATAAGGTCTCCGAGACGCTGCAGACTGGACTACTTAAACTGCTGACCTCCATCGGTACGGTCATCGGTTCCATCGTCGTCATGTTCCTCCTGAGTTGGCTGCTCGCCCTTATCTTCCTCGCATTCTCCGTCGTCAGCCTCATCATCACCAATCTGGTCGCCAAAAAGAACCTCGTATATGCCGCGGAGCGCCAGGAGTCAATCGCTCAGCTTACGGGCATTGCAGAGGAATACTACACGGGACGCGACGTCATCAAGGCATACAGCCACGAAACGGAGAGCCTGGAAAAAGTTTCAGCCGAGACCGAGCAGGTCCGCATCGCGGCGCGCAGGACAGACTTTTTGACCAATGCCGTCAACCCGCTCATCAGACTGCTTTCCCGCCTTTCTCAGGCAGTCATCCTGCTCATCGCCTGCAATTGGATGCTGACGAACAGAATGGGGCGTCGTACAGGCGCTCTTCCAGTACATCAACCTTGCCGCAGAACCGCTGACAGAGACTACGCAATCGGCTACGGCATCTGGAGATTCTTCATCGAGTTCCTGCGCGGCGACGCCCGCGGCTCTTTTGTAGGCGCGCTCTCTCCTTCTCAGTTCTGGAGTATCGTCCTGATTGTCTGCGGAATTTCCTATATTTTTCTGTTCCGCTTGATTCTCCGCAAAAAATGTCGCTTACTGCCCACAGAAATCAGTGTTAAAGTCTGACAATTCATCAAGGTATCTTCAGATATGCATTACCTCTCTCGATATTTATCCCCACTCGGCGGAATAACGCTTGCAAGCAACGGAACGGCGCTCACGGGGCTATGGTTTGACGGACAAAAATACTATGCCGCAAACTTAACGGATGAGCAGACAGAAAAAAATCTTCCCGTATTTGCGCAGGCGCGCGAATGGCTCGCATGCTATTTTAAGGGCCATGCGCCCGATTTTACGCCCCCGTTCGATATAAACGGCACATCGGCTTTCCGTAAAAAGGTTTGGGAACTGTTACTCGAAATCCCCTTTGGGCAAGTGACCACCTATGGGACTATCGCCGCACAGATGCAAGAGGCGACAGGCAGAAGGGTCTCGGCACAAGCTGTAGGCGGCGCGGTCGGTCACAACATCCTTTCGCTGATCATCCCGTGTCATAGAGTCATCGGTTCGGACGGCAATATTACGGGATATGCCGGGGGAGCGGATAAAAAATTGGCGCTTCTCCGTCTGGAAGGGTTGGATACATCAAAATTGATCATCCCGAAAGGGAAATCGAGTAATGAAACAGAGCGAGCACCCTTATAAAGAGACCATCGCCCATATGCTCTCCGGACTCTCCTTCACGCACCGCATAGCTTTTCCGATATACAATACACTTCTGCCTAAACCATTCTTTCATGTGTATTTATGCAGAACAACTCTCCCAAAATAAGCTTGCCGCTCTTCCTTTCCCGCACGCTTAACCTTTCCCAAACTTTTTCGGGAACCCCTTCTTTTGAATCAATAGGCCGCTCGGTCCCCGCCGCTTCAAATGCCGTATAACACAAAGAGCACCCACTTGGGGTGCTCTTTGTGTTATGTGATTTGTGAACGAAAAGGCTACACGCATCAGTCTTTATATTGCCTATATAATATCAAATTGCACCG
>JAGHIT010000096.1 GCA_017887095.1 Clostridia bacterium | reverse complement strand
TTCAAACACGTCGTCGCTGGCGATCATGGCGCTCTCCGGGGGCAGCGGCTTCGAAAGAGCATGTGTACACATGCTCACATAGTCGCCGAAAAAACTTGATTTGTTGAAGGGCGCGCCGCGCCTGACGCTCAGGCACTCGGCAATCACATTGAGCGCCGTCGTCTTGCCTGAGCCGTTCCCGCCGTAAAAAACGGTAACCGGCGCAAAGTCCAGCCGCTCCAGCCCGTGAGAAGACAGCACAAAAAACGGATACATCGTATTATAACACGTCCGCTTGACCCGATCGAGCCGAAAGGCGTATTCTGCATCGTAGGAAGGAAAGGTGAATTGGGATAAGTAGATCATGCCTGCCTCCGGATATGCCCCTATGCCGCATGGACGGCAGGACGGCGCCCTTACCTGATGATGGTAAGTTTTTTCTTTGCGCGCGTCACGGCGGTGTACAACCACTCCCTGCCGTTATCGAAGTAGCCCGACTCGTCGATGACGACGACGTTATCGTACTCCGAACCCTGCGCCTTGTGGCAGGTGACGGCATATGCAAACTCAAAGCGGCAGACGGTGTCCTCCCGCCGCACCTTAAAGCGGCGCAGCATCTCATAGTTCCCCTCATGTACCAGGATGCCGTTCGTGAGCATGCATGCCTTGTTGCCGTAGCCGTGGTAGTACTGTCCGCGCGTGAAGATGCCCGTGTCAAAGGGCAGTGCTTCCAGCGTATCGGGCAGGAAATCCGGGGTAAAGTCCAAGAGTCCCAACCCGTCCAACTGCTCACGGACGCTATTGCACGTCCCGATGATGCCGTTGACGAGGTGGAAGTCCCCCTTTTCGTCCAGCGTCTTGCTCCAGTCGTTGAGCGTGCAGACAAGCTTCTCGCCGTCTGTGGGAAGCAGCTGCTCGGGCGGAATACCGCGCATCGCGCGCACTTCGCGGTTGACGGCGGCGCGCGTGCGATTGGTTCCGACGATGATCTGATCGGCTTTCGCGAACAGCTCCTCGCGCAGCGCCCTGTCGCATTCGCAGCGCGGGACTACTTCCACGCAGCCGTCCGTGCCATAGCGGGGAAGTCCGCCCGCGCGCACCCGCTCCGCGAGCCGCACGATAGGATTATCCTTTTCCTGCCGCACGATCTCTTTTAAAGTGACGACGGGCATCGTGAGCAGCGTGTTGCTCCCGCCCACGGGCGGCAGCTGGGCAGGATCGCCGCAGCACAGGCACTTAACGCCGAAGGAGAGAAGATCGCGCAGAACGTCGTCCGAAACCATGCTCGTCTCATCCAACACGATGAGGCGGATGCCGCTGTCGACCTTCTCCTTTTTGACAAAGCGCAGAAAGCGCTCGGAGATGACCTCGCCGTTCTCATCCACCTCGATGTCCTCTTCGCGCGTATAGATGAGACTGTGCACCGTGCCTGCGGGCACGCCCGCGCGGATAAGAACGGACGCCGCCTTGCCCGTGGGTGCGACGAACACGGCGCTCTCGCCCGGCACAAGTCCCATGTCCCGCACGACGTAGTCCACGAGGAAGGTCTTACCCGTCCCCGCGTAGCCGCACAGCACAAAGATCTGCGTATTCAGATGATAAAACCACTCCTCGATGAGCGCTGCCGCCTCCGCCTGATCGGCGGTGAGCACAGGTGCCGATGTGTTCATGTGACAAGTATAGCACACCTCGCATTAAATTGCAAACATTCGTTCAAAACTTTACGGACAAATCACGCATCTTTTAAATATCTTCACGCAATCGTTCGCCTTTTTAAAAAAAATGTGCTATACTATCCGAAAACGTCTCGTCAGGAGGCCATTATGTATCGATCCAAACTCGATCTCATCGAGACCGAACTTGCCATCAAGCAGGTGAAAGACTCCTTTGAGAAAAATCTTGCGCAGGCGCTCGAATTAACGCGCGTCAGCGCGCCCCTCTTTGTGCCGGCGGGCAGCGGCATCAACGACGATCTGAACGGCGTGGAGCGCCCCGTCAGTTTTGACGTGAAGGCGACGGGCTCCACGGTGGAGATCGTGCATTCGCTCGCCAAGTGGAAGCGCTATGCGCTGAAAAAATACGGATTTCCCGTTCACCGCGGTTTATACTGCGACATGAACGCCATCCGCCGCGACGAAGAGCTGGACGAACTGCACTCTATATATGTCGATCAATGGGACTGGGAGAAAATCATCGCGCGTGAAGACCGGACTCCCGCCTTTCTGGAAGCGACGGTGCGCACGATTTATGCCGTCATGAAACAGACGGCGCAGGGCATCTGCATCGATTTCCCCGCGCTGGAAAACTATTTTCCAGAAGAAATCGTTTTCGTCACAACACAGGAACTGGAAGACTCCTATCCGTTCCTTGCCCCGAAAGCGCGCGAACGGGAGATAACCAAAAAATACGGCGCGGTGTTTTTAAAGAACATCGGAGGGAGACTCAGATCGGGCAGAAAACACGACGGCAGAGCTCCGGACTACGACGACTGGAACTTAAACGGCGACATCCTTATCTATTATCCGCCCCTTGACTGCGCATTTGAACTGAGCAGCATGGGCATCCGTGTGGACGAGAAGAGTTTGCTTTCCCAGCTGGAAGCAGAGAACTGCACAGATCGGTTAAACCTGCCCTTCCACAGAGCGCTTGCCGCAGGCGAACTGCCGCTGACAATGGGCGGCGGCATCGGACAGTCGCGCCTATGCATGATCATGCTGAACAAGGTGCATATCGGCGAAGTGCAGGTCTCCGTATGGGACGAAAAAACGCGTACGCTCTGCAAAAATAAAAACATCCCGCTCATGTGATCACATACAAAACCGCGCGAAGAGCATTCTTCTGCCAAGATTGTGCATGATGACGATCGCGCCCTGTTCGACCGGAAAAGTATATGCGCCCATCCGCCCCTCTTGGGAGAAAGTGATACTTTCCTCGCGCATCTCGTATTGCAGCGCGACGGCGCCCTCGCCGCCCTCCGCTCTACGCCATGTGAGCTGCGCGTCTCCGTCGGGACCGAGCGTCAGCCGAACGTATTCGAACCCGCCGAGCAAATCCTCTTCTCCGAAACGAAGTTCTTCACAGATATACTCTCCCACATAGGGACGGGAAAGTTCCGTGAGCGAACTCATATCCGATACAGAACATCCGACAAGAAGAGGCGGTAAAAAAAGAAACAAAAAAAGGGCATGTAAGATTCTCTTCATGCCTATAGTATAGGTAAAACATGCGCCCTTCATGTGAAAAAGAGTGGAGATAGAATATGACGTTTGATTTTGAACTGGTAGGTAAGATCGGTTCGATGGCTCTCATCGACCGCAAAGCAGGCATCATAGACTACACGCGCGTGGCGCGCCTCTCGCGCGAACTGCGCCCGGGTTATATCTGGGTCTCGAGCGGCGCGACCGAGATCGGACGGCTGGACTATATGCAGCGCACCGGCAGAGAGATCGCGGGCGAACATGCCAAGACGGACTATGCGGCACAGGGACAAGGCATCCTCATGCAGACGTACCGCCAGTTCGTTGACCCCGCGTACTCGGTGCGGCAGGTGCTCGTCGAACACCAGCACTTTAACGACGAGCAAAAGAGCGAGCACTTAAAGGGTCTGCTGCTGCGCTGCCGCAAGCAGAACGCCATCCCCATCGTCAACTACAACGACGCCGTGTCCTCGGAGGAGAATAGGCGCTTAGAGCTGCTCGCCCTCTCTCACGACAGGAAGCGCGTCTTTGAGTGCGTGGACAACGATGAGACGGCGTCCCGCATCGCCTGCCTCGTGCGGGCAAGGACGCTTCTCATCTTCACGAGCGTGGACGGCATCTACCTCAACCCCGACGATGAAACCACACTCGTACAAACGATCGGAGGAAAGGACGCCTACGAACTCACCGAAAATATCGAAGAGCACAAGAAGTATTGCATCGGCGCATCCCGTGCGGGAGCAAACGGCGCGCGCGCCAAGCTGGAGTACGTCAAGGACGCCGCCGCGCAGGGCACGACCATTTACATTGCCAACGCGAAATATTCCATTGCCGAGGTGCTCTCGGACAGCGTCCCCTGCACAAAAATCGGCGTCGAGCTGTAACTTGTATCTTAAGACGGTGCGCCCCCCGCAAAGATTGCGGGGGGCGCCGCTTGTTTAACACGCGGCGGCGCGGGCAAATTGCCCGCGCCGCCGCGTTGTATAACCTGATTCACAACAGAGATCAGAGCCTGCCCCTTTCGATGCAAAGAGCTTCAACGATCTCCGCCGCATCGTACACAAGCTCAGGACAGGGGCGCTTTTTATAGTATGCCTCCGTACGCGCCTCCGGGTTGGGTGCAGTATCCACCTGAAGCCCCGCGCCCGAGAGCAGCTGCCCGCAGTTGATGCTTCCGTGCTTTGTGCGGAAGCGGCGCGCCAGTTCCTGAACCAAGGCATACATCTCAGGCTTGGTCATTCCGGGAAACAGCAGTCCCAGCGTGACCGCCGCACCCGATACCGTGCCGCACGTCTCGCGCAGCCTGCCCATACCGCCGCCCAGCGGGAGCGTCGCCGCTTTCAGCGTCTCTTCGGGCACGTCCAGAAGGTCTGCAAACGCCATCACGACCGCCTGCGAACAATTAAGTCCGTGTAAAAAATTCTCCTTTGCCTGCTGTGCTCTCGTCATTTTACTTTTTCCCTCCGATATGTTATACTGTTGCCATGATCGACATATTCTACACGAGCGTGCCCGTCCCGAGCGAAACATTTGTGACACGCATTTTGCGGGAACGGTACGGCATTTTTGCGCCAAAATTTACGCGCAACGCACACGGGAAGCCATCGCTTTGCAGTACGCCGCCGCACTTCAGTCTTTCGCACACGGGCGGGCGCACCTTTGCCGCCTTCTCTGACGCGGACGTCGGGCTGGACGCGGAATGGCGGAAGCGTCCCCTTCCGCTGGCGGTACTGCGCCGCCTGAGCGAGGCGGAGCGGGATGAGGACTTCTTCCGTCTGTGGACGGCGAAGGAGGCGTATGTCAAATACCTCGGCGGCTCGCTCGCAGTGCTTTTACCCGCCCTGCGCTTTGAACGGGGCGCCCTCTTGCATAACAATGCGCCCGTCAACGCGGCGCTCGCCTTTTTTGAACAGGCAGGCTGCACGGTTGCCGTCTGTACTGCACAGGCACAACCAGTCCTCTTTCACGAAATATTGCCGCAGGGTTAAACGTCGTACCAGACATTCTCCTCCGGAACAAATGCGCTTGCCTCGGGCAGGCGCTTTTTGACGGCCGGGACAAACCGCTCTGCGTTGATACGGTGAGTGATGGGCGGAAAGGCGTCATCGAAGTGATCGATCGTGACGGCCTTTGGTTTGATCGCATCCAAAAAAGGAAGTATTTCTCGATCCATGCGCACCCTGCCCTGATAGGGGAAGAACAGAAGATCGACGCCCTGCGGATAGCTGACGCGTCCATCCATGCCCGCAGAACCGAAGACCATGACCTTCCTCTCTCCGTCCGAAATCTCGAACGCCAGCACATCGTTTTTTTTGATCCAATAGCGCTTGGCGTCCTTCAGAAGCGAGATACAATCCCGTGCATGCAGCCAGGTACGCAACGAAAAGACGACGCGGAGAATGGTCGCGGCATCAAAAACGCAGTGGCGTGCGGGAAAAACGCGTACCGTGAACGGGCCGACTCTGACCTCGTCCCCCGCCTTGATGCGGCACATACACGCCGCATTCAGCCCGTTCTTTTTGGCATGGGAGATGCCTGTTGCCGAGACATAGACGGGGCGCA
Organism: Clostridia bacterium; assembly: GCA_017887095.1. Classification (GTDB taxonomy): domain Bacteria; phylum Bacillota; class Clostridia; order Christensenellales; family Borkfalkiaceae; genus Gallimonas. The sequence goes on along the minus strand of JAGHIT010000096.1, from coordinate 26,520 downwards.
TGCCCTCGGAGAAGGCGTCCACATCCGAAAAGTGATCAAGATGCGGGTGTGTGATGAATATCGCATCTGCCGTGCGCGCCTCTGCGAGCGGAACGGGCACAACGCACGAGTATTCCTTTAAATAGGGATCGATAAGCAGACGCGTATTTCCGCTTTGCAACAGAAGCGTCGCCGTGCCGTACCATTTGAATCGCATTGGTTCACCTGTTCTCTCAAGTTCTTCGGGAACACTGTATCAAAGCATCGCTAAAAAAAGGCTAGTCAAAATATCAAAGGCCTTCCAGTTCATCCAGCGTCAATGAAAATGCAGGAATAAAATGCTCGAAAAAATATTCAACCGCGCGCATCTTCTTTTCATGCAGCGCTTTTTCTATCGTCTTTTTTGCCTGTACAAATTCCGCATTCCCGGAACGCAATTCTTCCAGACATTTCAAATACGCCGAAAGCTTGTCCGCCGCCTTGACGAAGGCATATTCTTCACAGTCTTTGTCCGCCTGCAAATATGGATGGATCTCCCCTTTTACAGGTTCCGGCAGCGTCGCGGCGATGCGGTCAACGGCAAGCTGCTCCACTTTGGCATACTCGCCGTGCAATTGACCGTTGAAGTACTTGACGGGCGTCGGCATATCCCCCGTCATCACTTCACTGACCTCATGATAGAGCGCATAAAGCACCGCACGCTCCACATTGATGTTTCCGCCGTACACTTTATTTTCAATCACGGCAAGAGCGTGCGTCAGAACAGCGACCTGGTGAGAGTGCTCCATGATATTTTCTTCGCGCGTAGAACGCATGAGCTGCCAGCGCTTGATAAACTTCATCCTGTCAAGATATGCGTAGAACTTTTCCATAACTGCTTCATTATACTACAAACGGCGGGAAAAGACAAACATTCTCCCTTGCCAATGTGCGCATCTGTACAATTTTTACGTCGTCATATACAAAATTCTCCAAAAGTATTGAATTTTCCGCACGGGTATGATACAATTGATTTATTGAGGACGCTTGGCAAACAGGCAGCTTCGGGAAAAAATGCATCCCCGGCGGAGTGCATTTTTTGATAGAATTTTCAGGGGGAAATCTTTATGGCAATCAACGTAAAACGTGAAAACATGGGCGTGGTATTTACGCCACGCGACGAGGAAGTATATTCCAACACGTCGGGCGTGCTCTATCCACGCGTCATAGAACTGCATCACGCGGGAGAACTCAACGGCATGCTGCTTGCGACGTTTGATCATTCGACGATCAAAGAGCCGCCCGTTGTGCCCGTTATGTGCTCCAAGGATCACGGCGAGACATGGGAAAAATACAGCCAGATCGAGGACACGCAGAATGGCTACGGCATCCGTTTCCAGCCGCACATCTACGAACTGCCGCAAGCCTGCGGCGATTTGCCTGCGGGAACCATCGTCATGTGCGGAAACTCCGTACCTTTAAGCTTTGCTTCAACCGAATTATCCTTCTACGTCAGCCGCGACCACGGAAAAACATGGGAATTTCGCTCCTCTGTCGTGCAGGGCGGTCCGCCCATTGAGCAGAATTTCGATGCGCTCGGACCCGTGTGGGAGCCGAATATCTACCTGGATGCCCACGGCAGGATCGTCGTCGCGTTTACTGACGAGCGTCCGCATACCGATCCCAGATTCAACCAAACGCTTGCGCTTATTATTTCTGAAGACGGCGGCAAAACATGGGGAGATGTCAAGTACACCGTCACCGTTCCCGACAGGACGCTTCGTCCCGGTATGCCCGTCGTCACGCGGATGGGAAACGGCAAATACATCATGGTCTATGAGATCGTCGGATACCCGAGCTGCGATATCTACTGTAAGCTTTCGGACGACGGCATCGATTGGGGCGATCCTCTCTCGCAAGGCAAGCGCGTCGAAACGAAGGACGGGCTGTTTTTAGGAAGCATGCCCTACGTTATCTGGGTACCGCAGGGCGGCAAGAACGGCACGGTCATCGTCACCGCCAAGCGCGAGGGCGAACATATCGGCATGCGCGATCCCGGATGGTACCATGTTAACTACAATTACGGCGAGGGGGATTGGGAGCGCATTCCCATGCTCATCACATACAACACCGATACCCTGCAGGCAGGCTGGAGCATGGGCATGACAACCATAATGGACGGGCAGTACCTTATCCAGCTTGCGCCCACCCCCATCAACAAACGACTCATGCAGATCACATACGGCATCGGCAAGATCGAAGAAGTTTGATTGATTTGCAAATTATCATATCAAAAAACAGATGCGGACGCTGAGCGTCCGCATCTGTTTTTCCGTTATAAAAACTGCAGCACGTCTACCAAAATCGCGAATCCTAAAAGCAGCAGAAATCCGACGGCGTGAATGATTGCCTCCACCTTTCGGTTAACAGGCTTGCCGCGAATCCATTCGATGGCGGTAAAAATTACCTTGCTGCCATCAAGCGCGGGAATGGGCAGCAAATTAAACACCGCAAGGTTGACTCCGATAAAGCCCGAAATTTCCAAAAAGCCGCGCCCGCCCGAGGATGCGATCTGCGAAGTCATGGAGATGGTCGTCACCGGACCACCCAGTGCTGAAAGTCCGAGTCTGCCCGTGAACAATTCGCCGATGACGCGGAAAATCGAACCCGCGATCTTGAAGGAGTACATAAACGACCTGCCCAGCGTCTCCCAGAAGCCGAAGCGATAGAGAGCGCCCGCGATCTGATACCCTGACTCCGCATCATTCTGAAAACCGAGCGCAGACCAGACGCTGTCCAAATCGCTGCTGTTTTTCACATTGACATCCGTGCGCAGAACAACGGTTATATCCATCTCCTCGCGCACACTGCTTCCATCCGCGTTCTGCCCGACGACACGAGAAATACGCATCTGTACCCGATCCCCCGCCTTCCTGCCATTGAGAATGGTCGCAAGATCGGTGGTAAGATACAGCTCCTGTCCGTCTGCGGCGAGCAATACATCATAGTCCTGCAGGCAGTACTCTGCGGAAATCTCTGCAGTCGGTTCCGCTTTATATACGGCGACCATGGTCTGCCCGTAGGCAAAAAAACAGACGATTATAAACAACACTGCCAAAAGATAATTCATCAGTGCGCCCGAAACAAGCACGATGATACGCTGCCAGCACGGTTTTTTTGTAAAAAAACCGCTCTTATCAACCGTCTTTTCTGTTGCCTTAGGTTGAATTTTTTGGGATACGTCCTCTGTTTCTTGCACCAGTTCCGGAAAAGGTTCACCGGAGAACGGCTCCTCCTGCGTTTCCTCCTCCAGTCCGTCCTCTCCTGCAAAGGCGCAGTATCCGCCCAAAGGAATAAGGCGCAGCGCAAAGACCTGCCCCGTCTTTTTGGATTTACGCTTAAACAGAGCAGGTCCGAAACCGATGGAAAACTCGTCGATCTTGAACTTAAAGATTTTTCCCGCGATATAATGCCCGAGCTCATGCACGGTGATCATGACGAGAAGAATAAGAATGGCGAGCGCGATCGAACCGATCGTGCTCCATACGTTAAGAAGCAGATGATCCATAAATGAAAGCTTTCGCATGCGCACGGGCGCGGGCATCCGTTTCGGCAAGCTGATCGTAACTTTCCGCGTTCTCACGCGCAAACGCTCCGAGCGCATCCTGAATAGTGTCCGCAATCGCCGAAAAGGTTATGCATCCCGCAAGAAATGCCTGTACTGCGATTTCACCTGCCGCATTAAGTACGGCAGGCATTGTTCCGCCTGCACGTGCCGCATCGATTGCAAGCGTGAAACAGGGAAATTTATCTTCGGGAAAAGGAAGAAAGGACAACGTTCCGATCTGCGTCAAATCAAGCATGGGCGCACACGGCAGACGTTCCGGGTAGGTCAGCGCGAGCTGGATAGGCACACGCATATCGGGATAACCAAGCTGCGCAAGCGCCGCGCCATCCGAAAAATACACGAGCGAATGCACAATGCTCTCGGGATGCACAACGGTCCCTATCTTTTCCAGGGGTGCCCCGTATAACCATTTTGCTTCAATGACTTCAAACCCCTTATTGAGCAACGTCGCGCTGTCCACCGTGATTTTAGGTCCCATCTTCCATGTAGGATGATGCAACGCATCACGCACGGTGACATGGGCAAGTTCCTCTTTTGACTTATGCAGGAAGGGTCCGCCGCTCGCCGTGAGAACAAGCTTTTCAAACGCAGCGTCACAGCGATAGGAAAGACATTGAAAGATGGCGGAATGTTCACTGTCCACGGGAACGATCTCCACGCCTTTTTCCTTTGCGGCGCGCATGACAAGTTCCCCGCCGCAGACAAGGGATTCCTTATTGGCGAGCGCGATTTTTTTACCCGCCTCGATCGCCGCAAGCGTATATGCAAGCCCGGTAAACCCGCCCGCCGCGATCAACGCGACGTCGCAGCCGGCAAACAACTCCGTCTTATCCTTCACCGCTTTCACACCCGCGGGCGGGTCAAACGGAGCTTCGCAATATGCAAGCAAAGGACGAAACTCCCGACACAGCGCAATCAGCTCCCCTGCACGTTTTCCGCATGCGAGCGCGGTAAAACGAAAACGATCGGGATAGCGGCGCACAACGTCCGCCGCCTGCCGCCCGATGCTGCCCGTACAGCCTATAAGTGCAATGTTTGTCATAATTTTTAAAATGACGCCCGCCATGCGGCGGGCGCAATCACTGTATTTTATGCGGGAATCCCCGTGATCATGATGCGGATAACAAAAATGAAAGCCACAATCAGACTAGCATAGAGCGAAGAATCGATCCTGTCAAGGACGCCGCCGTGTCCCGGAAGGATATTCCCCATATCTTTGATACCGAGCTTCCTCTTGAATGCACTCTCGACAAGATCGCCAAACTGCGAAAAAGCCGCAATGACAATGCCGATCCCGATAAAGAAAGGTAATTCATACCACGGAAATTCCGGTGCATGCAGCGTAAACTGCGCAAAGCCCGTCAGTTCTACACAATGGGTGAGACCATAATAAATAAAGAATACGGCAAGCCCGCCCAGCGCACCACCGATTAGCCCGCCGAAACCGCCGATGAGCGTCTTGTTGGGACTGACATGCGGCGCGAGTTTTGCAGGGAAACGCCTGCCAAACGTCCTGCCGAAAGTATAAGCAAGCACATCCGCCATGGGCGCGACGACAAAGACAAGTGCGATCGCCGCATCCGAATAGTAAGCCAGATGATTGCAGACGGACATAATAACGAGAAATACCGAGGGATAGAGGTAAGCGATAAGCGTGTATCCCACCGATTCCAGGCTCATGCGCTCATGCCCGTAGACGAGGATGCCGAAAATAACTGCGATACCGAGGATAAAAACGACAAGCGCGGCATGCGGAGCATAATTGCGACCCACTGCCTGCAACGGATCCTGCGGAAATCCGACCCCGAGATAATCGGTAAAAATAACGTCCGCCACAAGATAGACGATCACACACAGCTGCGAAAATACGACTGCGGCAATTTTTTGCGATTTGTGCAGTTTATCCCCGAATGCGCGGATCATTTCATAAGTTCCGCAAACGGAAAAAATCAGAATCAGGACATCGAACACCAGTTTATGCACAAGTATTTTGCCCACAAAAAATGCAAGCAATACAAGGGCATAAACCGCACCCGTGATGATCCTCAGTTGCGAATTTCCGAGCCGAGCCTTTTTTTCCGGCACGGACGCCGCAGAGGGCGTAGGTTGCTTTTCTTCCATAAGTTGTCTACCCGATACCCCGACAAATTCCCTTTCTCAGACAAAGGGCTATGCCTTCCCAAACCTGCGCTCACGCCGGGAATATGCTTCGATCGCCTTGTCCAGTTCCTTATCGCTGAAATCAGGAAAAAGAACGTCGGTAAAATATAATTCACTGTACGCCGACTGCCACAGCAAAAAATTGGAAATGCGAAGTTCTTTCCCGGTGCGGATTAGCAGATCCGGCTCGGGGAGATCTCCTTCCGAGAGCATCGAGGAAAACTCCTCCATCGTCACTTCCTTTCCCGCGCGCACGGCGGCATTGACCGCAGCGAGAATATCCTGCCTTCCGCCATAACCGATTGCGAGCACGAGCGTGCCTCGCGTTCCGCCTGCCGTCCTTCTTTCCCCTGCCTCGATAACATCCACGATATCTGACGGGAGAAGAGACCTGTCTCCGATAACCCGAAGCTTTATATTTTTTTTGCGAAGAATTTCCGCATTTTCCGGAAAATATTCTCGAAGGAGCGCAAAAAGCCCGTCCAGCTCCTCCTTGGAGCGAGACAGGTTTTCCGTAGACAGCGCAAACAGCGTGCAGCAGCGCACGCCGCGGTCGAAGATATGCTCGGAAAGGCCGATCATACGCTTCATGCCCGCGCGGTGTCCCGCACTGCGCGGCATGAGCCGCTTTTTTGCCCAGCGCCCGTTGCCGTCCATGATAATGGCTATGTGCGCGGGAAGATGCATCTCGCCCATCAGATGGTGAGAAGCTCCTTCTCTTTTGCAGACACTGCTTTGTCGATCTCTTCGATGGATGCGGCAATCTTCTTTTCCACATCCTGCTCGCAAGCCTTACTCTCGTCCTCGGAAAGTTCCTTCCCGGTCTTCATCTTTTTGAGAGACTCCATTGCCTCGCGGCGAACATTGCGAACCGCGATCTTAGCTTCTTCTCCCAAGCGCTTGATCTGTTTTACGAGATCTTTTCTACGCTCTTCGGTGAGTTCGGGGAATACAAGGCGAATCACATTGCCGTCGTTGGTGGGATTAATGCCGATATTGGAAGCGAGGATCGCCTTTTCGATCGCCTTCAGGAGCGATTTATCCCAAGGACTGACGACGAGACATCTTGCGTCCACCGCGGCAATGTTGCCCAGCTGATTCAAAGGACTCATACCGCCGTATGCCTCGACCTGGATCTTATCGAGAATGTGCGGATTGGCGCGTCCTGCGCGCACAGCGGCAAACTCGTCCTTAAGGACGCTCACCGTCTTTTCTAATTTGTCCTCAAGAATGAGAAAGATCTCTTCAACCTGTTCGTTTTCGATCATATTATGCTCCTAGATAGTTATTTCTTATTCGTTGGAAATAAGCGTCCCCAATGTTTCACCGCAAACCGCACGGACGATAGAATCCTTTTCAAAAAGTGCGAAAGCAAGCACAGGGATATTGTTTTCCATACACATGGTCGCCGCCGTCGTATCCATCGCCTTCAACCCTTTGTTGATGATATCTCCGAAAGTAAGATGATCATACTTTTTCGCAGCGGGATTGACGGCAGGATCGCTGTCATAGATGCCGTCTACGTTTTTTGCCATCAGCAGAACGTCAGCATCGATCTCGCACGCACGCTGCGCGGCTGCCGTGTCCGTCGAGCAATATGGATTTCCGGTGCCGCAAGCCATAATAACGATGCGTCCCTTTTCAAAATGATGCAGCGTCTTTCTGAGAATGTAGGGTTCCGCGACCGAAGTCATGATAAGAGCCGTCTGAACACGCGTAGGGATCCCGCGCTGCTCGATGGCATCCATCATCGCGAGAGAGTTCATGACTGTAGCGAGCATGCCCATATGATCGGCGGTCGTACGGTCCATGTTGGTCCCCTGCCGTCCGCGCCAAAAGTTCCCGCCGCCGATGACCAATCCGATCTGCACGCCCATCTCATGTACCTTAACGAGCTGATCGACGACCATGGAGACCACATCTTCGTTGAGCCCGAACCTCTGACTTCCGGCAAGCGCCTCTCCCGAAAGTTTTAACAAAATTCTTTTATACTTCGGCGTCATCCCTTTCTCCTCATTCGTCGGCTTACGCCGTTTTTACAAGTATAGCATAATGACGCAAAAAAAGCAAGACGAAATCAAAAATACTTTACGCCAATATCCTCATTCCTTATCAGGCGTATTGTCCTGCGGAGTGCAGGTTTGCTCTTCGCATTCCTGCTGCACGGGATGTTCTTTCGTCGCATCCCGCATTGTTTTGTCCTCCTCTTTTTCCATGCTCTCTCGGACGAGCGGGACGGAATCCGGATTCCTGCGCGAGGAGAGGGACGGGAATGCTTTCAACAGGCGCTTGGGCATCTTCTTGACGATCTCGTCGATGCGCGCCTTTGCCTCCGCCCTGCGCGCCGCTGTCTTCTCGTCCCATGCCTCTTTTTTCTCCTCCAGCGTTTCCCTGACCTGCGACGTCTTCTTTTGGGCACTGTCTTTGACCTGCTCTACGCCCTTCCGAGCTGCAAGCGTCACGGCGGCGACCTCTTTGCCGATCAGATCGGATCCCACGCGCATCGCCTTGGCAAGTTTGTCGATCTCGGCGAGTTTCTGATTGAGTTTTAAGACCTGCAGGACGGTGAGGATGACGTCGGCAAGCAGGATCGCCGCGCCGATGCAGACGAGCACGGTCCCGGCAACTTCTGTAAAGAGCATGGCAAACTTTCGGATGAGCGGATGCAGGATGCTGATGACGCATACTGCCGCGATCCCCCAGAGCAGGGAAAATTCCAGGCAGATGTACCCCTTGAAGTTGAATCTGCGCTCCGAATAATCCCACCATTTATCGTGAAAAAAGGTCTCCAACAGCCAGCCTGTGACAAGTTCCAGAAGAGTGGGCACGGCGATGCCGACCAGGAACACAGCCCACATTTCTTCGGCGTATTCGCCGAGGATAAGAAGGATCACGACAACGCCGGCGCCATAGATGGGACAGACGGGACCGTTCAAAAATCCGCGGTTGACAAATTTGCCTGTCTTGATGGCGTGAAAGGCAACTTCGCACACCCAACCGAGAAAAGAATAGATGAAAAAGTATGCAAATACCTCGTACAGCGTCAGCGTATGCAGATAGATGTGATACATAATGCACTCCTTAGGCATACTGTGTTAAGAGTATAACATCTCGGTCTGATAATGTCAAGCACTCAATCAACGTTTCCCGAAGTCGTCGCGATCTCCATTTTGAAGTTCGGATCATTTGTACGTCTTACGATGTAAATCGCAAAATCATAACAGAGCCGCCATGCATTTTTACACGGCGGCGCGCTGTCATGTTGGTCCAACGGCCGGATTCAGTCAACCGAAACGACTGTATTGGAGCGAACCGCTCGTGCGGTGTCACGGAATCACACGCTCCTCATTGACAAAAAAATTCCCGAGACGATGCCCGGGAATTTTCATTGATTTGTGGAATTACTTCTTCATTGCCTCTACCTGCTTCGCAACTTCCTCGGAGAGATCCTCGTTCTTCTTTTCGAGACCCTCGCCGCGGACGAAGAAGCAGAACTTCTTGACGGAAACGCCGGCTCCTGCCTGCGCAAGAAGCTGTGCGATCGTGATCTTGTCGTCCTTGACAAACTTCTGATCCATGAGGCAGTTTTCCTCATAGAACTTCTTGATCTTGCCCATAACGATCTTCTCGGCGATGTTTGCGGGCTTGCCCTCATTGAGGACCTCCTGCATGAGAATGTTCTTCTCTTTTTCAAGCGTCTCCGCGGAAACCTCTGCCTCGGTCATGTACTGGGGCTTTGCGAATGCGACGTGGAGCGCAACGTCGTGCGCAACCGCCTTTGCCTTCTCGGTGGGTTCGCCCGCGAAGTCGAGCATGACACCCATCGTGCCGCCCATGTGGATATAGGTTTCCACGAAGCCCTCAGACTGATACACGGTAAAGCGGCGAACGGAGATCTTTTCCCCGATGACGGCGATCTGCTCCTGGATGTAGGTTTCCACCGTCTTGCCGCCCATGTCGCTTGCGAGGAGCGCTTCGACGTCTGCAGGCTTGACCGCCGCGATCTGCTTTGCGACCGCGTCCACAAGTTCCTTAAACTTATCACCCTTCGCGACGAAGTCGGATTCACAGTTGACTTCAACCAAAACGCCCGTCTTGCCCTCAACGAGCGCATAGACGATGCCCTCCGCCGCGATCTTGGATGCGCGCTTGGCAGCCTTTGCGATGCCGCGCTCGCGAAGAAGGTCTGCCGCCTTTTCCATATCGCCGTCCGCGTCCACGAGGGCGCGCTTGCAATCCATCATACCTGCGCCCGTCTGTTCGCGCAGCTTCATTACGTCCTTTGCGGTAAATTCTGCCATACTTCTGTTCTCCTTGTCAAGTTACTCTGCGACTTCCTCTGCCGCGGGAGCGGATTCCTCCGCCTGCTCGGGGACGGGCGTCTCGCCCTGATTTGCCTCGATGACCGCATTTGCAATGACGGAAGAGATGAGTTTGATTGCACGGATCGCGTCGTCATTGCCGGGAATGACATAGTCGATGAGGTCGGGATCGCAGTTGGTATCGGTGATCGCGACGATCGGGATGTGCAGCTTACGCGCTTCTGCAACGGCGATATCCTCATTATGAGGATCGACGATGAACATAACGCCGGGCATACCGCGCATCTTTTTGATGCCGCCCAAATTCTCCTGAAGTTTTCCCATCTCCTTCTTAAGTCCGAGCACTTCCTTCTTGGGAAGCAGGTCGAACTCACCGGATTCCTCCATCTTCTCCAGCTTTTCGAGGTAATCGATACGGGAGCGGATGGTCTTGAAGTTGGTGAGCGTGCCGCCCAGCCAGCGGGAGTTAACATAGAACTGACCGCAGCGCTCCGCCTCCTCCTTGATCGCGTCCTGCGCCTGGCGCTTGGTGCCGACGAACAGTACGGACTTGCCCGCCTTGACCTGCTCGACAACAAACGCATATGCTTCCTCGATGAGCTTCGCCGTCATTTCAAGGTCGATGATATGAATATCGTGACGTGCGGCGAAGATGTACTTCTTCATCTTGGGATTCCACTTTCTCGTCTGATGTCCGAAATGAACACCTGCTTCGAGAAGCTGCTTCATGGTAATAACTGCCATAATTCCTCCGTTAACCTCCCCGCGCGGCGTTGTTTCCGCCCCAGATCCGCATGAACATGGTATTTACGGACACGGAGAGCGGCGCATTTGCGGGTGTGATTTTGTTCGCTTGTACGCACAAGCGTTGGTATTATACCATACCACAGCATTTTTGGCAATTACTTTTTGCGCACTTTTACAAAAATATGAGAAAATGCGGCGCACATTCCGTGCGCCGCATTCCTCATCGTTTAACTCAAAGCCGCAAGGATCTGTTCTTCCAGTTCCGCCTCGGTCATACTCCCCTGCTTCTCAAACGTGATCACGCCTTCCGCATCCACGATATACGTCACGGGGATCGCTGTACCGCCGCCCATCAATTCATAAGCCGAGCCGGCTCCTTCCTGGGGACAGTCGAGCGCGAACGTAATTTTGTAGTCATTCCACGCCTCGCCTTCTCCGCCTTCCCCGAAGAACAGTTCGTAAGAAAACGCCGTGTCGTAAGATGCGCCTATGGCAACAACTGCCACTTCCTCGTTATACTTTTCCGCAAGCGCGGCATAATAGGGCATTTCCATCTTACACGGCACGCATGCCGTTCCCCAGAAGTTGACGACTGTCACCTTCCCGCGCATCTCAGAGAGCGTAAACGTACCGCCGTCCTTGACGTCTACCGTAAAATCGGGACTGACGCTGCCCACGCCGGGGTTAACCGTGACCGTGCAGGTCGCACTCGTCCCCCCCGTCGTGACCGTGATCACTGCTGTTCCAGCACTTTTTGCAATGAGCGTCCCTGTCGTTGAAACGGAAACAACATCACTGTCCGAACTCAACCAATAGAGCTGCATCAGCGGTTCCACTCTTGCGGTAAGCGCGGCATGATCGCCGATCTCCATCGTAAGTCGCTCAGGCTCAACCGTCAGACTGTTCGCTTCGGGCGGCGTTCCGATAAGTATAAAGCAGTTTGCAGAACTGTTGCCGGCTGTAACGGTGACAGATGCGGTACCTTCACTCACAGCCAAAACGTAACCGTTTTCATCCACCTGCGCCACGGAATCATCAGACGAACTCCACTCCGTTGGTGCGGCGCCTTCAGGCGTAACGGTCGCCTGCAGCTGCACGCCCTCGCCGACTGTCAGTTCCGCATAATTGCGATCGAGCGAAACGCTTACCGCCGTCTCATCCGACGGTGCGCACGCCGTAAGAGACGCAAGCGCCAATACTCCGGCAAGAAACAGCGCCGGAAAAATCTGTCGTTTTCTCATTATCGTATCCTCCGCAGCGCACAACGCGACGTCATCGTCCTCATTGTGAATACATTGATTATACCGCAAGCGCGGCGCGGGTGTCAAGCAAATATTATACGGCGGCGATTACGCGCCGCCGTAAATACTGCTGTTTCTTCCGCTCCTCCTCTTATTCCGCATCCGCACTCTCCGCGGAACCGTCACGGCGCACCGAGACGACCTGCGCAATTTTCGCAAGAAGCGCGTCCTTCCCGTCGCCCGAGACGCCCGAGACGGCGATGACGTTGTCCGCGCCCAATCCGAAGGCGTTCGCTACGGCGCGCGTGCGCTCTCTGACCTTCATACGAGAGAGCTTGTCGCTCTTGGTCGCAACAATCGTAAACGGCACGGCGTGGTAGACAAGAAAAGAGACCATCTGCATATCGTCCACCGAGGGATCGCGGCGGATATCCGATAAAAGAAAGACATGCGCGACATCCTCCTTTCTTGCAAAGAAGGCGTCCAGCGTCTTTGCCCACTTTGCCTGTTCTGCCTTGGAGACGGCGGCATAGCCGTAGCCGGGGAGGTCGGCAAGCCAGAACTCGCCGAAATCGAAGTAGTTGACGAGACGGGTGCGCCCGGGGGATGCGCTCGTCTTGGCGAGCTGTTTGCGCCCCGCAAGCATGTTGATGAGCGTGCTCTTGCCCGCGTTGGACTTGCCGCACACCGCGATCATCGGTTTTTGAGGGCGCAGGAACTGATCTTCCCGCGCGGCACTCGTCAGAAATGTCGCATTTTTAACTTGCATAGGTAAGCCCCGTAACTGCGGTGCGGAACACCTGATCGACGTCGCTCACGCAGATAAAGTTGATATTCTTGCGGACGTTTTCGGGGATTTCCTCCACATCCTTTTTGTTGTCCTCGGGAATGATGACGTCGCGGATGCCGATGCGGCTTGCTGCCATCGCCTTTTCCTTGAGCCCGCCGATGGGCAGCACCTTACCGCGCAGCGTAATCTCTCCCGTCATCGCGACGTCGCGGCGGACGGGCTGCCCGGTGAACGCGGACAGGATCGCCGTCGCCATCGTGATGCCCGCAGAAGGTCCGTCCTTAGGCGTTGCGCCCTCGGGTACATGAATGTGAATGTCGCGATGTTCAAATGCCTCGTCAGAGATACCGTACTTGTCTGCATGGGCGCGGATATAGCTGATCGCGGCGCGGGCGGATTCTTTCATGACGTCGCCCAGCTTGCCCGTGAGGAGGATATCCCCCTTGCCCTGCATCGCGGAAACCTCGATCGTGAGCGGCATGCCGCCGACCGCCGTCCAGGCAAGCCCCGTCGCCGCGCCGACTTCATCCTTTTCGCGCATGTCCTCGTCACGGAAGAAGCGCTTGCCTCCCAAAAAACTCTCCAGATTGTGCTTGTTGACGATAATCCTGCTCTCCTCGCCCTTGGCGATACGCACCGCTGCCTTGCGGCAGACCGTGCCGATGGTGCGCTCCAGCGTTCGCACGCCCGCCTCCATCGTGTATCCGTCAATGATCGCCGCGAGCGCGCCGTCCGTGAAACGCAGGTTCTCCTCGGTCAGCCCGTTCTCTTTGCACTTTTTGGGAACGAGGTAACGCTTGGCGATCTCCTCCTTTTCCTCGGGCGTGTAGCCGGAAAGTTCGATGATCTCCATTCGGTCACGCAGAGGACCGGGAATGGTGTCCAGCGTGTTCGCCGTGGCAATAAACATGACCTTGGAGAGATCGTACTCTACCTCAAGATAGCGATCGCGGAAGGTGGAATTTTGCTCGGGATCGAGCACCTCCAAAAGAGCGCTCGAGGGATCTCCTCTCAGATCGGAGGAGATCTTGTCCACCTCATCGAGAAGGAAGACAGGGTTGATCGAACCTGCATTTTTCATCTCGTAAATGATGCGTCCGGGGATCGCGCCGATATAGGTGCGCCGATGACCGCGGATCTCCGCCTCGTCCTTCAGACCGCCCAGACTCATGCGGACGAACTTTCTGCCCAGTGCCCGCGCAATGGACTGCGCAACGCTCGTCTTGCCAACGCCGGGAGGACCGACAAGGCACAGGATGGGCGCCTTTAACTCCCCCGTCAGCTTGAGAACGGCAAGGTACTCAACAACGCGCTCCTTGATCTTTTCCAGTCCGAAATGATCGGCATTGAGCACCTTCTCGACGTCGGATAGCTTTTCCGTGTCTTTGGTCTCCTCCGTCCAGGGAAGATCGATCAGCCAGTCGGCATAGTTGCGGAGCACGGTGTATTCGGGCGAGGAAGGCGGCATCTTGTCCATGCGGGCAAGCTCGACGAGCGCTTTTTCTTCCACGGCCTTGGGCAGGTGCTTTGCAAGGATCTTTTCGCGCAGACGAGCATTTTCCTCGACGTCGTCACCGAGTTCCGCATGGATCGCCTTGATCTGCTCGCGCAAATAATACTCCTTCTGCGATTTATCGATATTGCGGCGGACGTCCTGCGCGATCTTACGCTCCAGGCGCCCGATCTCCAGCTCAGTGTTCAGACACTGCTCGAACAATCTGAGTCGTCTTGTAAGCGTCGTCTCCTCGAGGATCTCCTGCTTAACAGTATCCTTCAGACGCAGATAGTGCGTGCAGATATTGACATAGGCATCGGGATCGGTGACGCCGGTCAAGGCGCTGTCCAGTTCCTTGGCATTGCGCGCTTCGCCGGAAACGATATCCTTCACCATTTCCTTTGCCGTACGGAAATACGCCTCTTCGAGCGACGGATCGCCGTGGATAGAGAACAGTTCCTCTGTGACGGCGTAAATGTAGCCGTCCTCCATGCGGAAAGTACGCGCAGCGGCGCGGTACTCGCCCGCCACAAATACGCGCATCCTGTCCCCGGGGAGTTTTGTTGCCTGACGAATGACGCACACCGTGCCGACAAGCGCGAGATCCTCACCTTCCGGGAACTCTTTATCGGGATCGGCCTGGCGGGTGACAAAGACATATTTATCATTAGCGCTTGCACGCTCAACGGCAGCAAGCGAGACGCCGCGTCCCACATCGAACGCGACTGTCGTATCGGGGAAGACGACCTGAGTCCGCATGGGGATAACGGACAAGATTTTAACTCGTTTTTCCATAAGTATTACCTCCATAGGGGGTGTTTGACGGTCTCTCCGAAGGGACAAACCTGCCACTGTATCTATTTATCACACAAAGCGGGCGCATTCAATCACCCGCGCACAAAATTTTACGCGTTGATCGCCAAACAAACGCAAGACCTCCGCAAAATACGCGGAGGTCTTGCACAAGTTCAGTCCTGTTTCTCGAAATCTTCCTTGCCTACGCCGCAGAGCGGGCAGGTGAAATCATCGGGGACGTCCTCCCACTTGGTGCCGGGTGCGATGCCGTTATCGGGATCGCCCGCCGCTTCGTCGTACTCGTAACCGCAGACGGTACATACATACTTTGCCATACAATAACCTCCGTTTTTCGCCTTGACGGCGTCAGTTTTGTTTTACGTCCCCGGCAACCAGTTTACCGAGGGAGACAAGCGCCTCGCGGCTTTGTTCATTGACGGCGGAGAGCACCGTCGCCTTTTCGCCGATGCGGCGCATGTTTTTCATTGCGGAAAGTTCCGCTTCCATCAGCGCGCCCGCCTGCGGCGCCCACGACCCGTTCTCGACGATCGCGTACGCACGGTTCTGCCAGGCGTGTTCTTTGAGATCGGCAAGCAGCTGCTCCATGCTGATAAATATACCGTTGTTGTACGTCGTCGAAGCGAACACCGCGTGCGAGAAGCGGAACGCCTCGCTCACGAGCTCGCTGATATGGGTGACGGAGACGTCGTACGTTCTGACCTTGACGCCCTCCTGCGCGATGGCGGAGGCGACGATCTCCGCGGCATTCTGCGTGTGGCCGTACACCGACGCATAGAACACGGCGACGCCCTTTTCCTCGGGCTGATAGCTGCTCCAGGTCAGGTATTTTCCGAGGTACCACCCAAAATCCCTGCGCCAGACGGGACCGTGCAGCGGACAGACAAGGGAGATCTCCAGTCCCGCCGCCTTCTTTAAGACGTTCTGCACCTGCACGCCGTACTTGCCGACGATGTTGACGTAATACCTGCGCGCATCGTCCAGATAATCGTGCTCAAAATCGCATTCATCCGCGAAGATGCTCCCGTGCAGCGCCCCGAAGGTGCCGAATGCGTCGGCGGAGAACAAAATCCCGCCCTCTTTGACATACGTCATCATGACTTCGGGCCAATGCACCATAGGCGCGAGGACAAATTGCAGCGTATGCGCGCCGACGGGGAGCGTGTCCCCCTCCTTGACGAGCCTGACGTTACCCGAAAAGCCGAAGTAGTTCTTCATCATCGCCGCGGCCTTCTGCGTCGTGACGACGATGACGGCGGGATAACGCTCCAGCACTCGCTGCAGCGTCGCCGAATGGTCGGGTTCCATGTGATGGACGACGACGTAGTCGAGCGCCCTGCCGCCTAACGCATGGGAAAGGTTTTCAAAGAAGAGATCTCCGACCGCCTCATCCACGGTATCAAAAAGAACAGTCTTTTCGTCCCTTAAGAGATAAGAATTATATGAAACGCCGCGGGGGACGGGGAAAGCGCTCTCAAACAGAGCGATCCTCCTGTCGTTGCCGCCGAGATAGACGAGATCTTCGGTAATGGAAATACAATTTTGCATGAAAAAAGACTCCGAATGCATTTTCGCGGACAGTATACCATATTTTTCCGAAAAAAGCAAGTCAATCGCAACGCCTTTTCCGGCAGAGCGCCACAAAGCCTACCCTCCCCCGACGGACGCAATCCCCCTTCAGACAGACGGACGGGAAGGCAGCAGCGCGCGTACGCCCTTGTTGATGAACTCACTCATCTCGTCGGCGAACTGCTCGACGGGCGGGCGTTCCTCGGCGCGCAGCCGCGCCCTGAGGCATGAGATGCACCCCGAAGAGACAAACAGGTAAAAATCGGCGAGCTTCTTGGGCGGGACGTCCCCGACCGCCGTCCGATAGTACTCCGCGCAGAGCTGCCCGCCCAGTTCGACGAAGCGCGCCGCGCCGCCCGCGTTGTCCGCGGCAAGGAGGAGCTGACAGAGCTGCTCGTTCTCCTCCAGCAGGGCAAAGACGGTGCGGCAGATGCGCCGCGTGGACTGCAGCCCCGCTTTTTCCTCCAGCGCGCCGCGCAAGGCGGCGGAGAAATCGGCAAGGAACTTATCCTCCAGCTTTTCGTTGAGGTCGTAGATGTCGGTAAAATGCGCATAGAAGGTGCCCCTGCCCACGCCCGCAAGGGAGCACAGCTCGCTTACCGTGATCTTTCGGAGCGGTTTTTGCCTGCGCAGCTGTAAAAATGCCTCGATCAGCATCTTCCTGGTCAGCCTGACGCGAAAATCTCCGTCTTCAATCTTCATGGAATTGTCTCCTTCGGAACGATTTCACACAATGTGTCCGGTAACAGACATGCGTTTCAAAATTGAACGGACACCGTCCGTCCCTTTTGTGATATACTATAGATGAAAAGAATGGGTCGGTGTATGCGAAAAGAGATGTTGCGCGGCCTTCGGCCTTACGCCATAATTATACCACCGATCTCTTCCGTTTGCAACAGGGAGGTGCAAAACAATGAAAAAAGTATATCTCATTACAGGCGCGGCGGGACACGTCGGCAGCGCGCTGTGCATGCGGCTGAAGGAGCGTGGCGAGGCGATGCGCGCGCTGTGCATGCGGGGCGAGGACACCACTCTCGTGCGGCAGCTGGGCGCGGAAGTATTCTTCGGCGACGTGACGCAGCCCGAGACGATGCGCGATTTCTTCACCCTGCCCGAAGATTGCGAAGGAATACTTCTGCATTGCGCGGGCGTTGTTGAGATCGCCGACAAACATTCTCCGCTTGCCGAGAAGGTCAACGTGGAAGGCACACGCAACGTTATGGCGCTCGCAAAGGAGTACGGCGTGAGCAGGATCGTATATGTCTGCTCCGTCCATTCCATGCCCGATCTCCCCAAAAATATGATCAAGACGGAGATCGACGATTATGATCCCGGGCGTGTGGAAGGCGGATACGCCAAAAGCAAGGCACAGGCGGCAAAGGAAGTCCTTGCCCTGGCCAAAGAAGGTCTTCCCGCCGTCGTTGTGCTGCCGTCGGGCATCATAGGTCCTTACAGCGGAAAAGGCAACCACCTCGTACAATTTGTCAAAAACTACGCAAACGGAAAGCTCCCCGCCTGCGTGAAAGGCGGCTATGACTTCGTCGACGTGCGCGACGTCGCGGACGGCATCCTTGCCGCCGCCGAACACGGAAAGATCGGCGAAAGTTACATCCTATCGGGCGGATATCATTCCCTGAAGGAAATGCTCGACACACTGCGTTCCGTCACCCACGGCAAAAGAGTCATTACCGTACCCCATTTTCTGGCCATGGCGGCATCGCCTTTTGCAGTTGCCCTTGCCAAACGCAAAAAACAAAAACCGCTGTTTTCGCCATATGCGCTGAAGGTCATCTTGGAAAACGGAAACTATTCGCATGAAAAAGCGACGCAAGAACTCGGGTATAACCCGCGCAGTTTGGAAGAAACTCTCTCCGACACTGTTGATTGGCTGAAAGAAACAGGCGAGATCAAGGAAAAAAGAACCGGGATGCGCCGCTCACGGAAAAAAGTACACGCTTAGCCGGATTCAGCAAAGGCGTCTGCGCACAAACGCGCCGACGCCTTTGCTTTCGCCCATTCACAGGTCTGCTGCACTCGTTTTAAAAATTCGTGCCGTTCCATCCCCAATCGGAAACGGGATGATAGGTAACATACACACGGTCCGCGGGAATCCCGGCTTCGGCTGCGAGGATGTCGCAGATCTCGCCCGTCATGCGCTCGTAGTCCTTGGAGGACGCCGCCCCGAACAGACTGACCGAGACATATGCACCCTTTTCCAGCTTCCTGCCCGCAAAATACAGCGTCTCAGCGGAAAAACCGACCATGAGGTAGCTCTCGGGCTTGTGCAGCACGGCGATCGCCCTGCCCAGTTTTGCCTTGACGGCGTCCATTTGCGCGTCCGTCAGCCGTTCCGTTGTTCTGCAATCGATAAATGGCATATCATGTACTCCTTCCGCGGCCTTCCCGCGGCATTTTTCAATTTTCTTTTTTATTGGTCATCAAACCCCGCAAATATCTCGCGGGCGATCTCCCGACGCTCGGCGGGCAGTCCCTCCAGATAGGCAAGATCGGTCTCGCTCAGCGCGTCGACGACAGCTTCGCATGTCGATCTTTCCTCGAGATAGCGGTGCAGCTGCAGGATCTTCCCGTCAAAATAGCCGCGTCCCGTATTGGGATAGTTGACGTTCACGCGCTTTCCGTCCGAAAACGTCACCTCATAGCAAAATACGTTCACCTCGCCCCGGCTGTTATGGCTGATATAGATATGCACGCCTTCGACGTCCTCATATGCGGTATGCGTCTCGCCGATCTCAAAAAAACCGGAGCGGCTGATGCCGTTCTCGTCGAAACAGGCATAAGTTTCGTTCCCCAGCGCGAAGAAGGGAAACCCGACCGCAAAAATGATGAGGAACATCAGAATGCCGCGTTTCCAGCCGTCGCGCCGCGACGACGCGCCCAGCTCGCGGCGAAGCGCCTGCAGCGAGATCCGCGGAAAAAGATGCAGCGGAAGAACGATCCCGACCAGGACGAGCGCCACCAGAAAGACGGCGAATACCCCGCAATAGAAGGAGCCGAAGAAGAGCAGCGTCCGTCCGCGCGTGAACAGCAGCAAGATGCCGTACCCGGCGCCGCCCAGTGCCGCGCCGACCGCAAACGCACACACGAGAAACGCTACGGCACGGAACCCGCCGCGCCCCTTCGGCGCGGTGTCCGCTTCCGTCTCCGCGTCGGCGCCCTCGTAGCGCGCCGGATCGCGCGCAATATCCGCAAGCCGGCGCACACACAGGGCAATGATGACGACCCAGATGACCGCCATGACGGCATAGTATGCGATATACATCCCCCTCTCCTTTGAGGCAGGACAAGCCCTGCCCGCGCCACTTTTCTAGTCTATTATAAGACAGGGAGCGCCGTTTGTCAAGACGCAAAAAAAAGAGGGCTTCAAAGCCCCCTTTTTCATCACCCAAATATTTTTGCAACGTTCATTCCTCTTCCGGAACGCCGAGCAAGGCAAACATCGTCTCGTCAAAGCGGACATTGAAGCCGTCGAATCCGGTCACATAGATGCACGGCTCGCCCCCTCGTTCTACGACCCCGCGTGCCCGGAGTTCCTCTCCCGCAACCGAGGGCGAGCGCGTCTCCTCATACTTGAGCGTAAAGTCGCCCCTCGTTACGGTCACGGCACTGTCAAGCTCAAACGAATCGTACGAGTATCCGCCAAACGGAACATCCATACGCACCGTAACGGAACCATCCGACGTAACGCGCATCAGGGAAAAAGCATAATAGCCGTCTGTGAGCCCCTTTTTTTGCTCCTCCACCGCATAACTCCAGCCGTCCAGCACGAGCGGGAAGCCGATCGCCTCCTGCCAAGCATCCGTCAAGGCGTCTCCCGCTTCCCCCGGCGCGGCAGGCGCATCCGCCCCGTCGTCCATCGGGACCGAAAGCAGATCCTCCCGATCGCCGCCCGTCCCGATCCATTGCGGCAGGACCGCCGCAACCGTGATCAGGCAAATGGCGGCAAGCGAGCCGACCGAGGCAAGAATACGCAGGCGGCGCCGTTTGTTGCGCGCCGCGGTGAGCTGCATATTTCCCTCAAGCTGCCGCAAAAACGCACGGTCGCCCTCCGTCTGCATCGCACTGATATCCGCATGCGCCGATTTTTTTAATTTCTTCCGAATTCCCATACCACTACTCTTCCGATACCCTTCCGGACCCTACTTTTTCGATCTCATTCATATAGACGCAGCATACAGGCAAACTGTTACAAAATTTTTTTGAGTTTCTGATATGCCCTGCTGACCTTTGCGCGCACATTGGCATACCCGATGCCCGTTTCCTCCGCGATCTCCTTGAGAGAATACCCCTCCCAATAGTAGAGATATAAAATGTATCGCGCATCCTCCTCCAGCGTTTGAAGCGCACGGCGCATCTCCGCATTGACGATAGTTTTGTCCAGATCGAAAGGCGCGGCGAGCCGGTCAGACAGCTCCGCTTCAGGATGCGAGGCCCGCAGGACATCCTTGGCACGGTTGTCCGCCAGCTTATACAACCACGAAGCGGGGTACTCGATATAGGGCTGATCGCCGCAGGAGAGCAGCTTCAAAAAAACATCCTGCGCAATGTCCTCGTCGCTGACGAGCGAACCGAACCGCCGCCGGACATGCGCTTTCATCGGAAGATAGTACTCCTCGTAGATACTCTCGAGCGCACGTTTATCGGTCGCCATTTTTTTGAGTTGTCGATTAAACTTTTTCGCATCCATTTTATCTTTCGCCCGTCAGTTCCGTAAGAATGCTTCGCTCCTGACAACTCCCGCATCAGCGAAAACTTGTCTGTATCAGATATTATAACAGATCTTTGTCGATCTTGCAAGCGCCGAACGAAAAATGCGCCCCGCAGCATCGGAAAGATGCTGCGGGGCGCACCTATCTGCGCCTATTCTGCCGCCCGTTCCCCCAATGCACGGCACTGTTCAAGCGCCGCGTCATCAGGCGTATTGTTGCAGATCAGCCCGTCGGCGATCATCTCACCGCCGGCCGCAGTAACGCGAGCCTGCCATATGCGCATCCACTCGCCGTCTCCCCAGTCATAAGACCCGAACAAACCGACCTTTTTGCCCGAAAGTCCGCTTTCAATGCCGGAGAAGAAAGGTTCAAACTCGTTTTCCTCCAACTCCTCCGATCCCATCGCCGGACAACCGAAAAACAATACATCGCTCCGAAGCACGTCCGCGCTCGCTGCGCTCACAGGATAAATATCGACCTGCGCGCCCATACCTTTTGCGCCTTCGGCAACCGCCGCCGCCATGGCCTCCGTATTCCCCGTACCGGACCAATATACAACAGAAACTTTCATAACATCCCTCCGATATTTGATTTCAGCCCACGCCAAAGATCTGCGCGAGCGATTTTCCGCTTTGCATCATGCGACATATGGATGACGAACAGCGTCGATAGCGCTCAAACGTTTTTGCAGCCCTCGTTTCGTCTCCGTAAGCCTTCCAGCAGCCGCACAATCTCCCGCCATGCGGATCTGCCATAAATCCCCGTACATCTGCCAGAGGATATCCCAAAAATACTCCCACTTCATGCGGAAAGACATCTCCCTGCATGCGCGCCCGCAACTGCGACACCGCTTCTTCTGCGCTCCCATAGCGATACCCCAATGAGAAAAGAAATTCACGCACTTCCTTCGAAAAGAGCACCCCTCTCAGCTGTTCCCCATGGTAGACATACACCGCGATCCTTTCCCTTCTTTCACGCATGACGACAAAGGAAAATCCGCGGCGGCGAAATTTATGTGCAAGAAATCGCATTACATCTTTTCCCTCCCTGTGCAATGAGACAAGACTGGCAGGTTTGATCCCCGCAAATGTCACGCCGCAGTGCTTTCCGATTACATATTCTGCTTCGTCCATGATGTCCCTTTTAAATGTTCGCATATGCGAACATTTGGAATTAATTTTAGTTCGCATATGCGAACCTATAACATATTATACAGAAAAACAATAAAATGTCAACCGGATTTTTCCGAAAAAAGAAAAAAAATACAATTTATTTTTCTTGTTGCCGCCGTGTAAGAGCAATTCTGATCCG
Source organism: Clostridia bacterium (assembly GCA_017887095.1). Classification (GTDB taxonomy): domain Bacteria; phylum Bacillota; class Clostridia; order Christensenellales; family Borkfalkiaceae; genus Gallimonas. The sequence continues at coordinate 3,759 of JAGHIT010000096.1, read as the reverse complement.
AACTTGTCCTTTTGATTGACAAAATTCAAATGGCGTGTATAATAGAATAAAAATGAACATGTGAGGGTAATTATGAATGAGAGTAAACGCAGAGTCCCAACGCTCATCTTCAATGTTCTCTTTGCATTAATTTGCGCGGCGGCGATCGTTATGTACTTCATCTCTCCCGTTTGGGAACTGGAACTGAAAGCGAAGATCCCGACTGAAACGCTGCAAAAAGCTCTGGGAGACAGTGCGGAAGACCTTGATATTCGCGAGACGCTTGGGAAGGATGAAGTTGAAGTCACGCTGGAGCTTTCCATCAACTCTGCCGATCTTGCGGCGGCGGTCATTCAATGGGATACTTATCCCATGATAGAAAAGATCGCAGACAAGAACGTAGATTCCGTACTGGAACAGCTTTCGGGAGACATCAACGCCATTGCTAAGGCAATGACGCGCAACAATACCAAAGAGACGGTCAAATCTCAGGTCAACAACCAGCTCAGGGAATTTTTCGCTTCTTCCGGTGAAGATAAGACGGACGAGGAAATCAACTCGATCCTGAGCAACGCCGGTGTTACCGATGAATACATCGATCAGCAGGCGAGCAGACTTGTTGATAGCGTTTTTGAAAACGGCTCCACGATCGACGCTGTCTGCGATGAATCCGTTGCCATAGCTGAGGACGTGATCGCACAGCTGAAAGAAAACGATCCGGAACAGTTCTCCGATCTGGAACTGACGGAAGAAATTGAGACCGCTATCCGTGAATCAGTCTCGTCTGCCATTTCCGACTATGCCGACGAAAACGGCAACATCGATCCGAATGATGCAATCAACGCTTTTCTTCTGAACAGTTTGAACTCTTTACGGGAAAATGCCGATTCACAGGGTTCGCCCGGGGACACGCCTTCTGACTCCGAACAAACCGCCCCGTCCGAAGAACCGACCGTGATTCCGGATGCTGCTGCGGCAAAAAATTATGTCTGTGCTGCGGCGGACAGCAATCCCACAGACTCTGTTTCAGATGAAGAACTGCGCGCAGAGACCAAGCAATTCCTCATGGATATGGTTTACGGAGAGGATTCGGCAATGACCGAAACCATCCTGACATTCAGCTTTCTCGGCATCGGTATTCTGCTTGCCATTTCACTGCTGAGTTGGGTTTATCTGCTCCTCAAGATCATATGTAAGACATTCATGAAGAATTGCTACGTCAAGATCAAGGCGCCGGTTATCTTCGGGTGGTTCCTGTTCCTCTTTTTGATGCTGTTGCCCAATCTTGCGCTGAATGTGCTTCCCGGCATGCTTACGAACACCCTGCCTGCAGACATCCTGAACATCTTCGCCATGATTGCCGGTACGACATTCTTCTCTTCGGCAATATACGCGGCGATTGCTGCAGCAGCACTCATCGTGCTGTGGATCCCCTACCGCATCATCTGCAAGCCTAAAAACAACTGATTGGAAAAACGGAGCGCTGTTGCGCTCCGTTTTTCTATGATCACATGATATGCCGCGCGGCGCGTCCTGAGGACGCGCCGCCATCATCGTTTCTCTCCGTCACCGACCGTCGAGCGCCGCCGCGAGCGAGAGGGCAGACAGCAGCGCCCGCCGGTCAACTTTTACATAATAGGGTCGCTCCCAACAATTTTTGCGCATGACGGGCACGGCGCATCTGCTCGATTGACCGCCAAACGTAAACACGACATCAACGCCGTCTGCCTCCCCGAGCGGACAATAGGAAGTTTCCCCGCCCTCCCGATCGCGAAAGAGAAGCTGCAAATGTACCGCCTGCCCCTGTCTGTGCAGGCGCTTTTCGATGCGTCGCAGCGCTCGCATCAGTTTTTCCAAGCTCAACTGCGTGACAAATTCCGTGCGCTCGGCACACCGCGGGCAAAAAAATACCTTGTGGAAAAACTCACACGCGCCGACCATCTCCCCGCCGTCGCTCCCGGCAGAAAAATCGAAGTATTTCGCCTCCTCGCTATGCGGATCCACGATCCTTCTGTCGGTGAGGGTCGTCAGCTTCTGTCCGCATCGGAGACAGCGATGCTCCCCGAAGCGCACCTTGAAAGGATTTCCGAACTGATAATATTTTCGATTCATTGTCGCCTCATCAATCGCTTTGTCATACTCATTATAGCATGGGAAAATTGCGCTGTCAATGACCAAACTTTGCGCCAGCCGAAAAGACGCAAAGAGCGCCCGGGCGATGCCCGGGCGCTCTTTGCAGGGATGAACTCCCCTTAGTTATTGAAATATCTCTTGAGAAGGCCCGCAAAACCTGCACCGTGACGAGCCTCGTCCTTCGCCATCTCGTGGACGGTATCGTGGATCGCGTCATAGCCGAGCTCCTTCGCACGCTTTGCGATCGCGAGCTTGCCCTCGCATGCGCCCGCTTCAGCCGCTGCGCGCATCTCGAGGTTCTTTTTGGTGGAGTCGGTCACGACTTCGCCCAGAAGTTCCGCAAACTTTGCTGCGTGCTCCGCTTCCTCGTAAGCATAGCGCTTGTAAGCCTCTGCGACCTCGGGATAGCCCTCGCGCTCAGCGACACGCGCCATTGCAAGGTACATACCGACCTCGGTGCACTCGCCCGTGAAGTGTGCGCGCAGACCCTCCATGACTTCCTTGTCCTCGACGACGCCGTCACCGACGTGGTGCTCGCAGGCATAGGTGGGCTTGTCCGCAACGGGCGCAAACGTCTTTGCGTGGCAGACAGGGCATTCCATCACATCATCGGCGACGATCTCGCCGCAAACAGTACATCTCTTCATAAATCTTACATCTCCTTTTTTGATCTTGGCTGTATTATATCATAAATGAGATTGAATATCAATAGTTTTTAGAAAATTTTTTCAAGAAATTTTTGGAGCTCCGGGAAATCCTTGACAAACACCTTCGCACCCGCCGCCTCCAACTGTTCGCGCGTGCGGTACCCCCACAGGACGGAAACGCCCTGCATCCCCGCATTCTGCGCGACACGCGCATCCGTCTCGCCGTCGCCGACAAAGGCACAGTCGGCGGGGCTTACCCGCATGGAGAGCGCCGCGTACCGTGCGAGCGAGGGATCGGGTTTGCAGGGAAACATTCCAGAATCCCCGCCCACGAAGTCAAAGAGGCCTTCGGGGAAGAACTGGGCGACAATGCGCTCGGTCGCGTCCTGCGGCTTGTTGGTGACGATGCCGAGCTTGAGCCCGCGCGCCTTGAAGGCGGAAAGCGTTTCAAGTTCGTCCGGAAAGAGGCGGGTCAGGGCGTTGCTGCTTGTGGCAAACGCCGTGCGGAACTGCCGATAGCATTCCTCTACGTCTCCGGCGCCTGCAGGCAGGGCGCGTTCGATGAGTTTGATGGCGCCGTCGCCGATATAGGCGCAGGTCTGCGCGTAGTCGATGGTCGGATAGCCGCGCGAAACGAGCATGTCGTTGACGCATTTCTGAATATCGGGGACGGTGTCCAAAAGGGTGCCGTCCAGATCAAATAAAACGGCCTTGAGCATTACATTTTCTCCGGGACGCCGATGCCGAGCAGCATGAGCGCATTGGTGAGCGTGGTAAGCGTCGCCCGCGTGAGCGCAAGGCGGAATTCGCGCACGGCAGGCTCCGTCTGCATGATCTTGCAGTCAAAGTAGAACTTGTTGAACAACTTTGCGCAGTCCACCGCATAGCGCGCGATGAAGGAGGGCTCGTACTTCTCCGCCGCCTCGCGCACGGTATCGGGGAAGTCGGCGAGCGCCTTTAACAGCGCAAACTCCTCCTCGCACGGCTCGCCCGCGGGCGC
>JAGHIT010000095.1 GCA_017887095.1 Clostridia bacterium | reverse complement strand
TTCCGTTCGAGATCGCTGTCAAATACGATGCGGATATACGAAACATAACGCTTGGAAAATTCCCACGTTCTGTTCTCCCCCTTTTCAAGAACGATGCGTCTCTCGTGCGTAAGGCGGCGCTCCAAAGAAGAACTCAACACGCCCTTTCTGCGTGTGCGCAGCAAAAAGCAGTCGTTTTCAAGAAGGAGCTGTTGGATCTCCCAAACATGCGCCCCTGCCTCACGCGGGGTCACAGCGTACTTGTGTGCCACAAAACACGCCGTTCCCAGCGCCTGTCCGAGCATGGCGCACGTTCCCATGACGCGCGTCGAAGAGAGCGCAAGGTGTGTGGCACTGATATTTCTCCCCGCAAAGAACAAATTATCGATGTCCGCGGAATAAATGCACCGATAGGGAATGGCATAGGGCGCCTGCGGCGCATAGTGTACGTTTGCCTCCTCCGCATAAAATCCGCGCGGATCGTGCACGTCCATCGTCCAGCCGCCGTAAGCGATCTCATCGTCGAATGCGCTGCCGCGCAGAATATCGTTTGCGGTTAAAACATAGTCTCCGCGATAACGGCGGGTCTCCCGCTTTCCTGCAAGGAAACCCACCCAATCGAGCGACCAAGGGAAATTGCCGCACTTTTTCCGAATGCCGTGATATGCCGAGAACGCCATGGCGAGCGCCGTCGTATTATGCTCGCCCGCCTTTTTGAGCGCATGATCGTCCCCGCCGAATTCCAGCCACCAGAAGTTCTCCAGTTCCCAGTTGTTGGCGGCAACATCGATGCGCCGACCGATATGGTCCGAAATATCACGCTCAAACGGGAAGGGCGGCGAAGCCTTTTCCCTCCCCTTGCGAAGCTGCAGCATACAGGTGTTGCCCATCGTCTGTTTGTCAGAGACGTCGGAGGCCATCGTCTCGCCGTATTCTCCCTTCGCCTCCCGTCCACTCATTGTCTGCACGGGGAGAAACTCCGCAAGAATACAGTCGCCCGAGCAATCGGCAAAATATGCCGCATCGATCTCATACAGACGGTAGGATTGAAGCTGCCACGCGCGAACGCTTTTAAGGTGCCCGTCCTTGCACGACGCGTCCACGCAGGTCGCGCCAAGAAGCAGAGTGATATTTTTCTCGGAGATCACCTTATTGTAAAGGACGCCGTCCCATACACTGTAATTGAGGTTGGGGTTATAGTACATATTGTCGAGCGCGAGCTCTTCCAAAAGTCCGCCCTCCGCATACTTCGGAAAGCGCAGCCCCGCACCTCTGATCCACATCCGTACTTCACTCGATGCATTCCCGCCCAACACATTCCTGTCCTGCACGAGAATGACCGTAAGCCCCAGCCTCGCGGCACTCACGGCGGCGCAGACGCCCGCCATACCACCGCCGATCACACACAAATCGCAATGTAGCCGTTCCGCCTCTTTTTGCATGATCCCCTCCTATCTGCGCGAATGGATGGCACGCATCCTCGCCTTTTGTTCCTCGGAAAGTTTATCGTGCCTGTCATAATAATACAAGCCGTTCTCTTCCTGTTCCACGTCATAGAGCTGCGTATAGCAGAACCCGCTCAACTTACGACAGTCCATCAGAATGTCTGCAAGCCGCTCATATCGCGCGAGAAAGGCGTCCGCACTTTGTTCGCCCTTGCCGTATCCCCATGCTACTTCGCTCTCCACAGCGCCTTCATTCACCGTCCCGACCTCGGATGCGTCATCCTTTTGGGTAAAACAGATGCCGCCGAACTCGCTTACGTTGACGGGAAGACCCTTGGAATAAGGCAAAACCTCCCCCGCACAATAGAGAAGCGGAATATCCAAAATATCCGATGAATCCAGCTCTTTAAGATATTTCCGAAGTTCCTCCGCATCCGCATAGGTATGAACGTCAAAGCAGTCTGTCCTTCTCCCATGATGCCCACCGCTCGCATCCACGCAGGGGCGAGTCGGATCGTACGCTTTCGTAAAATCGTAGACAAGCTCGACGAACCGCACGTCGCGCCGTTCTGCGGCATCTTCCCACCTTCCCCACACCTCGTTCAAGGGACACCATGTCACGATGGACGGATGGTTGAAGTCGCGCGCCAGCACCTCCTGCCACTCTTGCAAAAAACGCCCCAAAAAGTGCAGATCGGAATAATCCACACCCCAGCTTGCGAACTCGCCCCAGACCATGTACCCGCTCTTATCGCACAGATATAAAAACCGCGGGTCGAACACCTTCTGATGCAGACGGGCGCCGTTAAAACCCAAATCCAATGCAAGATCAATATCCCGTTGCATTGCCTGCACTGAAGGCGCGGTATAAATACCGTCGGGATAATATCCCTGATCGAGAACTAACTTTTGAAAGACGGAGCGTCCGTTGAGAACAAAGTCATATCCGCGATAACCGATCTCTCGCAAGCCGAAATAGCTGTACACGGTGTCATCGCCAAACGTGATGATGACGTCGTAAAGTTGTCCTTGCCCAAGTTCCCACAGATGGCTTTCCGAGAGCAGAATTTCAAATTTCGCCCGATATGTCACCCTTCCGCAATACTCTCCTACTTTTCTGTCCTGATAATATACGAAAATACTGCACTGTTCGCATCCGTTTGTGTGTATCTCAGTCAGGACGCTTGATCTTTCGACCGACGGATAGAATTGTATTTGTTTTATACGCACGCCTGGAACAAATTCGAGCCAGACACTCTGCCAAATGCCCGTCGTGCGCGTATAAAAACAACCGAATGACTGCCGCTTATACGACTGCTTCCCGCTTGGACAGTCGCGCAGCTCATCATCGTACACGCACACATACAGCTCATTTTCAGTCCCGATAAGCACATCCGTAACGTCAAACGCGAACGGAGTAAACCCACCGACATGAGAGCCGATATGCCGCCCGTTTACATACACTTCGCAACGATAATCGACCGCTCCGAAATGCAACATGACGCGTCGTCCCTTCCCTATATCTGCATAAAAAGTCTTTTTATAGAAACACTGTCCGATAAAATCGGTATGACCTATCCCGGAAAGTTTGCTCTCAGGGCAATACGGGACGTTAATGCTCTGCCAAGCCTTTCTGTCAAAACTAAATTGCCATCCATCGTTGATGACCTGTGTCTCTTTGCGGATAAAATTTGGGTCTGGATAGTTGATCTTTTCCAAATGATTCATGCCTGTATCCATTTAAGTTCATAGGGCTGTAGTGAAATGCAAGATTTTTTACCGTTGATATCGCAAAATACCGTCTCCACCCGTTCGGCAGAGTTATTCACGAGTGCATACAGCCCGCATTCAGGGTAATAGCTGCACTCCGTGACTGGATTTTGAGAAAACGCCTTGTGAAGTTCGTTTTCCTTTCCCGCCGCCCACAGGAGCGCCCGTAAAAGCATACGCGTATTCTGCGCATTGTGTTTGAAGCCTGCCAGATACACTGCCCTGCCCTTGCCGTATGTATTGACGGCAAGTTTGACATGAAACGCCCCAATATCTACGCCGAGGCGATCCTCCGTCCGCTCGTCGAGCACGGCGGCGCCTTCGAGGGCATACACATTTTGTACGCCGCCGTTATAGTCGACGGCAGCCTCACAATCCGAAAGAATAAAATGTTCACGACAGACATCGCGATTGTACTTATAACGGCTCATGGAAAGCGACTTCTCCTCATCCACGCCGAGCACGTCGGCAAGCTGAAAGAACCGCCCGTTTGCGAGCACGGCAGTGGGTTCTCCGATTCCGATAAACCCACCGCCTTCATTTACGAAAGAGCGAACCTTTTCCTGAACTTCCGCATCAAGCCACGCACCGCCTCCACTGAATGCCGTATCTGCATCGCCGCCGTTTATGACAACGTCATACTGGGCAAGGTTTCCCTTTCGCACGTCATCAAAGCTGATAAATTCCACATCGATATCCATACCCGCGAGCGATTCCAAAAGCCCCAAATAGAAAGTCGTATGCTGATAGCAAGCATCCTGCAAGACCATATACGGCATCCATGTCCGCTTTTGACCCCATGCGTTGAGTACGGCAACTCTTGCCTGACTGTACACCTGCTGCCCGCCGATCTTTTCATAGATGGAGCGAAACTCCTCGCAAAGTTCCGCGACCGCGCGGGTGAACGACGGAAACTTGTCCGCAAGGCTCAGATACCCACCGAAGCCGATGCGCTCCACGGGTCGACGCAAGAGCGCCCGCCGCTCGATCACCCAACTGTCCAAAAGTTCTTTGCTGCACTGGGCATCCGCGCGCAGGGTGTCAGGGAAAAAATATGGAAGCAGCCGTACCTCGCGGTACTTTACACCTGTTACATCGGAGACCATGCGTAAAGTCGCACCCGAATTGATGCTGCCGACCACGGCATCCAGCCCCATCTGTGCAAAATGCTTTCCGTAAATTTCCGCGCCGATCCAATTATCGCCCACAAACATCATCGCCTCTTTTTTGTAGGAATGCACAATGTCGGTGAAGTGTCTGACGCATTGGGCGACGAAACCTTCAAGCAGCTCCATATAGTCGAGAAACGCCTTACGGGGAACACGGAAATGGTTGTTGTAATACCCCTCGTCCACAAGGTCTTCCAGCGTAATGCAATAGCCGAATTTCTGCTCAAAGAGGCGGAACATGGCGGGGCTTGCAGACATGGGATATCCGAACCAGTCGAAATACTTCACCCTGTCCTTATCGTCGTAAATATTGAAAAAGTGATAGAAGAACGTTGTGAAGCGAACGACGTTGACATCCTTGTTCTCTTCCAGCCACGCTTTTAGGTCGCGTTCCATGAGCGCGAACGCCTCGGGATAAACGGGATCGATGTCCCTGTCCTTGGTGATCGTCCAGCCGTTCGTCTTATAGTTATAAATCTGTGTGGCGTCCCACAAAATCTTTGCAAAAAAATTGACCGTATACTCGTGCATGGGCACGGTATTTTCCACTTCGACGCGTTTGGTCTTTGTATCGAACTGCCACGAGATGATCTCCTGCCCCGTCGTCCTGTCATAGACCTGCCAGAAAGAAACACTCTCCTCGTTGAGGGCGAGCTGCTCCGCAGAATAGTGCGCCAGCGGGTCGATAGAGAGCCGATCGGCGGTGGCAAGCACACGATCGCTCATCAGGGCGGCATTTTGCAGGCACTCGTCGTGCGCATACGCCCATTCGTTGTTGCCCCGCGCAAGGAAATACGTCTTGTAGACCTTTCCCGCAAGCGCGCGTGCATTCTCGGGGAGCTGTGTTCCGTCGCAGTCTCGTACGGCGTCCGCCCCCCAAAGCCGGATATATTTTTTTGTCCCCTCCACAAAATTTTTATCTGTGGGGATAGTCACTCTTCCGTTGCTCATTGTTTCTCCGTCAAAGCAAAGCACACATACGCAGGAATCACCCCGTGTATGTGCCCCGCTCTTTCATGATTGTTATTATTCGCTTTGCACTGCCGCCTGAACGATCTTCGGATCGACATTGCGCGGCAAAATTTTCTCTCTTGCGGCGATCGCCGCCGCCATGCCTGCAGCCCAGCCCGTTGCAACGCAGATGGGCATCGCGCGGAAATTGGAGTGCGCCATGTGCGTGCCGGAAATATTTCGCCCTGCGAGCAGCAGACCGTCCACCTGTTCGGGAACAAGGCAGCCGTAGGGAATGGTGTACCCCTTTTTCTGCGTGAACTTTTCCTGCACGCCCGTTTCGTCCAGCCCCGCGCCCGTCATGTTATGCACGTCAAAATTGAACCACGCACCGAATACGACGGCGTCGTCAAACTGCCTTGCGGCGAGAATGTCCTCTTCGGTAATGGACTTGACGCCCTTGAAGTGGCGCGTCTCGCGGATGCCGATGAGGGAAGCCGTCGTCAGAAGATAGCAGTTTTCATATCCAGGCGCGTATTCCCGCAAGAAGGCGATGATGGGAGCGAGCTGTTTGCGGCAGGAGATCTCCGCACGCGTCAGATCCTCCGCCTTTGTTCCGTCGATGCCGACGGCGTTCGTCATGTTGCAACACACGACCCCTGGAACGGGCGTCTTCATCAAAAGGACGTGCCCTGCTGGATAGGGAAGTTTTTGCTTTGCAAGCGCCTGCAACTCCCCTTTTTGTGTGGGAACTTGTGTCTCGAACGAGCCGGGCAGGCACGCGCGTTCCATATCCACGCCGCCGATCTTGAACATCAGCGTTGCGGGCTGCTCCACGCCGTCCGTCTCCCGTCCCGCGAAGAACGCCGCGCCGCTTTTGAACGCAACGTCGCCGTCGCCCGTGCAGTCGATGACCGTATGCGCAAGGTAGACGCCCCGTCCGCTCTTGTTTTCCACGACCACACCCTTGACGGCATTGCCCTCTTTGACGGCATCGCTCACGAAGGTATAGAGGAGAATTTCGGCGTTTGCCTCCTCCAGCATTTCAAGATACGTCAGTTTAAGATTTTCCTGATCGATGAAGAAATCTTCCGCAAAATCGAAGTAATTTTTCTCCTTTGCGCGCCGCAAAATTTCCCGATAAAACTTGTGATCGACCGTTCCCGTAAAGTGGCTCATGAGCCCCACCGTGGACGTTCCGCCGACGCTTCCGCACTGTTCGATGAGCAGCGTCTTTGCGCCGGCTCTCCCCGCGGAGACGGCAGCGCCGATCCCCGCGGGTCCCGCCCCGCATACAATGACGTCATACACGCCCTTTACAGGCGTTTCCAAAACTTCATGAAATGACTGCATAACTTCTTGCTCCTGAATTTTTAAGTGGTGATGTTTTCCAGAACTTTTTCACCGTTGAAGAAAATCGCGCCTTCTAAATAGGTAATGTCGCCCCAATCCTGCAAAAGATTCTCTGTTTGAAGCGCTGTGAACATGGCTTCCACTGAAGCATAGACGGTTTGTTTTGTAAACGTCTCTACGCCTGTCCAATGGAACCCTCCCTGATCCTGCCGTGTCGTTGCAACGGACATGACGTTTGCCGCACTCCCGGAAGATCCGCCTGTCGAAATCGTTCCGACCCCGACGAACAAACAATTCTCTAACGTCCCTCCCGCAAGATTTGCGACAATATATGCGCAGGTATGCGCTCCGCTTCCGGAAAGATTTATATCTTTCACGGTGATCACGACATTTTCAAGCGCGCCGCCGAAATCCTGCGATTCTCCGACGAGAATGGTGCCATACCTTCCCACCGCGGTCACTTCGGTAAAGGCAATGTTCTTCACGACCGAACCTTCGAGAAGCTGTCCGAACAGTCCGCCCAATGCGTTATAACCATAGGCGTAGGAAGTGATGTTTGAGATGATGTGCCCTCTGCCATCAAAAATTCCTGAAAAGCCTGCGGTACTGCTATCTACGTCATCGTTATTTACGAAGCGCACAACGTTTTGGTAAGTCTGTCCGTTTCCCGTACAATTTACGGTAACACCTGCCGTGCTTGCGTCAATATTCTTCGTGACGATATAGTAAGCATCGATCGTAGCTGCCGTGTTCGCCTGTGTGATCGCCGTCAAATCGTCCGCGCTGTCGATGAGCATCGTGGCGATATTCACCGTTGCGGTGTAATTCTTATCGGCAGAGGTATAAATATTTACGGTAAGCCCTTCGACATACGCCTTGCCGTTCAGGAGCGTATTAAGTGCAGCTTTGGTAAGCGTAAGCGTTTCGCTTTGATACGTTATCCCTTCCGTCACCGCAACCGAACCTGCAACGATCCGCTCTACCGTTCCATCGATCGTTACCGCAGCGGCGCTGTTCTCATCTTCCAAGGAGAAATCGAGCGTTTCTGCTATGATTTCAGCGGTATAAGCACGGATAACTTTGAACGTGATCTCCTGCGTGACGCTTGCGTTCAGCGTGCTGGTGACAAGAACGGTGATCTCGGCATTCTCCGCGACCGTCCCCGCAACAGTAAGAATATTCTCTTGAATGGAGACGCCTTCCACGGACCCTTTCAAGGTGATCTGTACATAGCCGTCCGTTGTGAACGTGACAGAAGTACCGCGCGTGATCTCGTTGTTTTCGCATTCATAGGATACCACAATAGCGGGTTTGACAATCTCCTTCCCGTTGAAGGAAATTGCGCCGTC
>JAGHIT010000094.1 GCA_017887095.1 Clostridia bacterium | reverse complement strand
TGCAGCCAGTAACTGTCGTCCAGCGTGGAAATGTCGATACAGTCGCCGAAGATATTGTTCTTGTACTTATCCTTGCGGTAGGGATAGTCGTACTCGATATGCACGCTCTCCAATTCCGTCCCCGCCCAGGAAAGTGCGCATTTTTCCCCATACGCCGTGCAGGTAAGATAAGTCCCCTCGCACGTCTGGACGAGTTTGCCCATGCCCTGATCGTAGAACTTTTTGGCATTGGGCAGCGTATGTACGGTGACGTCCGCCTCAAAGCGGTATGTCCCCTCCCGCACTTCCCGACGAACATTTTCCCGCTCCCATGCCGTCCAGTCCGGAATGTAGCGAAATTCCGTCTCTCCCTCCTCCGCGGAGAGCTCGGAAAGCGTGCTCATTTGCCAAGCCTTTTTGCAGGCATTGCACCAAAGGCGGGTGCCCTTGGAGTCCATCATAAATTCCTTGCCGCAATGCGGGCACTGGTATAAAATGTTGTGCAGCCCGTTTGCACGGTTTGGGTTGGTCAGCTGAATGTTGTGCTCACGCTGATATGCATAATCGTCCCGCTGCAGTGCGTTATGAACGCGTCGATTGATTTCATCAGCAGATAGATTTTTGACTTCTTCCTGCGTGGCAACACACTCCAGCTCGCACCGGAGCGGAATGCGCTGTTCGTCCTTGTTCCACTGCGGCGCGGCGACAAACGTTCCGTACAGCCGCAGGACGACGGCGGGCACCTTCATGAGTTTGCACATTTTTCCGAGGGAATCGGGCAAAAATCCCGTTGTTCCGTCTAAGGAATATCGTGCTTCAGGGTATATGCAGACAATTGTCCCGAACTTTTCGGCACAGTAACGCATATTACGTATAAGATTCAGATCTTTAACAAACTTCCGCTTGCATATGCAACCGAGACGACGCATGATCCAGTCGCCGACGTCGCGGATGGCGTCAATCGCGACCACATTGTTGGCGTTATACGGCGCAACGGCGGTGTACATGGCAGGGAAATCCAGCATGCTCGCATGCGTTACAAACAGCAGATAGGGCGGCTTGATGCCCTCCATGTTGATCTTTTCTACCGTAACGGGCCGCCCTTTCAGGCGCGGCTTGATCGCAAATACGCGCGCGATCCACATCCAGAACGGGCTTGGCTTTAACGGTTTTTTGGTGAAATCATAGTGTTTGATTTGTTCCGCCATCTCTCTCCTCCCATGGCGCAAACAACTTTCATTTGCTTGCTATAATAGCATTATATCACCGTATAAGCATGATGTCAAGATACGATATGATTTTCTTCGTTTACTAAGCTAACAAAATAAATCAATACCCCTTATACCGCTCGAGAAAGGTCAGGAGATCCAGGTGCGAGAGATCGTGCAAAATTTCTGCATCCGAATACCACCAGGTATCGCCGAGATATTTTTCGCTGTCCGCGTACCGCCACGGAACAAGATAAAGCGCCGGCTCGCTTTTCGGCATGTGATACAGCGTAATATTCCGATCGAGCCGTACTGCAAATTCATCGCTTAAGACGTACGCTTCCCCAAAGTCCTCGTTTTGCCGCAGCTGTATTTCCTGCGACGCGGGATCAAGCGTCCTGCCACCCACTTCCGACTGTAACGCAAGAAAACGCCGATACAGCTCTGTCTCTTCCAAAGATTGCGCCGCGGTCTGTTCCCGGAACAACTTTTCCATGAGCATCGGAAAGCCGCAACTTTGCAGAAAGTTCTCTATGTTTTTGATCTTTTTTCCGCCCGTCAGCTCGATCCAAGCCGAATTGAGCCACCCGGGCGGCAAAATATTTTTCCTCAGAACGACCGTCCCAATCACATTCCTCCCCTTGATCAGCGGAGCAACTCCACCGCCGAACACCGCACCACAAGGTACGTCTCTGTTTTTCTGCCACGGAAGCGCATTGAGACGATGGTTTTCCCGCTCTGCTCAGACAGTGTATCTTCCTGCCACCAATCCCCGACCGCGGGCAGTTCGCCGCTCACAATGACGCAATTATAAAAGCGCACAGCACAGACGCCGACATCAAAGAGCGCCTGCTCGCTATTCAGACCGATTTCAAGACAATTCCGCTTCGGATCGCGCGCGTGCACGTCAGAGGCAAGCTCCGCTTTCTGCACATGCGTTACCTCCGCATCATGCAAACCCTTTCCAAGATAGCGTTTTTCGCCTTTCATCCTATTCCTTTGATCCCCACTTTGATCAGAGTTTTACCAAGCATATTTTGCAATCAAATAGGCGACATTCGCCTTGATCTGCCCCTGTTTCAGACGGTACATAAACGTCCCGGGGGAAAGTTCCCCTGAAAAACTTTCACGCCGATTTCCCTGCAGGCGGAAGAGCACGAATACCTTATGAATGGGCGAACGCGCCAGATAAAACAGCAGCGAGCGCTCGATCAGATCGAGATCGGCGTCCTCCCGTACGATGACATAACATTTGCCGCGCCTGACTGCAAGAGAGAGGGAGTGTTCATAGTCAAAAACAAACTGATACCAGCGCCCTTTGACCGCCCATAGTGCAGACCATTCAATATGATACGGACGCGTCCAAGGCTCGAACGCTTCATAGACTGTGCGTTCCTTTTGCCCGATACAGACGATATTATAATCATACATGACCGAATTTTCCATCGTCATTCTCCTTATCGTCAGCTCTGATCAGATAGACGATATTTTCGTATATCTCCTGTGCTCGCATCATCTCAAGAAACTTCGCAAGTCCGATACAGCCGACAATTTTTTCGGGCGGATCGGCAGGTTCGCGCACCAAAAACGCAATATGTCCGATTGCAGACGTCTCTAAAAACTGCGCAAGAAGAGCGGAAAATTGCCGTTCCGTTTCCCCGCTTTTCCAACGCACCGTAGAGAAGAAGGCGCGGGGAAATTCCCGCAAATACGCATCGTCCATGCGATCTCTCGGGAGCGACCTGATATAATCGCATGGTTGCGGACATTCGATTCCCTCCACAAGATCATATGCGCCGCAGACAAAATCACGCTTTTCGTAGTTCTCTTTGGAGTAAACCCGATACAGATTTCCATACAGCGCGCCCATGCAGAAGAAATTGTCTGCATACCCCTTTCGTTCGCTCTGACGCTTGTTAAGTTTCACCAGGCGCAGTCCGCCGAATGATCTTCCGATTGCTTTTTTCTGACGGATACAGAGCAAATTGATTTCCGGCATTTCTCTACCCCTCTCATATCTTTTCCCCGTCGATCAACTCAAATAGATCGGACGGAACAACGGAAACGACCCAATCGACATGGGGATTGCTTGCTAGATACCGTTTGAGATAGTCCAGCGCATCCTGAAGCGTCTCCTGCGGGTTCGATGCGTCGCTGTACCAATTATCCCCGCAGGGTCACCATTTCCCACCTTCCTGCCGTAAAATATCGCCGCCTGAAATGCGGACGCCATGTTTTACTGCGCAATCCATGAATCGAATCGACGTGACGAGATCAAAGGCAAGATCTTTCAATCCATCATTCTTCAGATCGATCGTCTGAAATTGCTCTCCGTAAGCAGAAATTTGCATAAACCCGACCATTCTCCGTTGTTTTATCGATCTTCACGAATGACCTTTTGAAACCTGTCATCAAATCCTGAGATTGACGCTGTGTCATACAGGCATGCCGTGATCTCATGCGAGAAGTCCGCGTCATTGACATGCGTATGCGTTGCATCTGTCCGCGCACACAGCATCTGCGCAAGACTGTCCCGCAGCTCCTCCGCCTCTTCACGGGTCAGACAAAGATAAATGCGCTCCAAGGTCCGATCAGATGTCTCATCATAAATTCGCATGCCAATCCTCCGTATTGCTATTATATCATGTTTGAATGGGTTGTCAAGATACATTTTATAATGCAAGAACCCCGCGGCAAAAGCAAACGCTTTTGCCGCGGGGCAAACACCATAATCAGCCGATTTCCGTCCTGATTTGCTTGAGTGCATTTTTTTCCAGCCTGGAGACCTGCGCCTGCGAGATCCCGACTTCGGCAGAGATCTCTGTCTGGGTCTTCCCCTCATAATATCGCAGCGTCAGGATCTTTTTCTCACGTTCAGCCAATCGTGCAATCGCATCTTTTAAAGCAACACGTTCTGTCCAGTTTTCTTCGCTTTGAGTTTCATCGAAAAGCTGATCAAGAAGCTGAAGCGTGTCGCCCGACTTATTATATACGGGTTCATAAAGCGATACAGGATCTGATATGGCATCCAGCGCATAAACCACTTCGCGTTCCTGCACCTGCATGACTTCTGCAATACGCTCTATCGTTGCCTCGATATCTTGTTCTTCAAGACTTTCCCGTACTTTCAGGATCCGATACGCGGCATCGCGGATGGAGCGTGAAACACGAAGCGAATTTCCATCCCTGAGATATCGCTTGATTTCCCCTAAGATCATCGGTACCGCATAGGTGGAAAACTTGACGTGAAAGGAAAGATCGAAGCCGTCGATCGCCTTTATCAGCCCAACGCATCCCGCCTGAAAGACATCGTCCGCATTGGCGTTTTTTGCCCAAAATCGCTTGACCAGTGACAAAACGAGACGCATGTTGCCAACAATAAATTTGTCCCGCGCTTCCCGATCCCCCCGTTTCAGACGAACCATCAACTCCTCGTTTTCCTTAAGCGTGAGCTTGGGAAGCCCCGTAGTATCTACTCCGCAGATATTTACTTTTTGCAGCACACTTCACCTCCCGCGCGGGGTCGCCGCGTATGTACTCGGCAGAAGTATGCGAATATATGATAATTTTTATGTAGTCTAAACCATTTTGGAAATTTCTTTCTTCAATCGTTCAATGATCTTTTTTTCCAGTCTGGAAATATAGCTTTGGGAGATCCCCAATCGATCGGCAACATCTTTTTGTGTCATCTCCTCACCTCCGCCAAGACCGAACCGAAGATACATGATGCGCCGTTCTCTTTCAGGCAATTTTTTAAGAGCTTCCTTTAAAAGCTCCTTTTCAACACTCGCCTCTACGCCGCCATAGACCGTTTCACTGTCCGTACCAAGGATATCGGAAAGAAGCAGTTCGTTCCCTTCAAAGTCGGTGTTAAGCGGCTCATCAAAGGAGACTTCACTTTTAAGCTTAACAGTCCTTCTTAAATGCATCAGAATTTCATTCTCAATGCAGCGTGAAGCATAGGTGGCGAGCTTGATATTTTTATCGCGTCGGAAGGAATTGATTGCTTTGATCAAGCCTATCGTTCCGATTGAAATCAGATCATCGGGATCGACGCCCGTATTCTCAAATTTGCGCGAGATATATACGACCAATCTAAGATTATGTTCGATCAGCTTCGCCTTGACCGTCTCCACCTCCTCTTCGCGTTCCATCTTCGTGAGCAATTCCTCTTCCTCCTCCGCCGACAGCGGAAGAGGGAGCGCCTCGCTCCCGCAAAGATAATGGATAACGTTCTCTCCGCCCCGCACGTTGCTTAGCCATTGTTTGAGCACCCCGAGTATGGTCATATTTCCCCTCCGTCCATGCTGTATGTAATAACAACTGATAGCGTGTTCCGACATCCCCAATGGTAAGATAGACGCCGGAATAGATCCTTCCGTCTACCCGAAGCCGTTCGCATGAAAACACGGGACGCTCGGTACCACCGTTGACGGTTCCCACCCTGATCCTCCCCACGGCTTTGGGGTGCGCACCGAAGAGCGCAAATGCGCCCGTCGCAGAGATAACGCCGACCGGCCGTCCGCGAAATTGCAGACAGTTGCCGCTGTCCGCAAATCCGCGCCAAACCACTTTTTTTTCGCCATGTTCCAAAACGCACACAAAGATATTTTGCTCTATCCTGCGATGCCGATATAGTGCCTGCGCCCCCTTCAATACAGCGATCAAAAAGATCATGGCGACGGAAAAGACGAGCGCGACGGGCGCGCGTTCCACATAAAAACCTGTACCGTCAGCAGTTTCAATCCCAAAAAAGGAATACACTGCCGTCAACAGACCGCCAAGCGCAAAGGTCAGAAGAAAAAAAACTGCAACCGTAATGAGATACTGTCTTATATTCCCTTTCCTGACAGCCACCACGGCAAGGAGCGTCCCGCCCAGAAATTTGACCGGGTATGCCGCCCAGACGGGAAGATCGAGCAGCGGAAAGATAACAGCCTGTATTCCTCCCAGCGATGCAGCGACAAGCAAATTACGCAGACTCGCCTTTCCCCGCGCACACTTGACGGAAAGATACAGCAGCAACCCGTCAAGCAGACTGTTTTCAGCAAATACAGCTTCCACATAGACGATCATTCTCTCTGCTCCGTGCCAGTTATTGTAGCAGCTGCCCGGACGCGATTCGTGCGACAAGGTGTCAGTGGATGTCGAAAAAAGCCGAACCCTCTTGTCAAAACAAGAAACATATGGTATACTTTTTTCAGGAGGTGACTATGGATATATCCAATGCCTCGCGGTTTTTGCACAGTTATAACCGCATCGAGGCGCAGCTTAAACTTATTCATGGCGTAAAGGCAGCGATGAACTTCACTGATCTCGTCAAAAAATGCAGCGACGTCGATATCACGGTACGACGATATGCAGCGGAACTGATCGACTATGGAAAACTCCGTAACGCGATCGTACACCGTTCTGCCGGCTCCACAGATGAGACAGTTATAGCAGTACCATGCGACGATGTTGTACAGATGATCGAATTTATCGAAGCATTGATTTGTCGCCCGCCCCGCCTCATAGATGCAATCAAAATCAAGCCAGTTGCATCCGTCTTTGCCGACAGGCCCATCCTAACTGCGGTAGAAGCCTTCCGCGAAAAATGGCAGAAATCTCTTGTCGTATATGACCACGGGACGATGGTCGGCGTGATCAACTCATATGGACTTTATGCGGAGATCGAGGCACGCGTCAAGTCAGGAGACGATATCAATCACTTTTTTACAGGGACGCCCGTACGCGACATTCTGCATGAATCGGTTTTAGAACGCTACGTCATCATGAGCCAGGATGCGACCGTCTTTGAGGTGTTTGTTGCCTTTGAGGAAAAGAAAAATCTCCTTGCGGTTATCGTTACGGAAAACGGCGTATTCGGAGAAAAAGCAATCAGTATCATCACTCCTTCAGATTTCCCGCGCATCAACCGCTATTTGGAAAGCTATAACGCAAAGCCCTTCTGAGCCGTCTTATTCGCTGTATTTTAACAAAACCAATTAAAGAAAAAAAGTTACAAAAATTTAAAATTTTTTTCAGAAAAACTATTGACAACTGAAAAATCCGTGTTATAATAAAGGCACAACAAGGGAGAAGCCAAAAGCAATCCAAAGAGAAGGAACGCAAAAGGAATCTCAATAAAACTTGTATTCTTTGAACTGAACAAGAAACCAAATGTATTCTCTGCGGGACGATTTTCAAGCAAATCGGATACAGGAAGGAATCAAGGAAAGGAAGAAGGAACACAAGAAATAAAAAGAGAGCTTTTGAATACCTTATCAAAGGAAATGCAATCCACCCGCAGACACAAAGTTTTGCGTACGGAAACCAAAAGGGATCGCAGCTGAACGGTAGCTCACTCGTTGCGTGGGATTCCATCCATCTCTTTAAGATCTGAAAGGATCATCTCAAGTAAGTAAAATGACGAAAGATCAAACCGAAGTAGGAAAATCCAAAGCATCTGAAACGGTAAGATCAAAAATCAGATTACATAACTGAGACATATCCGAAGGCTGAAGGAATCAAGGAAAATAAATCTGGAGCAGAGATAAGCATTTGAAAGAAATGTGAATCCTGAACAGAGAAAGATTTTCTGAGAGGAATGGCAGCGAAGATGACCCCCTATCAAGATCGATCAAAGAGAAAATGGTTCGCCAAAGGGAAAGAAATTTTCTTATCAAAGGTCAGGGGTTCAGCCAACAAGAACGAAAGGATTTTCGGCTGAAAAGTGTAAGTAGACCCGAGAATGAGAACTTTTCGGAATAACGGACTATAACGATGGAAACACCACGAAAATAGAGGCGTATCGCGAGATACGCCTCTTACTTTTGTTGCAAAAGTCCCCTTTTTTGCGCGGTTATGTGTGGTCGATCACTTTCACGGGACATATTGTAAATGAAGATAGTCCCTTTTGCCAAGGTGCCGCGCAGAACGCAACTATAAATTCCGCTATCAATTTGCACGCCCGCCGTTCAGAGAACGACGGGCGCATTGCTTATATTCCCTGACCATATTTAATTATGGGGCATTCAAAGTCGAATGCGAAAATCCCCGAAATCATAGCATCCACTTCCGTGGTGCAACCACCCCTTCCGGGCAAGTTCTGAAAACGCTGCTTCGATGTGTCCGATGAAATCGGGCAGGAGTCGCATACCGTGATGTCCAGGCAGAATGCGTCTGACATTTAGCCGCTGCACACGCTTCACAGAATGCCAGAACGCAACGGGATCGGTCGTCGGATAAAACGCATCCAGGCACCCGCTGTAAATGAGATCGCCTGTAAACAGATTCCCACGCACTTCTTCAAAAAAGCAACAATGTCCGGGAGAATGCCCCGGCGTGTGCAGGACAGACAGCGTCCTGTTTCCAAGTTCCAGCCGGTCGCCGTCATGCAAAAGTCGTTGCGGTTTACCATGAAAAATACGGTAGGATTGTACGTCAAACTGAGGCGGAAAGTCGCACGGTTTCTCCGCAAGACTGCGCCTGACGACCGAGAGCGAGAGCGGAAATTTTTTCAGCCAAAGCACTTCCTCCTCATGAACGGCGAAGGTTTCAAATTGACCAAGCCCGCCAATGTGATCCCAATGCGCATGCGTAAGGATGACGACAATAGGAAGATTTGTCAACCTGCCGACGATCTCCCGGATATTTTCCACTCCCAAGCCCGTGTCGATCAGGATGGCACGCTCGCTTCCGCAAAGCAGGTAACAATGCGTCTCTTCCCAATGCTTCGGCTTGCTGATCACATAGGTATCCGCCTCGATTTGCTCCACAGTAAACCAATCCGACATTCGCCTCCTCCAAGAAATAAGCGGCGCTGTGTGCGCCGCCGTTTTTCCTTAAGATCGCTTATTTTCCCTGAATATACTCGTCGATCGCCTTGGCGGCAACCTTGCCCGCGCCCATGGCGAGAATGACGGTCGCTGCGCCCGTGACGGCGTCTCCGCCCGCGTACACGCCCTCAAGACTGGTCTTGCCGTTCTCGTCCGTGACGATCTCGCCGCGGCGCTGCGTCTCCAGTCCCGACGTCGTCTGTTTTAAGAGCGGGTTGGGCGACGTACCCAGCGCCATGATAACGCAGTCGACGTCCATCGTGAACTCGCTTCCGGGGACCTCGACGGGACGGCGGCGTCCGGAGGCATCCGGCTCACCCAGCGTCATCTGGATACACTTGAGCCCGACGACGTTGTCGTCCTTGTCCGTCAGGATCTCGACGGGGTTGGTGAGCAGCTTGAAGATGATCTCCTCTTCCTTGGCGTGCTCGACCTCCTCGCGACGTGCGGGCAATTCCGCCTCCGAGCGGCGGTAGACGATATACACGGTATCCGCGCCCAGACGCTTTGCGCATCTTGCGGCGTCCATCGCGACATTTCCTCCGCCCACGACCGCGATACGCTTTGCGTGCAGAATGGGCGTCTCGCTCCCCTCCTCATACGCCTTCATGAGGTTGGTACGCGTGAGATACTCATTTGCAGAGAATACACCCTTGGCGCCCTCTCCCGGAATGTTCATAAACTTCGGAAGCCCTGCACCCGTGCCGAGGAACACCGCCTCGAAGCCGTACTCCTCTTTGAGTTCTTCGATCGTGAGTACTCTGCCGATGACAGAGTCCGTTTCGATCTTCACGCCGAGCGCCTTCAGCCCATCCACTTCGCGGCGGACGATGTCCTTGGGCAGACGGAATTCGGGGATGCCATAGACGAGGACGCCGCCCGCAACGTGCAGCGCCTCAAAGACAGTGACGTCATACCCGCGCTTGGCAAGATCGCCCGCGCAGGTCAGCCCCGCAGGGCCAGACCCGACGACCGCGACTTTGTGCCCGTTGCTCTCCGGCTTGACAGGCTCGGCGCTGCCATTCTTCATATGCCAGTCTGCGACGAAGCGCTCCAGTCTGCCGATGCCGACCGGCTCGCCCTTGATGCCGCGCGTGCACTTGCCCTCGCACTGCGTCTCCTGTGGGCACACTCTGCCGCAGACCGCGGGCAGCGAGGAGGTGCGCTGGATGACCTCGTACGCCTCCTCAAACTTCCCCTCTGCGACGAGTTCGATAAAGGCGGGGATGTCCACCGCGACGGGACAGCCCGCCACGCAGGGCTTGTTCTTGCAGTGTACGCAGCGCTTGGCTTCCTCGATGGCGGTCGCCTCGTCATAGCCGAGCGCGACTTCCTTGAAATTTTTATTGCGGACTAAGGGATCCTGCGAGGGCATCGGGTGCTTCTTGGGATCCATGTTGAATGCGGGCATTTCAGTTGACCTCCTTCTTGAAGAGATTGCAGTGCTTTTCGCGCGCCTTTGCCTCAAATTCGACATAGGTGCGCGAACGCTTCATCGCCTCGTCAAAGTCGATGAGATGGGCGTCAAAATCGGGACCATCCACGCAGGCGAACTTCATTTCGCCGCCCACGGTGACGCGGCAGCAGCCGCACATGCCCGTGCCGTCGATCATGATGGGATTCATGCTGGCGATCGTCTTAATCCCGTATGGTTTTGTCGCCTCCGCGACAAACTTCATCATGATGAGCGGTCCGATCGTGATGACCGCGTCAAAGGTCTCGCCGCTCTCTAAAAGGCGGTTGAGCGGCACGCAGACATTGCCCTTTTCGCCGTACGAGCCGTCGTCCGTCATCATATAGAAGCGGTCGCTGCAGGCTTTGAACTCCTCTTCCAGAATGACGAGATCCTGATTGCGGAAGCCCACGATGGAGGTGACCTGCGTCCCCTGCTCATGCAACGCTCGCGCAACGGGTAACGCGATCGCGCAGCCGACGCCGCCTCCGACGACTGCGACTTTTTTTAATCCCTCGATATGCGTAGGAGTCCCGAGCGGTCCGACAAAGTCGGCAACGCAACCTCCCTGTGGCAACGTTGCAAGCGTCATCGTCGCGCCGCCGACAATCTGGAAAATGATCGTTACAAGACCTGCTTCCCGGTCACAGCCTGCGACCGTGAGTGGGATTCGCTCTCCTCGTTCATCGGCCCGAAGAATGATAAACTGACCAGCTTTCGCTTTTTTGGCAATGAGTGGAGCATATATATCCATTCGCATTACCGTCGGATTGAGCGCTTCTTTTCTTACAATCTGGTACATAGAACTGAAACAACCCCTTTGCATAATTTCACGGAATATTATACTCCGCACTCGTATTCTTGTCAATGCAGATACGGAATTTTTCTCAATCTTCCCTCTATCTCTTGACATCTTATCACAAATGAAGTATACTGTCAATTAGTTCAATAAATGAAATATTGGAGAAACATATGTCAAACGTAAAAATCGTCACAGATTCTAACAGCGGCATCACGCAGACGGAGGCAAAACAGTTGGGGATTTCCGTCATTCCGATGCCATTTCTGATCAACGGTGAAGACTATCTGGAAGATATCAACCTCACGCAGGAAGAATTCTATCAGCATTTGGAAGGCGAAGCGAATGTCTCCACCTCCCAGCCTGCCGTTGCAACAGTAACCGAACTTTGGGATGCGCTTCTTGCAGAAGGAGAGGATGTAGAAATTATCCATATTCCCATGTCGAGCGGACTCTCGGAATCCTGCCATACCGCAATGACTCTTTCAAAAGAGTATCATGGCAGAGTTCATGTTATCGATAATCAACGCATCTCTGTCACTCAGAAAAGCAGTGTCTTAGATGCCCTTAAAATGCTTGAGGAAGGAAAATCTGCCGCTGAGATCGAATCATATCTGATGAAGACCAAATTCGACAGCAGTATTTATATTGCATTGGACACATTAAAATATCTGAAAAAAGGCGGCAGACTCACTCCGGCCGCCGCTCTTGTCGGCAGCATCCTTCGCATCAAGCCTGTATTGCAAATTCAGGGAGAAAAACTTGACGCTTTCAAAAAGGTTCATTCTCTCTCGCAAGCAAAACAGGTCATGATCGAAGCGATCCGTAACGACTTACGCACTCGTTTTGCTGATTATACTGCAAAAGGAGAAATGAAAATATCTATAGCGCATACCAACCTTTCCCATGAAGCATCTGTATTTAAAAAGGAGTTGGAGGCTATTTTTCCTACGATCGCAATAGCGCACGTCGATCCTTTGTCTCTGTCCGTTTCATGTCATATCGGTCCCGGAGCATTGGCTGTTACGGTTGAACGCTGTTATTGAATTGTGTAATCAAAAACTCTTGCCGATATGCAAGAGTTTTTGATTTTTTTATAATAATTACATGAAAATACTTGACTTTTCCGAATTTTATCGATACAATTTAATTGATAGTTAGGAATTTTAAGTTATAAATTTGATTTGCCATCCATGCATTCGGATGTATTACATTAACCACACAAGACTCAACCATATTTGACAATATCCGCGGTTTTACCGCGGATATTGTCTTTACACCATCTATAAAACTATTCATCTAAAAAGCGAATCAACATCGGCAAATCGGCGCTTGTAAGAAGATTGACAATTTCATCATTCGGTTTCCCTGAAACCGTTACAAGAACTGCAAGCAGCTTTCGATTTTCTTCAAATGCATCAATTACATCCTGAATTGTGTTTTGTCTGCCGAGGATACGGTAAAACCGCGTCATATCGTCTTCATGAAGCACATTGGCGCAAGGTAATTTCAAGCACTCCTCTATCGTTCCCCCTTGCTCAAGTAGTTGACCTAAAACACGGACAATTCGACGATTATTGAGCACACCAATCAATCGTTTGCCATCATAGACGGGCAGATTGGAATAATTTGTCTTTGAAATCTTTTCTATCGCTTGCCCAAGCTCCGTCTCTGAAGAAAGAAAAGTTACTTTTTTTGGTTTAAGCAAAGACAGCTGCGGCGGCGACTGCAACAACTCCGCCACATGACAAATAAGACGTGTAAGTTCATCGCATGGTTCCGCAATAATCCGATCCTTTCTGCTCTCGTGAACAATGACGTTCCGGAGCCGTGCACACAGAAGTAAATCTTCTTCGTATTTTCGGATTGTCATTTGAAATTCCGCACACCGCCGTACAAGATCGGAAAATTGAAGATTTCCCTTACCCCGGTAAATCGCTCGCATCCGCGAATCAATGATATTAAAGGCAGAAATAAACTCGATCGCATTTGACATAATCCGATTATATCACAGTTTGCATGCAAATGCAATCCCTAAAATCCACTTCTTTTCTTGTGAAAAAATCCGCGTTGACGAGTTTCCACCAGATGATACTCTTGCTCACGGGATAATTCCAGTGTACTGAGATTTTGCGGAGATGAGAAGCGCACTTTTCCGCCGATATCTGCAACAAACGCATATCCGTATCCGCAAAGTAAAAACGGAATCCCGTAAAAATAAGCCTGAGCACGCGCAAGCACAGGTTCTATGCTGTCAGAAAATTGTTCAAAGATGCAGATCGCCATATCCGCTCCGCATACAGAAAGCGTTTCACCCACTCGCGGAAAGTACAGGTCTTCTGCCACAATGATTCCCAGTTTTCCGACCGCGGTTTCATAAATTTTAATACCTGCTCCTGCACGAAACAATCCTCCGTCAATGCGATTAACCATATCTGAAACGCCGAGGATCCGCCCCTTTTCTGCAACGACGACCGACTTTCGACGTAAGCCTCTTACATCGGTAAAACAACCCCCGACTACAATACCTCGCATCTCTTTGGAAAAGATCGCAACATCCTCAAAGAGATTGGTCTCCCCCTTCAGTTCACGTTCATAGCTGACGTCTCCGATCGCCTGAAACCCGCACAGGATGATATCCGTGCCGCGCTCCTGAAGTCGTGTCGAATGCTCAGATAGGCTGCCGTTCGTCACAAAACAAATTCGCATATACTCCACCCCACGCAGTATATGCAACGATGATCAATTTTGTTAAAAAGGGTGAGCGCAGCGGCTCACCCCAAAACATCAAATTATCTATGCTTTCCCTTAAAGAAAAGCGCAACCGTCCCTGCTCCGGAATGCGTACCAATGACGTTTCCGATCATATTAACATAAATCTTCCGATCCCCGAAACGCTCCTTAATGAGGCCGATCAGATAGTCAACGTCCCCCTGACAGTCGCCGTGGCTGATAAAAATCGGATCGTCCTTGCCCAACGTGTGCAACTCAACCATTTTTTCAACCAACGCAGAAATAGATTTTCTTCTTCCCATCGTCTTTCCGATAGCAATCAGGTGTCCCTCATTATCAACATGGAGAACCGGCTTGATGCGAAGAAGGGAGCCGATCGCCGCCGTTGTACCGGAAACTCTGCCGCCGCGTTTGAGATGAAACAAATCATCCACTGTAAAATAATGGCAGATGTGCCACTTCAAATCTTCTGCATAAGCGACCGTTTCTTGTAAACTTGCACCGGAATCCGCCTTTTTAACAACATAATCCAGCAGGAGACCTTGCCCGCAGGAAGCGCAAAGCGAATCAACGACACAGACCTCGACGCCGGGATATTTTTCCTTGATTTCCTTTGCCGCGGTCAGATAGCTTTCATATGTTCCGGACAATCCCGAAGAAAATGCGATAATAAGAATGTCCTTGCCTTCCTTAGCGAACGGCTCGATATGAGAGAGCGCCTGTGCGGGGGTAATCTGAAAAGTCTTGGGCATAGCTCCGTTTCGCAGAAGCTCGTAAAACTCTTTTACATCCATTTCACCCCCGTCTTCTCCGTAGGTCGCTCCATCCAACGTGAAACCGAGTTTGACACAATCAATTTCATGCGCTGCAAAGTAATCTGCAGGCATATCGCTTCCTGAATCTGTAATCAACGCAAATTTTCTTGCCATAGTACTTCCGTTCCGTCCTCTTGATTCTTATGGAAAAATTATACACAAATGAAACGAATTTGTCAATTATCAAGATCGTATTTAGCGAAGCTGTGTAAAATTTTTCACCCTCGTTACACGGAATGTAAGCAGAACCATCGTTTTTCCACGCTCT
Organism: Clostridia bacterium; assembly: GCA_017887095.1. Taxonomy (GTDB): domain Bacteria; phylum Bacillota; class Clostridia; order Christensenellales; family Borkfalkiaceae; genus Gallimonas. Next base: position 53,907 of record JAGHIT010000094.1, on the reverse strand, counting down.
TCACGCACGGAAAAATTCATCTGTCCGTCCAGCTCAAAGTACTCTTCCGCGACATGTGCAAAATCGCGCACAGCAGCGGCTTCACATGCTTCACTGATAATTGCCTTATCGTGTCGAAGAATATTTTCCAATCTTTCCTTGTCTCTCATTTCAGTCTCCTTTTTGCTGCATGCGATAAATTGACGCATGATTCTGCCAATGCGCGGAATGCGCGTGAACGTGTGACAACATTTTCTCTGAATATTTTATCTTCTTCTGTTACGATTCCGACAAGCGGCACTCGAAGCGCGGTTGATATTTCATCGGGCGTAAGCATTCCGCTACGACGTCTCTCCCTGCGAATTTGATTTACGACCAGTCCCACCGCAGAGAACTTGTAACTTTTTAAAATCCCCGCTACCCGATCCGCGTCGCGCAGGGCTGAAATATGCGGCGTCGTAACCAGAAGCGCTTCTTCCGCACATGAAGCAGCCCGATGAAAGCCATCTTCAATCCCCGCAGGCGAATCGATCAGAATATAATCAAATTGCGGTGCAAGCGAATCGAGAATCAGACGGATCGCCTGCGGAGAAACATAGCGTTCCAGCACACGATTACTGGATAGGACATGAAGTGTTGGATAACGCGGATGTGAAACTAAGGCCTGTTTCGGACGGCATCTCCCCTCTACTGCATCAAGGATGTCATACAGAGCGCGGTTTTCCACACCCAACACGACATCTGCATTGTTTAATCCGAAGTCAAGGTCACATACAATGACGCGGTAGCCCTGCCGCGCAAGCTGGACGGCAAGATTACAGCAGACAGTCGTCTTTCCGACACCACCCTTTCCCGACGTGATCACGATCTTTCTTGCCATACGGTCCTCCCGCGCGCGCATTTTCCTGCATTTTATCACATGCGCAGAAAACATATTGCGGAATAAAAAGTCGTCTGACGTCCTCTTTTGACGAAAAAAAAGGACCTCGCGTAAGCGAAGTCCTTGTCGTCATGTTATCAGCGCTGCAACAGGCGTCTGACGTATCTTTCGTATTCTTCGTCGGTAAGTTTTTTGATTTTTTTCTTCGCCATCGTATGCCTCGCTCCATATAGTACCGACAGTATGGTCCGAAACGATCTTTTTTATTCGGTACGGAGCGCGATGACGGGATCTTTCTTCGCCGCGGACTGCGCGGGAATGAGTCCGGAAATAAGCGTCAGAACAACGCTGACACTGACCATAATAAATGCAGTCAGCGCAGGCAGAGAGGCAATTCCTCCGATCCCGGTCAGCATTTGCAGCACAAGACTGATAATGATGCAGAGAATATAAGATATTGCTATGCCGATTAACCCTGCTGCAAGTCCAATGATAAACGTTTCCGCATTGAATAGGTTTCTCACATCCTGTTTTCGGGCGCCGAGCGAGCGCAAAACACCGATCTCTTTGACACGTTCGACGACAGAGACATAGGTAATGATGCCGATCATGACCGAAGATACGACAAGCGAAATTGCCGTAAACGCAACAAGTACATAGGTGATGATATCGATCATCGTTTGCATGATCCCCATCAGCATGCCCACTGTATCTGTATATGTGATCTGCATGGAACGCGCCTCGTCACTGTAGTCGTGATCTGTATTCCATTGATCTAGATAGGCAAGCACCCGTTCTTTATTATCAAAATCGTTTGCATAGATCGCGATGCGGCTCACTCTGTCGCTTCCGCCCAACGTTTTAATTGCATCGTCCGGCGTTTGGGCAACGTAAACATTGACGCCCGTCATGACCTCGTACAGCGTAAAACTGCCCGTAAGATTCTCCGTCGCAACGGGCATGAGATAAATTTCCGTTCCCCCATAACTGAATTTTGCCTCATCGCTCTTCATCCAGTTGACAATCCGGGAATTCAGATTTCCTTCAATGTATGCGCGGACGGTCTTTTCCGTAAGATTGAGCCCCATAGAAAGACATCCGTAGGAAAGGTCCTCCTTTAAGCGAAGAATGCCGGATATAGTAAGATTGATCCCTTCGCCTTCCTCCGCCGTCAGAACGTCCTCATTGGGATCGCTGTAATTTGTCCTATCTCCTTGGTAAGAAAACGGATATTGATTGGACAGATAGGATGCCTGTGTCCAGTTCTCGTTTTTCGAATATACGGCATCATTAAAATAAAGCGTGTACCGTTTCCCGAGGATCTCATCGAAAAGAAGCTTATCCGCATCAGGATCCGCCACTTCTTCCGCATCGTCATCGCCGAGATTGAACAGCTCCATAAAGCGATCTTCACTCAACAACCCGAGCTGCGCCAACGTCAGATCTGTGACCTGGTTGTTCTGACCGACCACCAGCACGACTTCATTCTCATTTTCGGGGAAATGCCCCGCAATGAGTTCGTACTGATCCTTGACATAGTTTCCGTAGCCAAGATTTGCTTCATCTGAGGTACCGGGCATGACATTGACGACATCGGTAAAGTAGTCGGCAAATCCTACAAGCGAACTGTACTGCGACGCAAATGCCATCAAATCCGCAATGTATTTACTCTTCAGGTTGGACAATGAGCGCGTTGTCAGTTGTGTAGTGCTGTTATCGCCCTCGGGGAAAGTCTCTGCCTGAAGGAATAAATTATCCGAAAGACTTGCACCGTAGCTGTACATAATTTCCGAATACCACGATGAATCCATTGCCTCCAGATAAGCGACGTATTCATCGGAGATATTGTTGGTGGCTGCCATGCCGTTGGCAAGGCTGGTGAGGAAGGAATCGATATATACCTTATTGTCCAGCTGGGACATATCGGGCATATCCTGCGGCGAGGTAAACGAGGTCATCACCGAGGCCAGATCAAATGAACTTTCCGAAATTGTAACGGGATAATAGGAAAGCATATCCTCTTCTGTCTGACGGATGTAGTTATTGAACCCATTGGAGAGCGCCAGCACAAGACAGACGCTGATGATACCGATGCTGCCTGCAACGGACGTCAAAATCGTGCGCCCTTTTTTTGTGAGCAGATTTCTTGCGCTGAGCGCAAGCGACGTCAAAAAGCTCATACGTGCCCGCGGTCTTTTTTTCGTCAGATTTTGACCGGAACACGATTCACGCTCTTCCGCTTCGGGAAGTTCGGCGTCGGCTTGAACGCAATCGGATCGTGCTTCAGACAACATATCTCCGAAATCCCCTTCCGTGCTCTGATAGGGCGAGGAATCAGATTCTACAAGCCCGTCCTTGAGCTTGACAATACGAGATGCGTACTGATAAGCGAGCTCGGGATTGTGTGTGACCATGATAACAAGCCGTTCACCCGCGATCTCCTTGATCAATTCCATGATCTGGACACTTGTCTCGGAATCCAGCGCACCAGTCGGTTCGTCCGCAAGCAGGATATCAGGATTGTTGACGAGCGCGCGAGCAATGGCAACGCGCTGCATCTGACCGCCCGAGAGCTGATTCGGCTTTTTATCCAACTCGTTGCCCAGTCCGACACGCTCCATGGCCCGCTTTGCACGCTCTCTGCGTTCATCTCTGCCTACTCCGGCAATAGTCAAAGCAAGTTCCACATTCCCCAGTACCGTCTGATGCGGGATAAGGTTATAGGACTGAAAGATAAAACCTATTCTGTGATTGCGATATACATCCCAGTCCCTGTCTTTGAAATGTTTGGTTGAGCGACCTTGGATAACAAGGTCGCCCGAAGTATAGTGATCCAAACCGCCGATTATATTGAGCAGTGTCGTCTTTCCGCATCCGGAAGGTCCAAGGATGCAGACGAATTCACTCTCGCGAAATTCCAGATTCACGCCCTTAAGCGCGTGAACGGTTCCGGATACAGCTCTATAGTCTTTTGTGATCTCAGAAAGCTTCAACATGTACTAACCCCATGCGAGACCGCTGTTTACGATCACAGCTCCGATTGTCCACGTTCTTTTTCGCGTTCTTTCATGACATGGTCTACTACTTTGCGCAGTTCAACATACTCGTTAAAAAATGTTCTGATCTTATCTTCACCATATAATTCGACAATACGCTTCATCGTCTCATTCGCCTGTTTACACTGCTCTTCAAAGACTGCCATTGAACTCTCAGAAAGACAGATATACGCAATTTTTCTGTCAGTAGGCGAAGATACGCGATTAACGATACCTCGCTGTTCCATCTTTGTTACAATCTGAGAGACAGCAGAACGTGTGATCCCGAGACGACGTGCCAATTCGGATGAAATGATATTTTTCCCTTTTTCTGCCTCCAGGATTACCTCGCGAAGCAAATGAAATTCCGTGCGGGAGAGATTGGAAACTCCTGCAAAAAAATCCACGTTTTCCAAACTCCGCATCAGTTCAAAACTCTTGATGAGATATTCGTTGATTTCCATAGTTGGTTCTCCTTTTATTTTGTAGGATTCTGAACAATTTTATTATAAAACACAATCGGAATGATGTCAATATAAAAAAAGAGATTTTACAGAAATTCACAATCTTCTCATTTAACAATCTCCAACTCGTTACAAAGCGCCTCTCTTACGCATTCGATTCGGTTTTTTCGGAGGGCGGCGCACCATAATATGAATACAGCGTACAGGGAATTCCCGCATTCCACATACGGCGCATTTTGTCCGGTCTTCCGCCAAATGCACGCGGTGCGCCATCGTATCCCGATAAAAAATAGCAACTCCAATCGGGCAGACGGCGGTACATTTTTCCGAAGTCACGATATAATTCAGGCAAATGCGCTTTCAGACGCTCTCCGTACGGTGGATTGGAAATGAGAACTCCGCATCGCTCGTCACTTGAAAACATACGCATATCCCGGGTAAAGAATCGAATATCGGTGCCAACGCCAGCCCTTGCAGCATGAAATTTGGCAATTTCGATTGCATCTCCGGAAATGTCGCTCGCGCAGATGAGCGGAATCTGACCATGGTTTTCTTGATCACATGCCTCCTCACGCGCGATCCGGATTACCTCAGGGACATGCATCCATTGGATAAAATCAAAAGAGCGATGTTTTCCCGGTGCGATGTTACGCATATACAGCGCCGCTTCAATCGGAATAGTCCCGCTGCCACAAAATACATCGGCAAAGGGTTTTCCCGCACGGAAAAAAGAACTTTCGATCATGGCGGCGGCCGTCGTTTCACGAAGCGGCGCGGAATAAGTCTTAATCCGATAGCCACGCTTATGCAGACCGTCGCCTGTCGTATCCAAGGTGATACTCGCCATATCGTTGACGATAAAAACCCCTACCACGATCCGTGCACCGCGTTCACTCAAAGTATGTATACCCGACTTGGCGCGAAGCCGTTCAACGATTGCTTTTTTCGCGATCCCGCCGGAGGTCTTAATCGCCATCAGACGGCTGTTCACACATTTACCGTCCATCAAGATCCGAAAATCTGCACCGATATATTCCTCCCATGGGATCGAATACACTCCGTCAAACAATGCATCAAAGTCAGGCGCAGGAAACTCTGCAAGTTCCACAAGCACTCGCTCTCCGGCGCGCAGATTTATGTTAAGGCGCGCCACATCAAGCCAGTCTCCGTTAAGACGGATCCTGCCTTGCAGCGCAGGACAATCTCCATACCCCAACTGACGCAGCTGGCGTTTGACAGACGCCTCGACACCGAATGCGACCGGAACGGATAACTTCATTCTTCATCCTCCGAAGCTGCTTCCGGAACCACCGGATTCAATGGAGACGTGACCGGCGTCATGTCATATTTGTCATCAACGTCACCGAGAAGTTCTTCGATCATGTCTTCGCGGGTAATCAGTCCGAGAGCGTTTCCGCTTTCGCCCACAATGATCATATGGATTCGCTCCGCTTGCGTCTGTTTCAGCAAAGCAGACAGTTTTGTATCCGTCGTCGTAAATGTAACAGGTCTTATCAATTCAACGATCCCCTTTCTGTGCATCAATAAATGCTCATAAAAATCCGCACGATACAAAACACCTACAATATTGCGTTTCTCTCCCTCGTATACGGGAACTCGCGAAAAATTTGTATCGCGGAAAAGATTTAAAATGCGCTTATCGTGCTCATACACATTTACAGCGATTACTCTGTCAAGCGGAATCATGCATGATCCGACATGAAGATCGTCAAAGCGAAGCGTCCTGCGGATGAGTTCATGCTCCGTATCGTTTAGAACACCATCTTCCTTGACGTCCGAAACAAGCATCTTAAACTCTTCTTCCGTGTATTTCGGCTCATTTTTATTCAATCTGAAAATACGGAAAATAAGTTTCTCCCATTTTCCAAATAACCATGCAAGAGGGAAAAAAAGGATTGACAGTCCGAGAAGCGGATACGCAGCAAAGCAGGCAAATGACTCCGGCATTGCTTTTGCGATGGTCTTAGGCGTCACTTCACCAAATATAAGTACGACAACGGTAACTATGACAGTGGAGAGAACCGCTCCCAGATCCTCGCCCCAAATTCCCACAAAAAGCAGCGTTGCAACCGTAGATGCCGTAATATTGACAATATTATTACCGATCAGGAGCGTTGTAAGGATGCGATTATAGTTTTTGCTCAGCTTCAGCGCGATTCTTGCCGTGCGCTTTGTCTTTGCAAAACGCCTCATGCGCATTTCCGAGAATCCGGTATAAGCAGTCTCTGTTGCGCTGAAAAATGCGGAAAATGCCACAAGGATGACAAGCGCGATTATCATTCCGACCATTTCAGACGTCATAGATCCACCTCCTCTTCCGGATCCTCCGGTTCAGGTGTGGGCAAAGACGTGACAGGCGTCAGATCGTATTTATCATCAACATCCCCGAGCAGTTCCTCAATCATGTCTTCCCGCGTAATGATGCCGAGCGCATCATCCTCCGATCCCACAACCAGCATATGCTCCCGTTGCGTACGCAGCCGTTCCATAAGAACGGAGACCTTCTCATCAGGAGAAGTTGCAGAGATAGGACGAATAATATTGTTGAAATCTCTTCGGCCGGCAAGCATGTTTTCATAGAAATCCGCACGATACAACACTCCCTCAATATTCCCCTTAGTCCCCTTATAGACCGGAAGGCGGGAAAAATTTGTCTCACGGAAAATGCGGAATACGACACGGTCATTTTCACGCAGATCAACCGCAACGACTCGTTCCAAAGGGATCATGCAGTCGGCGACCGTGAGCTCATCATAGCGCAGAGTCCGATGAATGAGTTCTTGCTCTGTTTCGTTCAGCACACCCTCCTGACGCACATCGGAAACGAGCATTTCAAATTCCTCCTCTGTCAATCGAGGCTCCTTTTTCCCAAGTCCGAAGACATAAAAAACGACCTTCTTCCACAGATCGAATAACCAAACGAACGGCAGGAAAAGGCAAATGCATACAAACAGGGGATATGCAGCCGCACAAGCGAATGTCTCAGGCAATCGCTTGGCAAGCAGTTTGGGTGTGATCTCGCCGAAGATGAGCAATACGACCGTAACTATGACTGTTGATACGACGGAGCCGATTTCCTCACCCATAAGCGACGTAAAAATAAGCGTACCAATCGTTGCCGACGCTATATTGACGATGTTATCGGCAATGAGCAGCGTCGTCAGGATCCGGTTGTAATTAGCGCTCAAGCGGAACGCCATGCGCGCGGTGCGCTTTCGTTTTGCAAAACGTCGCATACGCACCGCCGAAAAACTTGTGTATGCCGTCTCTGTAGCGCTGAATAAGCCTGACAGGATGACAAGCACGACAAGAGCGATCAATAGTCCGATCGTTCTACTGTCCATGGGAAAAACCCTGTATCCTCCTTAAAAAAAATTGATCAAACGGCGTCTTCCGCCGAATTATCCGCAGTGTTTTGTATTTCAGAAATTTTTCTTGTTAAACTAAGCAAGCGAATTCCGCCTTTGCCGTGTCTGAGTACGCGGCATGAAACTTCTTCCGTTTCGAAACAGCGGGATCTCTCTTCAGAAACGATCTCCGTGCCGAACACTTGTTCGACGGGCGGATCCGGAAGCAGCCACTCCGGAATTATGTCCGGCACCGGCTGAGTCCGCCTTATAACCAATCTGGAAAATGCTTTTGCGCAAGGATGTTCTTCAGATCGTCTGCAATATCGACAGCGCCGATAGCGTCCGCACATGTCTGCATGGTTCTGTTCACTATCCTTCCACTTTTCGATATCCAAATATTGCTGCAGTTGTTCTTCCGTCATGCACTGCCTCCCGTTGTATTCCTATTATACAATGATTGGATCAAAGTTGCAAGTACATAGACAGAAAAAAACTTTATGAATTCAAGCTTCAATACTCGTCCAGGAAACTTGCGCGCACCCCGTTTTTTCTCCAGCCGACAATACAATCCAGCGCCACATTATGCATGGCCCGAAAAACATTATTTGCCGCGTCAGGATTGGTTTTTTCCAAGAACTCCAGCAACTGTTTCATCTCTCTGCGCTTGCTCTCTTCTTCCTTGTTTGCAACGCGCTCCGTAAATCTGCAGGCACAATTCAGAAAGTGCAGATCGTTGTCCATAGCCCACCGCATAATATCGCGTTCCCGTACGGAATAGAGCGGACGGATGAGTTCCATGCCGGGATGCCCCGTCGAGCGAAGTTTGGGCATCATTGTTTTGATCTCTGCGCCGTACAACATACTCAAAAGCGTCGTGCCGACAACATCGTCAAAATGATGCCCCAATGCGATCTTATTGCATCCGCATTTTTTTGCAAACTCATAGAGATAACCGCGGCGCATACGCGCACAGAGATAACATGCGGAGCCGGTCTTTACGCTGTCAACTACGGCAAAGATGTCGCTTTCGAAAATGCGCACGGGTATACCGAGCTTCTCCGCATTTTCCTCAATCCGAAACCTGTTCTGCGGCGCGTATCCGGGGTCCATGACAATGAACTCCAAACCAAATTCGTACTGTCCGTGGCGGCAAAGTTCTTGCATGCACTTTGCAAGCAGAAAAGAATCCTTTCCGCCGGAAATGCACACCGCGACCCTGTCTCCCTCCTTCAAAAGCTCGTATTGCTTGACACTTTTTACAAAGGGACACCAGATCTCCTTGCGGAATTTCTTAATGATGGAGCGCTCGATTTCTATAACACTCATGTTTTCGATTCCTGCAAGAATGCGTGGGCAGCGTATGCCGCAACCACGCCTTCCCCCGCAGCCTTTGCATACTGATAAGGTCTGCCCGTGACATCGCCGGCGGCGAACAGTCCGTGTAAGTTGGTGGACATATCTCGCCCGACTTTCACTGCACCGTTTTCCAATTCCAGACCACCGACAAGCGCGGCAGGCGGCGCGGCGTTTTTCAAAAAGAATACACCGTCCACGGGAAGATCTCCGCCTTTTAGGGATAGCTTTTCTACGCGTATGCCGCCCATGACGGCGAGCGGCTTTTCTTGATGGATTACTATATTTTCTGCATGAAAAGACGCATCGGGATAGAGACAGAAAGCATGCACTTCCTTTGCGTAGCCGGCAAGATACTCTGCTTCCTCTTCAAATTTACGATCAGAGATGACGGCGGCGATCGTTTTTCCGCGGTAGAGCGCACCGTCGCACACTGCACAATAACTTACGCCCCGCCCGAGAAAATCCTCCTCCCCCCTGACGGCGCCCGCAGTTTCCACGCCCGTTGCAAGAATAACGGAACGTGCTAAGAACATCTGTCCCCCGACCGTAAGCGTAAACGGTTCTCCCGCATAAATGCCGTCTACGCGTGCCTTAGTAATGGCAAGCCCCTCGTGGCGCATCTGCTCCTCAATGCGAGCAGCAAACAACGCGCCGTTCCCGAGCAGCGCAGGATAATTGCGCACATATTCCGCCGCACGCAGTTTTTCGCCCAGCAGATCTGCTCCCAACCAAAGGGTATTATGTCTTAAGCTATGCAAAGTGAGAGCGGCAGAATATCCCGCAATACCTCCTCCCACCACGATCACGTCATAAACAGTTTGCATGGTTTCAGTATAACACAACCCGGCAATCCTGTCAAGCGGACAAAAATTAGTAAAATCACAACTGAAATCAATTCAGGTATTGACTTTTCGGAGCATCAAAATTATAATAGAATCATATGATCACAAAGCATAAAGCGGGCATGGGGAAACGCATTGCCATGCTCGGCATTCTCGCCGGACTGGGGCTTATCGCATTTTTGCTGGAAAGTCTTATTCCTCTTCCCTATCTTCCCGGTGCAAAGTTAGGACTTGCCAACATTTTTTCCATGCTTGCGCTCGCTCTGTACGGTCTGCCGGATGCCCTCGTCATAGTGTTCGCTCGTACCTTTCTCGGCAGCCTGTTTGCAGGCAATATTTCTATGATCCTCTACAGCATGACGGCGGGCGTCGTCTCCGTGTGTGCATGCAGATGTATGCTATACCTGGTTCCGCATATCAGCTTTGTTGCCGTCAACGTTGCGGGTGCCGTCTTGCACAACCTCGTGCAACTGATCGTATATTGTGCACTTGCCGGAACAATACAGCTCCTCGGATATGCTCCATATCTCTGTCTGTTGGGTGCTCTCTCGGGAGCGGCAATCGGACTTGCCGTTACATACACACTGAAATTACTTCCTGCACGCATCCTGCCGCAGGAAAAATCCAAAGGAGGAATCAAGTGAAACTCAAAGCAGCGCCCTTTTTTCGCGGCGTGCGGCTCGCGGGACATAAGTCCCGCACGGCGAATTTACCGATTGAGCCGCTTCCCGTGACGGGCGAAATACATATACCTCTGTCCCGTCATATCGGCGCTCCTGCTCAGGCGATCGTCAAAACCGGAGATACGGTAAAAAAAGGTCAATGTATCGCCAGAGCAGTCGGCGCTGTCTCTGCAAACGTACACGCTAGCGTTGCAGGCACGGTCACCTCGATCGGAACATGTCCCGACGGCCGCGGCGGAACGATTCCATGTGTTACAGTTGCACCAAACGGCGTGCAGGAAACGGCCTATCTCTCTCCGCTGTCCGATCTCTCGTCCGAAGCGATCATTGAGCGTATCAAGGAATGCGGCATCGTCGGCATGGGCGGCGCGGGCTTCCCGACGCACGTCAAGCTCCGCCCGTCCGCACCTGTGGATACGCTCATCCTGAACGGCGCGGAGTGCGAGTCCTACCTCACCTGCGACGACGCCCTGATGCGCGCACGCTCGAAGGAAATCGTATATGGCGCAAAATATATTGCGGCGGCGCTCGGAGCAAAACAAATTCTCATCGCAATTGAAAAAAATAAGCCTGAAGCCATTGTAGCGTTCGAAAAGAGCGACCTTCCTGTCATCCCGCTGAAAAAGCAGTATCCGATGGGTGCAGAAAAACAGCTCATCTACTGTTGTACGAGACGTAGGGTGCCGCTCGGCAAACTGCCGGCAGATGTGGGCGTCATCGTACAAAATGTCGCTACCGCGTTTGCCGTATATGAAGCGGTGGAGCTGGGAAAGCCGCTCATCGATCGCGTTGTGACCGTGACGGGCGAAGGTGTCGAGCAACCCAAAAATCTGCTTTGTCAGATCGGTACTCCTCTCTCTGTATTAGCCGAGATATGCGGTGCAACGGAGAATACCGTTAAACTTGTGGAGGGCGGGCCAATGACGGGCGCGGCGCTCACGGGCACGTCGGCGGTCGTCACTAAGACGACGGGTGGGTTCCTCTTTCTGTCAGGCAAGGAAACCGCTGTCTATGAACCAACGCCATGCATTAATTGCGGAAAATGCGCAAGCGTCTGCCCTATGAAACTGTTGCCTATGCAGACAGAGTTTTATACTGATGCAAAGGAATATGACAACGCGGCAAAGTATGGCGGCGTACTTGCCTGCATCGAATGCGGTGCATGTTCGTATGTCTGTCCCGCGCACAGACCGCTCGCTCAGGCGATCAAAACAGCGAAGTCAGAACTCAGGAGGAAAGCATGAATTTTATCGTATCCTCTGCGCCGCACATAAAGACGCGACGAACGACAAGGACGATCATGTTGGACGTCCTTATCGCTCTGTTGCCTGCAAGTATTGCCGGAATTGTGTTTTTTGGCTGGGAAGCGGCGGTTTTCATAGCGATCTCGCTCGCGGGCGCATTCCTGACGGAATTTGTGTGGTACCTTGTACAAAACAAAGTCTGGAAAGACAAAAGCATTTTGGATCGATTTTTCCGGCAGTTTGATTTCACCTCGCTCGTTACGGGACTTTTACTTGCACTCTGTCTGCCCGCATCCATAGAAGCGTGGTATATGCCCCTGATCGGGAGCATCTTTGCCGTCGGCGTAGCCAAAATGCTGTTCGGAGGAACGGGAAAAAACATTGTCAACCCCGCGCTCGCGGGCAGGATCATGCTATTTATCTCTTTTACGGCAATGACCATTTATCCTGCGGCAGCCTTCGGGCCTATAGCTACCGATGCCTCAAACTTCGACCCTTCAGCCGGGGCGACACAACTCGGAAATTTTTTGAGCGGTCAGCCCATGCTCTCAGCTCTCGATCTGTTTCTCGGTACAGGCGTTGCAGGCTGCATCGGTGAAACATGCAAACTCGCGCTCCTTGTCGGATATATTTATTTGTGTATGCGTGGCATAATCAAGTGGTATCTGCCCCTTTTGTATATTGTTACCACGGGACTGTTTGCCATGGCTCTGGAGGGCGGCTTCGGTATTGACCTGTTTGCGAATGCAATCTTTTCGGGAGGACTTTTTTTAGGCGCGATCTTTATGGCAACGGACTATGTGACGACCCCGAAAACGGTACTTGGGAATATTATTTATTTTATAGCACTGGGACTGCTGACTGCGGGACTACGAAAAGCCGTTGGCATCGAGGTCGTCTCTTTTGTCATCTTCCTCATGAATTTTGTTGTTTTCCTTCTTGATCTCATCATTAAGCCCCGCCCCTTCGGATATATCAGGAAAAGGAGGGAGAAACAATGACGGTCAAAGAATTTTTTAAGAGCAATGCCTTCAAGAGTCTAGCCGTTCTCATAGCAATCGTGCTTGTCGCAGGAGTACTGCTTGCCATTTGCAACGATATTTTTTTCGTTTCCGATGAGGAGCGATTTGCCCGCTCTATTGCCAAAATTTACGGCGCGGAAGTTGAAACACAGGAAATCGAGCTGACCGATGCACAGAAAACATACAACAACGGTCAGGTGGAGGAAGCGTATCTCGTCCTGGACGACGGGAACTATCTCCTGCATACGACGGGCTACGGCGGCTATTCGGGCGGTTCGGGCACGGTGACGCTATGGGTGGTCATCGGCTGCGACGCTTCTGAAGATGGCAGCCCGCAGCTCACCGGCATCGAGAAGGTCGTCTACGACTCCAACGACGGACAGACACTGATGTCCAACTTCAATACAAAATATTACGAATATTTCACCTCGCAAAACGAGGCGATTGCGTCAGGCGGATACTTTACTGCGATCAAGGGTTCATCCGATCCGCTCAACAATATCGTGGCAGGCGCAAGTCAGACGTCCAATGCCATGGTCAATGCGGTCAATACAGCGCTCGCGTGTTTCCGCACCGTGATCTCGGGAGGTCAGTCATGAATGCAAAGAAATACGGTAAGATCGCATATGACGGGCTCGTCACAAACAATGCAACATTTAAACTGGTGCTTGGTACATGTTCAACATTGGCCATGTCCACTTCTGCCGTCAACAGCTTTGGCATGGGACTCTCCGTCACTGTTGTTTTGCTTCTGAGTAATGTTATCATCTCTTTGTTGCGAAAGATCATTCCGAACACGGTGCGTATCCCGGCTTTTGTCGTAATCATTGCAACGATGGTAACACTATTGAGAATGGTGCTGGATAAATACATCCCCGATCTCTACGACTCCATGGGCGTATTCTTGCCGCTCATCGTTGTCAACTGCGTTATTTTGGGACGTGCAGAGGCGTTTGCGAGCAAACGTCCTGTGATCGACAGCGCAATCGACGGCGTTGCGACGGGACTCGGGCTTACTTTTGCACTCACATTCATCGGCATTATCCGCGAATTTTTGGGCAGCGGTTCCTTCTTTGGCATTCAGGTGACGGACTTCAGGATCGGCTTTTTCACCAATGCCGCAGGCGCGTTCTTTGTATACGGTATCTGTATCGCCCTCTTTGTCTTTGTTGCCAATAAGGCAGAGCAAGCGCGCCGCGTCAAAAAAATGCGCGTACTCCGCAAGCCGGCAGCCATCGGGCCGCTTCCGCCCGTGACTGAATCATCCGAACGGGAGGATGGATAAATGGCCGCAACTATTTTTCTCATCGTTATTTCCGCAGTCTTTTCGCAGAATTTTATTCTGGTAAAGTTCCTCGGCATCTGTCCCTTTCTCGGTGTTTCCAAAAAGACCAACAGCGCACTATCGATGGGTATTGCGGTAACGCTGGTCATGCTTTTGGCAACACTTGTCACTTATCCCCTCTACACGTATATCATGGTGCCGCTTAAGATCGAATATCTTGAGATCATTTTCTTTATATTTGTCATTGCTGCGTTAGTACAAATGCTGGAAAAGATCATTGAAAAGATCTCCCCTGCGCTCTATCGTTCCATGGGTATTTATCTTCCCCTTATCACGACAAATTGCGCAATCTTAGGCGTTGCGGAATTACTGCTCGTCAACGACGTCTCCGAAATCGTCAGCGGCGTAGCGGCGGGGATCAACATGAATCTCGGCTTTGCACTGTTATATGCGCTTTGCTCGGGGCTTGGCTTTACGCTCGCAATGCTTCTGATGGGCGGCGTAAGAGAAAAATTGGAAAAACTCCCCGTCGCAAAATGTATGAAAGGGTTTCCGATCACAATGGTAGCGGCATGTTTCATGGCAATGGCGTTTTACGTCTTTGCGCTGCTGTAAGGAGGAACTATGCAATCTCTTCTTCTTGCTCAAGTGCAATGGGCTCAGGTCGGCATCGTCATTGGCATCTTTGCCGCGATCGCCGTTCTTCTCACTGTCTGTATTTTGCTGGTTGCCAAATTTTGTAAGTCGAATGCCAACGAAAAAGTAGAAAGTATTTTATCACACTTGGCAGGCGCCAATTGCGGCGGATGCGGCTGTACGGGCTGTGCCGGATTTGCGGAAAAACTTGCAAAAGGCGAAGCTTCACTCTCAGACTGTCATGTTACGGAGAGCGGACAAAAGGCTGCGATTGCTGAGATCCTCGGCGTTCCCTTTTCAGCGGGAAAGCCGACCGTCAGCGTATGTCATTGTTCGGGTGGATCCAACGCTGCCGACGCCTTTATATACAATGGCGCACAAGACTGCTCAGAAGAAATCAAGCTCGCAGGCGGACATAAAATCTGCACATTCGGATGTCTGGGCGGCGGCAACTGCGCGCGCATCTGTCCCGAGAACGCGATTTCGTTTCCGGAAGCCTGCGCACAAACGGACGACAGATGTGTCTCCTGCGGCGCCTGTATACTGAATTGTCCAAAAAATCTGTTCTCTCGCATCCCTGCCGACGCTAAGGTATATATCGCCTGCGCTTCTCATGACAAAGGAAAAGCCGTTATGGACGCCTGCAAGACGGGATGCATCGGTTGCGGCAAGTGTGCAAAGATTTGCCCGCAGGGAGCGATTACGATGCAAAACAATCTGCCCGTCATCAACTACGACAAGTGTACTAATTGCGGTAACTGCGCCGCAGCCTGTCCTCGCGGAAGCATTCGGTCAAAATATTAAGAACTCCATAAATAACGATGGCAGCGCCGCCGCGACAATTGTCGCGGCGGCGCTGCCTGATGCATCGGCATCGTTTTTTCTCCAATGTAATACAAGCCTAAAGGATCACAAAAAAAACAGAACTGTCATTTGAGAAATCTCTCACTTTCATTTATTGTCATCTTGCTTTATCATCGTTTGAAAACTCATTTTATTCTTTTTACGCATAACAAGAAAGCACAATAAATGGATCAGCATCGCTCCGCAGACCAAACAAAACAAAATACATACCAGTATGATCGCAAGCATCGGAAAATTGGATATGACAACAGAATTTACACTGCCGTTTTCGCGCTCAAACGATGTAATTGCCCAAAACATAAGCAAAGCAAGCACACTATATCCGGTCAAAACAACAATAAAAACAATGCCTCCTGTTCTCAGAATTGTACGCAGTGATGTCTTCACCCCTTGAGTCCTGCTATTTTCAAACACTTTCGGATCGCAAGACAGAGTGTTTTCCTGCGGGGTCGGTTCGCTGTTCGCTTGCGCCATATCCGTTGTATTGACAAGTGACGGACGCTCACTGAAATACCCCCGCGTCACCGTCTGCAAAGGTAAATTATAATACTCGGAAATCACGATCAATGCATCCATATTTGCCTGCGCCTTATCACATTCCCACATAGACAAAAGCTGACGAGAAACATGTAATATCTCTGCAAGATCTTCCTGACGATCCCCGTGTTCTCTGCGCAATTCCCGCAAATATGCACCATTTGTCTGAAGTTTATTTTTCATAGCACAATTGTATCACACTTTGTTCATAAAAGCAACTTTTGATATCGTAAAGCATCTTTCCCCCATGAGACAAGTGTTCATCTACAAGCAATTGACCCCACAGAAAGCGCGGGGTCAAACACAATACAACTCACACTGTGTCACACGGCAACGAAAAAATTTATATCTTTTCATCCTTTGGCACATATTTTCGCATCTTCCGCCGTCTTATAATAGCTCGGATAATGATATGCAACAACACAACAAGAGCAACAAGACAAATCAGAGTAAACGTCAGTAACGATAAAAGTGCGGAAACATTAATTACGGTAACGGTTCTTGTTGAGACATTTTCCAGTGGGGTATTCGGCAAGACCGCACCGAACAAAATACTAAAGAAAATGATATAAACAACCAACGTTCCGCCCGCCGTTAAGATACCGGAACGAACGACCGGGTGTATTTTCCGCCCGGTAGACCTTTCTGTCGTCTCACACCCCTCATCCGCGCCGGCGCCCACGTCAATTGCATCTTCCTTCACGGAAACAGCTGTTTCATCAACAATTTCTGCATAATATTGCTCGATTACCATATGAACATCGAGCTGATAATGCTCGGCTATCGCTAAAAGCCCTTCCTCGGTTGCTCTGGCTTTATCGCATTCCCACATGGAAAGCAACTGCCTGGAAATATGAATGGCGTTTGCCAATGTGTTTTGAGTTTCTCCGTGATTTGTACGAAGAACACGCAGAAACGCGCCGTTTGTATGTGCCGGATACTTCATATTATAAATATATCATAACTTTCTTGAGATTTCAAGAAATCCGAGGTAAAAAACGACAATATTCGACAATTTTTTCATGACGCTCTTACTTCGTTTGCGGTAACCATGAATTCAAACTTGATCCCCTTTCCATCATGCGACAAAAAAATACAGACAGTCTGACTTTCTGTCAGACTGTCTGTCAAATTGGTGCCGTCGATCGGAATCGAACCGATACGGGGTCGCCCCCGACAGATTTTGAGTCTGTTGCGTCTGCCAGTTTCACCACGACGGCGTTAAACAAAGAAATTATAGTACAGTTGAAAAGAAAAATCAAGCGATTTTTCTTAGATTCTTGCAAAAAAAACTCAGCCGTGGTACAATATCTTTATGGAAAAACTTATCTTGATTGACGGTAACAGTCTTTTAAACCGCGCTTTTTATGCCATGGCGCCTTTTACTACCAGAGAAGGATTACCGACCAACGGAATCTTCGGTTTTATCAAACTGATGTTCAGAATCCTTGAAGATGAAAAACCTGAATATTTTGTAGTCACGTTTGATGTCCACGCGCCGACTTTCCGGCACAAAATCTATAATCAGTACAAGGGAACGCGTAAACCAATGCCGGAAGAGCTTGTAGTTCAGGTCCCCGTACTCAAAGATCTGCTGCGTGCCATGGATATTTGTATCATGGAAAAAGCGGGCTACGAAGCCGACGACCTGATCGGAACCATTGCACGCAGATTTCCTGAAGTGGAGACACTGATTTATACAGGCGACCACGACAGTTACCAGCTGATCGACGCACACACCAGTGTGTGTATCACCAAACGCGGCGTAACCGACATTGACCGCATGACACAGGATAATTTTTACGAAAAAGAGGGAATCACCCCTTCTCAAGTGATTGAACTGAAAGCGCTGATGGGAGACAACTCCGATAATATTCCCGGTGTCAAGGGAATCGGTCCCAAGAGTGCGTTATCTCTTTTAGCAAAATATCATAATTTGGACGGTGTGTACTCCCATCTTGACGACTTATCAAAAAACGTACGGCAAAAACTGGAACTCGGGCGGGACAGCGCCTATCTCTCCCGTACGCTGGCTACAATAGACACATGCGTTCCGCTTGATCTTACGTTAGGAGACTGTATCCTGCATCTCCCCTTTTCGGAAAATGCCCGCAAAGCTTTTTCCAACCTTGAATTTCGCTCTCTCCTTGGAAGCAAATTCTTTCCTTCCTCAAAAAATAAGCACACTGATCTGATTGAATGTTCTGACACCATCCTTGGCAGCCTCACAGAGCGTGCTCAAACCGTGAATGAATATTCGTTGACCGTGGAAACGGACGGGATTCACTATTATGACGGAGACTCAGAATACCTGCTCCGCATCAAGGAAAACTTCCTGGAGCCAGGTTTTTTTCTCTCAGAACTAAAACCGCTGCTTGAAGTCTTATTTTCCGGATCCAGGCATGCCGTTCTAAACGATGTCAAATCTGTAGCGCATTTTCTGCATGACGCCGCCGGAGTCACAATTTCATGTCAGGCAGACGACGTCTCACTGATGCGTTACCTGTCTGATTCCAATCGTAAACCGGCCGGTGCAAAAGAACTTGCGTCTGAATTTGCGATTTCTGAAGAATTCTGTGCGTATGCGCTCATGCTTGCTTATCGGGATGCCGTGTCTCATGAAAACAAGGAAGACACAATTCTTTACCGTGAACTGGAACTTCCGCTTGCACATCTCCTCTTCGACATGGAACAGACCGGAGTGCGGGTCGATACCACGAAATTTCCCGTCTTTTCAGATCGGTTCAATCAAGAGATGCAAACACTTTCCACACGCATCTTTCAGCTTGCGGGAACCTCGTTCAATCTCAATTCTCCCTTTCAGCTGTCAGAAATTTTATTTGACAGACTGGGATATAGTTCACGCGGTATCAAAAAAAATCTCCGAGGCGGCTATTCTACGAACGCCGACGTTCTTGAAAAACTCGCAGAGGATCATGAAATCGCAAAACTGATTCTGAAGTACCGTGAAATTCAAAAACTTCAATCTACCTATATTGATGGGATCCGTCCCTTAGTGAAGGGCGAAATTGTGCATACGACCTATTATCAGACAATGACAACAACCGGACGTCTCTCAAGCGCAAATCCTAATCTGCAAAATATTCCCGTCCGTACTGAAATTGGAAGGGAACTGAGAAAATTATTTATCGCACGAGAAGGCAATCTGCTGATTGATGCCGACTACTCTCAGATCGAACTCCGGCTGCTTGCACATTTTTCTGAGTGCCAAGCTCTGCTTGATGCCTATCGCAACGATCTTGATATTCACGCCGCAACAGCGTCGAAACTCTTTGGTGTTCCCCTCGATGAGGTAACGCCCGATCTTCGGCGCAGAGCAAAAACTATTAATTTCGGGATCATTTACGGCATGAGCGCATTTGGTTTGGCAAAAGACCTTGGGTGCTCCAATGAAGAGGCGCAACGATATATCAATGCATATTTTTCTACGCACCCGGAAGTCAGAAGCTATATGGAAAACAACGTACGTCGCGCAAAAGAGGACGGCTATGTTACAACACTTCTTGGACGAAAACGCTACATTGCGGAATTAAAGTCAAGCAACTTCAATCAACGTGCATTCGGAGAACGCGCAGCAATGAATATGCCGTTACAAGGCAGCGCGGCTGATATCATCAAAATTGCAATGCTCCGTGTTGCGAATCGTCTAAAACAAGAACGCTTTGCTGCAAAGCTTGTGCTGCAGGTACACGACGAACTGATCATCGATGCTCCTGAAGCTGAGGCCGCTGCGGCAAAACAAGTACTCAAAGAGGAGATGGAAGCGGCAGTCAAACTCCGTGTTCCTCTCACTGTTGAGATTTCTACGGGAAAAAGCTGGTATGAAGCAAAGTAAAATCGCTATCACGGGCGGGTTGGGAAGCGGAAAAACTGCAGTGTCCGACATTATTAGAGAATTAGGATTTCCGGTATTTTCCTGTGACGAAATCAATCGTAAACTTTGGGTCGATCCGTCCTATCTTTCCCTTCTGCAACAGACGTTTCCTGATTGTCTGACACATGGTAATCCGGATCGAAAAAAAATATCCGCCCGAGTTTTTTCGGATAAAAATGCTTTGAAACAGCTGAATGACATTGCTCACCCTCGCATCATGCAAAATCTTCTGAGAGAAATGGAACAGCATCCGATTTCATTCGGAGAAGTCCCTTTGTTGTATGAAAACGGATACGCCTCTCTGTTCGACTACATTATTGCCGTACGACGCGAAAAAGAATCGCGCATCCGGTCCGTCGTCCTTCGTGACGGAGCAACGCGTGCGGAGGCACTTGCCCGCATGGCACAGCAACTTGATCCTGTTCAACTTGAAAAAATGAATTGTATAATCATAGACAACAATGGATCTCTCGAGCACTTGAAATGTTCCGTTCGGAATGTTCTTTGCGACCTGAATATTTTATAGATACGGGAAAGATGTTTATATAATGCACATACTTTGTATATATGAAGCATGTATATCGAACGATTCTCATTCTTACGGCGTGTGTGATCGTCATGGCATTATCGCTCATCTTTCTTAAAAGCGAATATAGCCGTCCGTATCAAGAAATCGTTTGCAGAAGCGGTCTCGAGCCGGCGCTTGTTTACGCAATCATGAAGGCAGAAAGCAATTTTAACGAAAATGCTGTCAGCAAATCCGGCGCCGTTGGTTTGATGCAGCTGATGCCTTCCACTGCAGAATTTATTTGTAGAAAACAAGGTCTCGTCTTCCATGGCGAAAAATTATTCGATGGCGCTTACAATGTAATGATTGGATGTATGTATATGACTTATCTGTTGGATCGCTTTTCAGACGAGCGAACGGCAATCTGTGCATACAACGCAGGAGAAGGCACTGTCTCAGATTGGCTACAAAATCCACAGTACTCTTCCGACGGTCTCACACTGCATACTATCCCCTATACCGAGACACGAAATTACGAAAAAAAAGTTTGTAATTTCAGGAAAAATTATCAGTTTTTATATCAATAAGGCTTGACATTTCCTTTCAATTGGAGTATTATATGAAAGCTGTCAAGCGAAATGCGGTCGTGGCGGAACTGGCAGACGCGCAAGACTAAGGATCTTGTGGTTCACACCATGCAGGTTCAATTCCTGTCGACCGCACCAAACGGAAATAATTTGAACCGTTATGCGCGCTTAACATCGCATTGATTCAAATTACCTGTCCCATTCCATAAAAGAGCCCCCATTCGGGGGCTCTTTTAAGCTATCATAAGTATTATCACCTTAAGCTCCTTCCTGACCCGCTGACGCATGCCGCCGCTCCTTCTGTGTGATTCATAAAGAGTATCCGTTCCACGGTCCACGAAGGAATAATCAGATTTTCAGAGCTGCTTAGTGCTAATTCATATCAACTGCAGAAAATATTAGAACGTGCCAAGTATTCAAGTTAGTGAAGGAAAACGCACAATGGACAAGAGGATGATACTCATCGACAGCGAGAATCAGTCTGCGTAATCATAAAATCGATAATTTTGGCGCCATCAAAGAAAATGGAGATATCTTTCATACGCCCGATAATAGAGCAGAACGCTGTTTCGTTGAAAAACATCTTTCAATGTTATACACATATTTATCTTTTGAACTATATACAAATCCAACGGATAAAAACATTTTTTTACTCTGTATATTAAACGGATATATCTCTGCTTCGACCTGTTCGTATCCGATGCATTTTGCTCGTTCGAGGATGCCCTGCACACATTTTCTTCCTAAATGCTTGTTTTGCCATTCTTTTGCGATTACGATTGCTATTTTTCCATGATACAATGAGATGTCACCGATAAGTTTCCAATTTCCGTTTTCCTTGTACTTTATATAGTAGCATTCCCCTTCGCAACTCAGATATCGATACATGGCCTTTAGTCTTGTCATATCATAGACATGATCAATATTATCAACTTGCTTACAAACAGTCAGATTGCTATACCATACGATTGTACGCTTGTAATACGGATAATATTTTTTCAGCTCCAGCACTTCGGAAATCTTAATCAAGTCAGGCTGTATATAGTTTGAAATCATAATAACACCTTTGAATAACCGCAATCAAGTCTTAAATTCCTCCTGACTGTCTTAAATAATGCTTACGATGGGGATCTATTCGAATATCGGCTTCCAGATTGTCGGCAGTGCAGTCTGCCAAAACCTTCCCGTTCTGCCGTTTCCATCCATAAAGGGGGGAATAAACTCAAATTCATAATGGAATATGCTCGAACAAATGAGCATTTGCGTCTTGCTTGTTTTCAGCCAATCAAACAGCTGCTCCATCAAGCTAGTTAAAACAGACCCTTCAATGCGGGATACAGCTTTGTGAAGTGACGATAGCGATTCTCATATTCCGCCGCGGTTTTCTCGTCGGGCAGAACCGTCTCTTTCACGCGTACGATGGCGGAAGCCGCCTCCTGCACGCTCGCATACTCCCCGCAGCCCACCATCGCGAGCATCGCCGCGCCGAAACCGGGACCCTGCTCCGTCTGCGGAATGTCCACGGGCATATTCATGACATTGGCGACGATCTTGCGCCAGAGCTTGCTCTTCGCGCCCCCGCCGCACAGCTTGGTGCGCGGAATGATCGAGCCGTTCTTCTTTGCCGCCTCCATGCAGTCGCGGAGCGCGAACGTCACGCCCTCCAGCATCGCGAGCGTCATCTGCCCGCGCGTGGTATCGGGACGCATGCCGATGAACGCGCCGCGCGCCGTCACGTCGTTGTGCGGGCTGCGCTCGCCCATGAGATACGGGAGAAAATATACGTCGTTTTTTCCGAGGCACTCATCCAGTCCCGCCTCTTCCTTTTTATAGTCGTCGGACTGCAGAATGCCGTTCACCCACCAGCTGTTGCAGCTTGCGGCGGACAAAATACAGCCCATCAGGTGCCAGCCGCCGTCTGCATGGCAGAAGGAGTGCAGAGCGTTGACCTTGTCCTCTTTATAGGATTCGGACGACACGAACAGCGTGCCGCTCGTACCTAAGGAGATATTGCAGCCGCCCTCGCCGACGACGCCCGTCCCCACCGCAGCCGCGGCGTTATCCCCCGCGCCCGCAATGACTCTGACGGATTTCAGCCCCACCATGTCCGCGATCTCGGGTTTCAGCATGCCCACGACCTCGTAGCTTTCGTGCAGTTTGGGGAGATGCGCCTCGGACATGCCCACGAGCTGCAACATCTCGGGCGACCAGCGGCGATTCTTGACGTCCAGAAGGAGCATGCCGCTCGCATCCGATAAATCGGTGCAGAACGCGCCGCTCAGACGGTATGCAAGATAGTCCTTGGGCAGCATGATCTTGGAAATGCGGGCAAAGTTTTCCGGCTCATGCTTTTTCAGCCACAGAAGCTTGGGCGCAGTGAAGCCCGCAAAGGCGATATTGCCCATCCATGCCGCGAGTTTTTCTTTGCCGACGACCTCGTTGAGGTACTTCGTCTCCTCCTCCGTTCTGCCGTCGTTCCACAAAATGGCGGGGCGGATGACGTTGTCTTTTTCGTCGAGCGCGACCAGCCCGTGCATCTGCCCGCCGAAAGAGATCCCTTTGACGCACGATTTATCCTGCCCCGCGAGCAGTTCTTTCAGTCCGCGCAGCGCCGCCGCGAACCAGTCTTCAGGGTTCTGTTCGCTCCAGCCGGGATGCGGATAGGAAACGGGATACGTTTGCGTATTTTCCGCCAGAATGCTGCCGTCCGCGGCGACAAGCAGCGTTTCAGCCCGCTCGTGCCGAGATCGATGCCGATATATGTATTCATAGATTATCTCTTAAAATTTCTTTTTTAGAGGACAAAAATAAATATTACGACTTTAGGGAAACCATGCTGAAACGCGCAGAGTGCTGACAGCAAGTCTCCCCTCGTCGCACAAATTTTCGCTCTCCATTATACTTTGTGCGCCTCACTCATCCTTCTCAAGCGCAAGTATGCGCAAAGGCGGGGCGCAGGCGCAGGGAAACCCTGCTTGCGCAAAAATCTTAACCTCAGAACGGATTCTCCGTCTTGTAGAGAACGCCCGCGGGCTTGTTGAAACCGACATCCTCAACGCCGAGGTATTTGAATACCTCGAAGAGTGCCTTGCCGAAATGTCCGAACGCCACCGCCCCATGGTGTGGGAACCCGCCTTCGATGAGCACATGGCGGTAGAACCTGCCCATCTCGGGAATGGCGAACACGCCGATGGAGCCGAAGGAATGCGTTGCAACAGGCAGCACTTCGCCCTGCGCCACATACGCGCGGAGATGGTTGTCTGCCGTACTCTGCAGACGGAAGAAGGTGATTTGCCCGGGAACGATATCCCCTTCCAGCGTGCCATTGGTGACTTCCACAGGCAGCGAACGCGCCATGATCTTCTGGTACTTCATCGTGGGATTGCATAGTTTCCCCGCGCAGGTGTTGCCGCAGTGGAACCCCATAAAAGTATCCGTCAGCTTGTAATTGTATTTGCCTGCAATGTCGCTGATGAAGAGTTCCTTGGGCACCGTATTATTGATGTCGAGGAGCGTCACCGCATCCTCCGAAACCACCGTGCCGATAAACTCGCTGAGCGCTCCGTAGATATCCACCTCGCAACTCACGGGAATGCCCCTGCCTGTAAGTCGGCTGTTTACATAGCAAGGGACGAAGCCGAACTGCGTCTGAAATGCGGGCCAGCACTTGCCCGCGACCGCCACATACTCGCGGCTGCCCTTGTGCGCCTCGATCCAGTCGAGGAGCGTCAGCTCATACTGCGCAAGCTTTGCCAAGATCTCGGGCTTTTTATTCCCTGCGCCCAGCTCCTTTTCCATATCGGCAACAACCTCGGGGATGCGCTTGTCGCCCGCATGTTTGTGGAATGCCTCGAAGAGGTCAAGCTCGGAGTTTTCCTCGATCTCCACGCCGAGGTTATAGAGCTGCTGAATGGGCGCGTTGCAGGCGAGGAAGTTGGTGGGACGGGGTCCGAAGGAGATGACTTTCAGCCGCTTGAGCGCATATACCGCGCGGGCAATAGGCAAAAAGGCATGGATCATATCGGCGCATTCCTCCGCATCCCCCACGGGATACTCGGGGATATACGCCTTCACGCCACGGAGCTTCAAGTTATAACTTGCATTCAGCATGCCGCAGTACGCGTCGCCGCGGGAATCGGAAAGAACGCCGATGTTTTCCTCCGCCGCCGCGCAGAACATGACGGGCGCGTTCATCCGCTCGGAGAACTCTTTGGCGAGCATCGTTTCGGAGATCTCGGGGCCGAAATTGCCGAGATATACCACGAGCGCGTTGCAACCCGCCTTCTGCACGTCCGCGAGTGCCTGCTGCATCTGGATCTCGCTCTCGACGATGCACACGGGGCACTCGTAAAGATCGCCCTTTCCGTACTTCCTCTCGTATGCCGCCATAAGCGCCTTGCGCCTGTTTACCGACAGGCTCTCCGGGAAACAGTCGCGGCTCACCGCCACTACCCCCACTTTCATCTTCGGAATATTTTGCATAAACAGAATCTCCATGTTAATTTGGGTATATTTTATCAAATATTCTTACGTTTTGCAATCGTTTAAAAGATTCTAATTTCCCATAAATCTCAGGGAGTAAATTATCGAAAAGTTATCGTATTTCATTCTGCTACAGAATAATAACAGATGCTTTCTATGGTGACTGTGCCACGACCATTGTCTGAAATACATATTTCCGTTTTCTGCCATGCGTTGCGACTGTTTTGCCGTCAGTTCAATTTCAAGCGTAATGCCTGCTTCGCTTTTCCCCGGTTACGATCAATTATATTTCCCTGTGCATCCTGTACCTGCACAATGATCATATTACAGTTTTCCGTTCCTTCACCCAAAGTGACTACAATTTTATCGCACTCGGAGCTCATCTTGGTATAATTAATTGCGACCCTACGGCGTAATCGCGTCCGTCTCCCTCCTCCGACGGCGGCAAGATCGTTGCCGGTATCGATGCGAAGGTCGGGAAACTTGCCGTCAGAGACCGGACGGAGATCGCCGAAAAGGACGCCTTTGATTTCGGATGCGAAGCACGCGCCGGGCGTCACCGATACAGTATTTACGGACATCGGCAGGGACGGAGCACAACCGACCCGCTGTGCAATATCGTATATTGTAACCAAGCCCTTCCCTCCGACAAACAATTGCAACCGATTGCAATTTGCTAGTATCACACACGATTAAATCTGTCAATACTTTGTCCAAAAAATATAAATATACTCTACATAAGAGCTGCGGAAAACGACCTTCTGACGATGCGACCTCCTAAATAAATGCGGAGCCATCAATACGACGGCTCCGTACTTTCCGGTATCTCTTAAGACAAACCCCTCACTGCTTTTTGCGCTGATCCCGCTCATATGCCTCAGGATCCAGATAAAGCTTATCGATCCTTATTGACGCGAACTCTTGAATGTTCAGACATTTACCACAATTATCACAGATCTTATTGGGATCGAGGTCACAGACTTCGCATTCCAAGCACCCGTCACACTCTTTTTCCTCGTCCAATACACACATTTTCCGTTCCATGTGAATGAGTATAGCGCGTATCAAGAAAAAAAGCAACTGTTTTTTGAAAAATCATGTAAAATGTATAAAACAAATGTTTGCAATTCATAAAAAAGTATGCTATAATCTCATTAAAGGAGAACAAGCATGCTGGACAAACGCAAACTGGATGATGTACTCGCATTTATCAACCGCTACACGGATGAAAACGGATTCCCGCCCACTGTACGGGATATTTGTGCAGAACTGCACATCAAGTCCACCGCAACGGCATATGACTATGTCAACCGACTCAAAGAAATGGGATTTCTCCATAAAGCTACCGGAAAAAAACGTGCCGTTTCAGTAAGAACGACCAATAGCGTGCGAGTCCCTTTGATCGGTACAGTCACGGCCGGCACCCCCATCCTGGCAACGGAGAATTACGACGGATACTATACGCTGCCGTCCAACATGTTTTCCGGCGACGATCTGTTTCTTCTCACCGTCAAGGGGGACAGTATGATCGAAGCCGGGATCTTTAACGGAGATACCATTGTCGTACGCAAACAGGAAACCGCGGACAACGGCGACATCGTCGTAGCCATGTTCGGCGGGGAAGGCGAAGAAGGTGCGACCGTCAAGCGCTTCTTCCGCCGCGACGGAAAAATTATCCTTCACCCCGAGAACAGTGCTCTTTCCGACTATGTTTTGGACGAGGTTAGCATTCTCGGAAAAGTCGTCGGACTTTTGCGTACACTTTAATGGACTTATGACACTATAAATTGCGCCGCCCGAACGGGCAGCGCATTTTTGTATTTATTCTATGATACATTCAGTTAAAGTACCGGGCGCGCTCTTGTAACGGCTTACGAGCAGGACGTGCCGGATCCGCGGCAGCATAGCCCAATGCGATGACGCTGACGATCTGTTCCTCGGCGGGGATGGACAAAATCTCGCGCAGTTTCTCTGCATCGCGGATCCCCATGACAAGCGTAGAGAGCCCTAGCTCGCTCGCTTTGAGAAGCATCACCATGTCATGCAGTCCACAGTCATAAGCGCCCCAACCGTTGCCGAATTCATTGCTCGGCACCCCCGTCTTGACGTCGTATCCTGCCACGCAACTAACAAATGTCATTACGATAAGAACAGGCGCATGTTCCGTATTTCGCTGATTGAACGCAGGAAGCGCCTCTCGCACCTTGTGCAGTGTCTCCCCCCTCGTAACATAACAGCGCGCAGTCTGCGAATTTTTCCAGGAGGGCGCCAGGTTCGCAGCATCCAGGATCGCGTGCAACTTTTCCTCCTCTACCGGTTTATCTATGTAGCTTCGGATACTCTTTCTTGCCTGTAATACTTCTTCAAAGTTCATATCTCCCCTCCCGATCAAAGATTCTGCAGGTAATATACTTCCTCCGGCGTAAGTCTTCTCACCGCACCGCGATCCAATCCCGTGAGCGCCAGATCCCCGATCTTCAGGCGTTTCAGGAAATCCACGTTTTTCCCAACGGCCTCAAACATCTTTCTGATCTCACGGTTCT
Source organism: Clostridia bacterium (assembly GCA_017887095.1). Taxonomy (GTDB): domain Bacteria; phylum Bacillota; class Clostridia; order Christensenellales; family Borkfalkiaceae; genus Gallimonas. The sequence continues at coordinate 25,694 of JAGHIT010000094.1, read as the reverse complement.
TTCCCTCTGTTAGCACAACGCGAAGCTTCGTATATGTCTTTCCGGTTTCGGTAACGGTGATCTTGCACTTCTTTGTAAGAACGCCGCGCTCGATCTCCACGCCCGCTCTGAGTCGGTTGAGCTGCTGATCGGTAATCGCACCCTCGATGCGCACAAGATAAGTCTTTGGAATTTCACTCTGCGGCGCCGTCAGACGATAGGCAAGGTCGCCGTCGTTGGTGAGAAGAAGCATTCCCTCGGTATCATAGTCAAGTCTTCCGACGGGGAAAACTCTCCCGGCGCCTGCGGGAAGCAGATCCATAACAGTTTTTCTGCCCTTATCATCTGACACCGTACAAACATAACCTTTAGGCTTATTCAAAAGGTAATATTCATATTTGACTTTATGCGACAGGATCCTGCCGTCCACCATTACGACATCCTCCGCCGCAACGTTATCACCCGCCTTTGCAGGCTTCCCGTTAATGCTGACACGACCCTCCGCAATGATCTGGTCGCTGCCGCGGCGGGAGGCGATCCCCTGCTCCGCCAAAAATTTATTGATACGCATGACATCCTTCCACAATTATTTTTCTTCCATGATATACAAATTTTGTGAAAAAATCAAGTCATTTGCAAGAAAAATCTTAATCTGCCCTGCAACGCTGCCCGGCGACATCGGCAACGGCTCGACAAGTTCTCGAACGATGTCGATTTCCCCCTTCTCACGATCGGTCAGAGGATATGAAAAATCACAGTCAACCGCAAATCCGTACATAGTCTCTTGTTTATCTGTCAGTCGCACCAACGAATAATCGGCGAACGCCTTATCCAGGAGTTCTGAGGAACGCTCGTACATAGGCGGGCAATTCAGCACGACACAAACAAGTGTCATCCCGTTCCGCTCTGCCGCAGAGACGAGACAGCGTCCCGCCTGTAATGTATAGCCCGTTTTGACCCCGCAAGCTCCCTCATACGAAGACAGCAGTTTGTTTTTATTGTACCATCCGCGGGGCGCATAGCAACGCGTCGAGACGATCGTGCGGAACATCTCATTCTCCATAGCAGCTGCAGTGATAAATGCAAGATCGCGCGCCGTGGTGTGATGGTGTTCGTCCGGCAGCCCATGAGGATTAACGAAACAACTGTCCGTCGCACCCAAAAGAAGTGCTCGCTCGTTCATAACTTGCGCAAAAGCTTCAATGCAACCGCTGTGATGCAACGCGAGCGCGACTGCTGCATCATTCCCGGAGCGAAGCATAAGTCCGTACAACAGTTCCTCAACGCTACAGACATCCCCTGCTTTCAGATAAATACTGGAACCTTCAACGCCCTCAGCCTCTGCAGGAATCGTGACGATATCGTCCAGCGGACAATCTTCCAAAATAATGAGCGCCGTCAGAACCTTGGTCGTGCTGGCGTTTGGCAAAGGAAGAGAGGCGTTTCTCGCATGCAGAACACGGCGCGACGAGACCTCTGCAACGCATTCCCCCTGTGCCGCCTGTTCTGCTTCCGCCACGAACGTGCTTTGCAAAGCAAATCCTGCGATCAAACATACGAACACCAATATCAGACAAAGTTTATTCCGCATTATCCTCACGCCTGACCAGTTTATTGAGAAGATCGGAGGCTTTTTCAATAAGTCCGTCAAGCGGATCATCCGTGATGCGCACAAGGCGGCACTCCACCCCGTCGTCGATAAGGAATCCCGTAGGCTTGACATTGATAACGGTCCCTGCTCCGCCCGCAAACGGAAGGCATTCGCCGTCTTCGATTTTTTTGACTTCGCCGTATTCTCCTCCGCCGGAGAGGTAACCCATGGTCACCTTTGTAAACGGAATGACCTGTGCGCCGCTTGCCGTAACGACCGGTTTCCCGATAACTGTGTTAACGTCCACTAAACTTGTGAGTTTCTCTGCCGTCTTTTCCATAATGCTGTCGATCTTCTGTCTTTTATCCATTTTATGATACCCTCCACTATTTTTTTACCAAACGCCATGGACAGAACAACCCCGTTCAAGACGGTTGCCGCCTGTACCGAAGCCCTCAGTCTAGTCTCTTGATACAAAATCACATTGTTCCGCAATGATATTGTCGAATATGTTGCCTTGACGATGCCGTACAGCATCCCAAATGCGACGCGTATCGCTGCCGCAACCATACACATGCGCACATCGTCCGCTCCGCCAAGTTCCAGTACCTGATGAAAGCGCCACGGCTGAAACCCTTTCGTGATTTCAAATTTTTTCCGCGCACTCGCCATTTCGGAAAACGGCAATAAATACGCCTTTTTTTTTGTAAGGTGGAATAAGATCCCATCTTGTTTAAGCTGTGCATACCCCTTCATCAGCCGCAGCCGATGATAAGCCGAAAGAGAAAACCATCCTCTGTTCGACGCGGCATCCAGATAAAAATCAATATACACGAACACAGGAAAAAAGGTCAGAAGCGCTCCGAAAAAGAACGAATACACAAAAAATTCGCCCATATCCGTAATATGAGCGAATTTACAAAAAATATCCGATTTTAGCCGATTTTCACAATATCCGCCTCATCCAGTCCCTGCAAAAAATCGGGGATCTCGTACCCGTCGTCTTTTTCCTTGGCGGACTCTTCCGGTTTCCCGGCGGTGACAGGAGGTTGTGACAAACCTGCATCCGGCGCTTCCTCGGGCAATTCTTCACGCGCATAGAGATAACTGTCCCGATCCTCTGTCCGTGTGATCGCCGCCATGAGCGTATCGTAATCGGGCAGATCTTCAAGTGAGTGGAGTTTGAAACGCTTTAAGAACTCATCTGTCGTCGCAAACAGAATAGGCTTGCCGACGGCATCTTTTCTCCCGCAGGGATAAATGAGTTTGAGATCGAGCAGCGCATTGACCGCATAATCGCTGTTGACGCCGCGCAGAAGTTCAATTTCCGTGCGCGTGATGGGCTGTTTGTATGCAACGATCGCGGCAGTCTCCAGAATGGTACGGGTAAGCTCCTTTTCTCGAATGGGATTGAGCACCGCGGAAACGCCGTCCTTGTACTTTGGATTAGAACCAAACTGTGCCTTTTTGTTGAACTCCAAAAGAACGATACCGCTGTCTCCGCTATACTTCTCGCGCAACTTTTCAAGCGCTTTTTTTACCTCTCCTTCGGTAACCTCTAATTTGTCCGCGATATCAGCAATCGGAACTCCCTTGCCGGAAGCAAATAAAACCGCCTCAATCGTATTCATCAATTGTTCCAAGTTCTGCCTCCTTGTCCCTGTCAGGATTGAGCATGATGGTAATCTCTCCGAACGCCTTCTCCTGCTTCACATGCAAAAACTGATATTTGAGCAGCTCCAGAATTGCCTGAAAAGTGGTTACTATCTCCGGTTTGGTAAAATCCCTTGTAAAAAGTTGCTCAAATTTTACCTCTTTTTGCTCTTCCAGACTTTCTAAAACAAATTGTATTTTCTGAGCAACCGTAAAAGAATCCCGCGGGATCTCGCGCACCTCCCCCGTCCGCTCCAGCTCTTCCTGCTTGAGCAGCACTGCAGAAAAAGCAGCAACAAGACCATCCAGCGTGAGGTTGTCCAACGTAAATACCGTGCGCACCTCACCTACATCTTTATCCGGTTCTTTAAAAAAATAGCCGATCGTTTCCAATTCTTTAAGCTTTCCGGTCTCCTCTTTAATGAGCTTATACTCCTCAAGCGCTCGAATGAGTTCGGCCTTATCCTCTTCAATTTCCGCATCCAATTCGGGATCTTGCTCCAGATTCGGTACGAGCGCCTGCGCTTTGATCTTAAGGATAGTTGCCGCAATATTGAGATATTCGCTCACCTTGTCGACATCCAGATCAGGAAGGCCTTTCATATATTCCAGAAACTGTTCCGTCACCTGCGAAACAAAGACATCCTTAATTTCGATCTCAGCCTTGTTGATGAGATATAAAAGAAGATCAAGCGGGCCTTCAAAGTTAGAAAGAACGGTCGTATATTCAACATTAGATTCAAATTTATCGCTGATCGCGCGGATCTTTTCCTCGTTTACCACGGCACAAGCCCCCATAGCGCAGTGATCGGCCAGCCCAAAATTTTTGTCGCAAATGTCATGAACCACCCGAGAATATTAAAATATCCCATAATTTCTACGTTGAGATTGACAAAAACTCTGCAAATGAAACTTTCCAAAATAAGCCCAAGCAGAATATAATAGCCGTAATTGCGCAAAAAACGATAAATCTTTCCTCTGCGCTTGTTAACAGCGTCCACAATACGGAAGCCGTCCAAAGGATACAGCGGCAGCAAGTTAAATACACAAAAACTCAAACTGTAAATAACAAGAAAATCGATAAACGAATATAAGAAATTGTAAAGAAATGTAATATGGGGGAAATAGTTCACGACAACACAGAGAATCGGATAAAAGAAAAACGCCGTGACGTAGTTGGTGACAACACCCGCACATGCCGTCAGCCCCATACCGAGACGGGGTTTTTTGAAGTTATTCGGATTGATTGCAACCGGTTTTGCCCAACCGAACCCCACAAACACAAAACAAATCAACCCCAACGGATCAAAATGATGCAGGGGATTGAGCGAGAGACGATTCTGCCATTTCGGTGTGGGATCGCCGCAGCTATAAGCGACGACGGCGTGCGCAACCTCGTGCAACGTCAGAACAATTATGACGGCGAGAAAAGACGCAAGCAAACGAGTTAAGTAGTCCATAATTTACCATTTATTATACAGGATTTGTGCCGGAAAAGCAAGAAAAAGCTTGCCTCACACGCACTTTTCGATCGAGTAATCACACAATTTTCGTCGAAAGCACAATTTCATAACTTTAATACAGAAAATCCGCGGACAGCGCCGCGGAACAAAACAATTTTATTTCAAATGCGCAGGAATGACATCGTTTCTAACAAGATCCTCGTATGTCTGCGGTCTGACGATATACTCCGCTTTCCCCTCCCGCACCAGAACCGCTGCAGGAATGAAATTGCGGTTATAATTGGATGCCATTGAATAATTATACGCACCCGTTGAGAGCACGGCAACGATATCTCCGGTCTTGGCCTCGGGCAAATTGAACTCGGTGCCGATAAGATCGCCGCTTTCGCAACACTTTCCCGCGATCGCGACGACTTCGGTCGGCGCTTCATCCGCGCGGTTGGCAAGAACTGCGGAATACTTACTCTGATAGAGCGCGTAGCGGGGATTATCGAACATGCCGCCGTCAACGGCGAGATATTTGCGGATGCCGGGGATATCCTTGATCGCTCCTACCGTATACAAAGTAATGCCCGCTTCTCCGACGATAGAACGCCCCGGCTCCAGTGTGATGAAAGGGCGCTTCAGTCCATATTGTTCACAGCCCGCTTTGACTGCGGCAAGGAGCGCGGTAAGATAGTTACGATACCCCTCCGGCTCGATCTTCGCGTCCGCATCCGTATACCATATACCGAAACCGCCGCCCATATTGAGCATGTCGGCTTCAAAACCAAGCGTCTTCTTCATCCGGGCAACAAAGGCGAGATTTTTTTCCGCAGCAAGCACGAAAGACTGCTTTTCGAAAATCTGTGAACCAATATGACAATGAAAACCGCGCAGCCGCATGTGTTTCTTGGAGAGCACATATTCGGTGATCTTTTGTGCCGCGCCGCTTGCAATGGAGAAGCCGAACTTGGAGTCGGGCGTCGCTGTCTGGACATAGGCATGCGTATGCGCTTCGACACCGGGATTGATGCGGATGAGTACGTCCTGCACAAGATCGCGGCGCTCCGCCTCGCGCTCAATGAGATCCGCTTCGCTGTACGCATCGATGACAATCGTCCCTACGCCGCAATCGAGCGCATAGGCGATTTCATACGGCAGCTTGTTATTGCCGTGCATCGCGATCTTTTTCGCAGGAAAACCAGCCTGCATAGCGGTGTACAGCTCGCCGCCCGAGACCACGTCGACTCCGATGCCCTCCTGCCTTGCAATGGCGTACATTGCCTCACAGGAGAACGCCTTGGACGCATACAGGACCAATCCGTTTCCCTCATATTCTTCGTTGATGGTTTGCTGATAGACGCGCATCATTTTGCGAATATGCGCCTCGTCAAAGACATAGAGCGGTGTACCGAACTGACTTGCAAGTTCCGTGCAGTCCGCGCCGCCGATCTCAAGATGTCCCTTTTCGTTGATTTTCAATGTATCTCTTATGTGAATCATGCGGATATTTTATCATAAATCGATCCGCTCGGTCAATAAAAAATGAACCGGCGGAAAAAATTTTGCCGCCGTGTCATTTTATCTCACAAATTTATCCGTGATGCCAATACCGTGCTCCCTCGCGATATGCTTCCCACCAGGTAAATTCGGGGGCATCCTCCGCGGCGAGCAATGCGGTGCGGTCCACCTCCACGCCGTCCCGGGTCAGGATGGCGTACCCGAGAACATCCCCGTTACAAATGGGAGCACGCACCTCGTCCGCAAGCTCATATCCGAGTGCATATGTCTCTTCCGTCCCCCTTCGACTGATCGCAGAAAGTGTATGCTCTGCCGTCACGGACATATTTTTTACGCGACTGCCACGCACACCGATCCGTTGCTCCGCCGCATCGCCTGCCCTAAGGTATGTGACGCTTTCAAAGTTGTCAAAGGCGTAATCAAACAAGGAACTGACGGCAGAAAAACGATTCTGCGAACTGTCCGCTCCGATGACGACGGAGATAACCTGCGTCTCTCCGCGCTGCGCTGCCGCAGCGAGACAAAAACCGGCCTCATTTGTAAATCCCGTTTTTCCTCCCGCGCAGCCCTGATAGGAGCGAATGAGTTTGTTGGTATTGGTCATTTGCGTCGTCCTGCCGTCCGGATGAACGAAATCCTCCAGCCAGATATGTGAATACTCGTGGTACTTTTCGTACTTGTGCAGCTCACGCAGCATGAGAGCGACGTCCTTTGCACAGGAATATTGCGGTTCTTTCGGAAGCCCCGTACAATTTGCGAACAGCGTGTTCTCCGCGCCCAACTTTTTTGCGCGTTCGTTCATCTCCGCGCAAAAGGCGCCCTCGCTCCCTGCGACGCGCTCAGCGATCGCCACGCAGGAGTCGTTTGCCGAACAAACGGCAATGCTCTTTAACAGTTCGTCCGCACGATACGTTAGTCCCGCGCCCAAAAAAACCTGTGAGCCACCCATGCCCGCCGCACGCTCGGAGACCGTGATCTCTTCCTCATAGGACAGCTCCCCGTTGTCCACTGCCTCAAAAGCAAGAAGCAGCGTCATGATCTTGCACATACTCGCGATCGGCAGCCGCGTCTCCTCGTTCTTTGCATACAGCTGTACGCCGCTTGCCTCATCCATCAGATATGCCGCTTTGCAGGACAGCTCCACTTCCTCTGCTTGTGCGCGCATCTTCAATCCTCCGCCCGCGGCTGCGACACACAACATGGCAGCTGCGGCAATAATCAATCCTTTCTTCATACCCGCAGTTTGTGATATTGATTAGATTTTATTTGTCTTTTCCGAAAATTATTAAAGTATTTCATCGCGTGGTAAAAACAGGAAGCCGCAGTCCCTCCCCCTTAATTTCCGATCATTTTCTCGATGCCGATACCATATCCTCGCGTTGGGTCATTCAAAAAAACATGGGTCACGGCGCCAATAAGCTTTCCGTTCTGAACGATGGGGCTTCCGCTCATTCCCTGTACAATGCCTCCCGTCTCACGCAATAAAGTTTCATCTGTCACCTTGAGGACAAGATTTTTGTTTTGTTTATTCCTTTCATCAACTTTTGCGATCGCTACTTCATACGCCTGCGGCGCTACGCCGTCAACCGTGGAATAAATGACGGCAGTTCCGATTGTTGCCGAAGAAAGAGGCGCAATTTCTATCAGAGGAAGCGAAGAAAAATCATACCCGTCCGATATGGTCCCGTAAAGTCCCGTGTCACACACTTTGTCCGCCGATGCTATTTTACAATCATTCAGGAACAAACCCTTTAAATCCCCGGCTTTTCCACGCTCTCCACGGTTGACACCGATAATACTGCAAAGATAGACGGATGAATTTGCAATGGAAAGGGAATCATGCTCTTCATCGCAGACGGCATGTCCCAACGAACCAAAACGCCCGCTCCCCTTTTCGATATAAGTGACCGTACCGATCCCGGAAAGTTCGTCCCGGATAAGAACGCCGATTTTATATTTATTTCCTTTTTGATCTTTTACAGGAGTCACCTTGACCTGAACACTTTGGCCGCCTCGCTTTAAAGTAAATTCCGACGTCTTTCCGGCTCCGCGAGCTAATGCTGCACCAAGGTCTTCCACGGTTTTAGTGTGAATCCCGTCCACGGCGACGATCTTGTCCCCGGTCCGGATGCCTGCATCCGCAGCCGGACAAATAACGCCGTTTTCAGAAATCACTTCCTTCAAACCGATTATCTCTATACCGTTCGCCGAAAGCGTAAAGCCTGCTGTCATGCCTCCCAGATAGTATTGCGAAGCAGCAGCATCGGCAGAACGATCTCCGCCACAGAATATAAAGCAAAGCAGCAGTGCGCTCGTAAGAAACAAAATCAGCTTACGCATCCGAACCTCCATAACAGAAGTTACTTTGCGTAAGCCGTATCTGTTCTATTCAATTTTTACTCCGATTGCGAAAGGGATTTTTTGTAAAGGGAGGCGCTTGCCAGCAATTCCTCGGCATGACGGAGCGCGAGTTCGCTCTCCGTATCCCCACCGATCAAACGCGCAAGTTCCTTTATGCGAGCTTCACCGTCCAATGTATGTATGACAGTAAACGTCCTGCCGTCTTTTTCCTGCTTTTCGATATAGAATTCTCGGTCAGCACACGCGGCGATCTGCGCCAGATGCGACACCGCAATGATTTGTACGGTTTTTCCGATTTTACAGAACTTCTCCGCGACCACACGCGCTGTTTTTCCGCCGATTCCTGCATCGATCTCATCAAAAATATAAGTTCCTATTGCATTGACAGACGACAGCTGTGTTTTAATTGAAAGCATGAAACGACTCATTTCACCGCCGCTTATGATCTTCCCAAGATCTTTCAGCGGTTCCCCTGCGTTGGCAGAAAAGAGGAATTTCACATCGGACGGTCCTTCTGCCGTAACGCGCGATACATCATCTCCGGTAAAACTGCCAAACTCGACAACAAACTGCGGCGAGGCTATATTAAGAGTTCGCAGCTCTTCAATCACGCGCTCCGTAAATCCCTCAGCCGCACGTTTCCGTGCGTCCGTCAAAGCTATGCAAACATCGTATATTTCGTTTTCGATGACTTTAAGTTCATCTCCAAGCTTTTGAAAGCGCGCGTCACTGTCCGAAAGCAACTCGTATTCCGCTTCGGCACGTCCGCGAAAAGCTAGAATGTCGGCAACGCTGCCTCCGTATTTTTTTTTGAGAGAACGGATCTCATCGAGACGCGCTTCCGCACGCTCCGCTTCCCGTTCATCGATATCCAATTCTTCGGAAAACTGCTCTGCCGTATCCGCAATATCCTCCACTTCTGCCGCAACCGACTCCAGACGTTCGGCAAGGGAGGCATACTTTTCCTCAAGACGCACGATCGCGGACAGGGAACGCTGTGCGCTGCGCAGCGAATCCGCACTGCCCCCGTCCGACCCAAGGTATTGACGGACAGCGTTAAGCCCTTCCAGGATTTTTTCGGCGTTGCGCCAACGGTCACGAAATGCCATCAGCTCTTCTTCTTCGCCCTCTTTCAACTCCGCACGGGCTATCTCGTCGATCTGAAATTTGAGAATGTCCAAACGACGCTCACGTTCCCCCTCGTCGCCGCCAAGCTTTGCGCGTTCGTTGACGATCTGTTTTCTGTGAATAAGAAGCTCTCTCAATTGTTCTTTGAGCAAAGCAACGGGCGCGCCTCCGACGTCGTCCAGCAATTTGAGTTGATTTGACTCTTTCAAAAGAAAAAAATGCTCGCTCTGCCCATGGACATCTACCAACAGCGCCGTCAGCCTGCGAAGCATTGCCGCAGTCACGGGACAGCCGTTGATCCTGAGCGTCCCCTTTCCTTCGGAAGTTAGACGCCGCGATAGAATAAGTGTGTCATCCGGCTCAATGTCGTACTCTCGCAAAAGACTGTCAACCCGAGGATCGGAAGAAAAAAACTCTGCACGGACCGCGCAAAAAGTCTCCCCCGATCGGATCATGCCTCTATCGGCCTTTGCCCCAAGAACAAAATCGATCGCATCCAGTATGACCGATTTTCCGGCGCCGGTTTCTCCGGACAATACATTTACACCTTCCGCAAAATCCAATTCCGCCCGCTCAATCAACGCAACGTTCTCTATCAGCAGTTTTTGTAACATATCAGCCCTTTATTATGGCAGAAAGCCGTTCCGCCACAATTTTCCCATCCTCCACGCTTTCACAGATCAGAAGTAATGTATCATCTCCGGCGATGCTCCCCGCAACCTCTCGGAAAGCAAGTTCGTCAACGGCAACACCCGCATTGGAAGCGCTTCCCGGAAGGGTCTTGACAATGACAAGATTCCCCACAGCGCGGATCGTAAGGGTGCTTGCACGGAACAACTCACGATGCTTCTCCGACAACGCACCTTCCTGACGGACTGCACATGCATACCGGAAGCGTTTACGCGTTCCGCGCACTTTAAATAGATGAAGTTCTTTTACGTCACGAGAAACCGTTGCCTGCGTCGCTGAAAAACCACGCGCGGCAAGCGCTTCACACAGCTCCCCTTGCGTCTCTATCTCTGTTTCTTTGATGAGCGAAAGTATTGCTTCCTGGCGCAGACTACGCATCGTCACTTTCTCCCTCAATTGATTTTTTCCGTCAGGCGGCGAAAATACTCACTCAATCCGCGTGTCAAAAAAGTAACAGAACGCGAAGACTTACGAACAATGAGCCGATCGTGTTTTCCCGCTTCCCCGAGATAAAAACCATCCCCGTAGAGAACAACTTCTCCACTCAGAAGAGAAAATCCTAATTCACTCTTGTCAGAATAAGCAATCGGCCGGCTGCGCATAGAAAAGGCACATACCGGCGTGATCTGAAAAGTCTCGCAATCCGGCGTCATAATACTGCCGCCCGCCGAAAGCGAATAAGCAGTTGAACCGGTAGGTGTAGTAACGATAAGTCCATCCGCCACAAACTCCCCGGCACGGCTTCCGTCAATCGTTACGGCGAGCCGTACAACTTTATTCTGCTGTCCCGGATAGACAGGATGAAGCAACGCAAGCTCATTAAGACAATTGAATGTCTTGCCGTTAAGTTCCGCTTCCAGCATCGACCGTTGCAGAATCGCACAATTCTCATCCGATGCAAGCGCGACGACTTGGTCACGTTCGTCCCGTTCAAACTCAGTAAGAAAACCGAGCGTTCCGAAATTGACCCCGACAATGGGAAGATTCAGCAACGAAGCTCGTAAAGCAACTCGCAGCATCGTACCGTCGCCCCCCAGAACAATCAATCTGTCTGCGCGTTCGATTTGTTCCAACTCGGAAAAAATATGTGCAACATGTCCCCGTGCGCGCACCAAAACAGCAAGCTCTTCCGCAACGGAGGCATCTGCCTGATCGCGGTTATAATAAATTCCAATATTCATTGCATCAATATTATACAGCATACCTTGCATATATGCAATAGTTTTTCAGATTTTTTCCTCAGGAAATCTCCTCTCGGCCGATTGACGCAAAAACAGCTCCCTTGAAACAGGTATTCCTCCTTTTTCCAGATGGACAATATATTCTACATTCTTTCGGACATGTATGGGAGCATTTACAATTCCCTTCGGTGCAAGATCCGATGCAAGGCATCGATCATAAAACACAGACAAAAGCGACGCATGATATTTTATCGGTAAGACCCCGCCTTTCCCCAGCCCTACGCCGCCGCACTCAAACTGCGGTTTAAATAAAACATACGCCTTTCCGCCTGTTTGCAAAAGTTCAGAAATAACCGGAAGAATCAAGGAAAGCGAAATAAAACTCAGATCAGACACAACTCCGTCAAGCGGAACATCAAAATCCTTACGCGAAAGATATCGCGCATTCGTCTCGTCCATAACCACAACACGCGGATCTGACGCAATCGTCGGAGCCAACTGATTCCGACCGACATCGATCGCGTATACACGCTCTGCTCCGCGCGAGAGCAGCACTTCACAAAAACCACCCGTGCTTGCCCCGAAATCGGCAAATACCTTGCCGCTGACACACTGTTCAAACACAATAAGACCGCGCTCCAGCTTATATCCCCCACGCGAAACAAGCATACGCTCTTCGGACATAAATTCGATCCTATCCGCTGCAGTCACATCATCCGACGGAGAAAGCGCCTTGCCATCACGTAGGACAAGACCTCTCTTCAAAACTTCCTTTGCACGGGTCCTGGAGCCAAACTTTTCCGCAAAAAAACTATCCGCGCGCATAACATTCTCTGATACAATTAAGAATCGCATTCTGAGACGGACCAAATTCCTCCATCAGTTCAGATACGCTTCCGTGCGGTATAAATCGATCGGCACATCCGAAAGAAAAAACTTGCTTGTCACTGTTGCAAAGATAATGGGCGATCGCTTCGCCGATTCCACCGCGCAGGACATTATCTTCAATCGTAATGACATACTTTTCCTTCCGAGAATCGATCAAATCATAATCCAAAGGTTTTGCAAAGCACGCATTCACTAGAGAAACAGAAATTCCTTCATTGAAAGCCAGTGACATGACGCGCCGGGCCAAATTGACACATCGCTCCCCGGCAGCATATATTATTATGTCAGACATAGTACTTTGTAAAACTTCAAATTTTCCAAATTCAACCGCACGCGCATCCCCTTCTTCCCCTTCCCTGGGGTATCGTATCGCCAAAGGTCCGTTCAAACTTATACTTTTTCGCAAAATTGCTCGAAATTCAGCAATATTTTTTGGGATTGCTACAACTAAATTGGGAATCATGGAAAGATAAGAAAGATCAAATACGCCCTGATGCGTTTCTCCGTCCGAGCCGGAAATACCGGCGCGATCGATACAAAAAACGACGGGAAGTTTCTGCCCGCAAACATCATGTATGATCTCGTCAAATGCCCGTTGTAAAAACGTAGAATAGATTGCGTAGTACGGACGCATCCCCGCCGCCGCAAGCGCCGCCGATAATACAGATGCATGCTCTTCACAGATACCGACATCAAACGCCCGCTCCGGATACCGCTCAAAAAATTGTCTCAGACCAAGCGCATCTGTCATCGCCGCAGTTACTGCAACAACGCAGTTGTCTCTTTCCGCCATGGTCAACAACTCTTCACCGAGCGCCATAGAATATTCTTTTTCGGGTTTGGCCGGAGAAATACCGTGCGTTCTGTCCGGATCTCGTTCGCAAAAGGCATATCCTTGCCCCTTGCGCGTCGTAACATGCAACAGTACACTGTTTGATTGCAGCGCAGACTTTGCTTGTTCGAGAGCGGGAAGCAATTCTTCCAAATTATTTGCGTTATACACTCCCATATACTGCAATCCATAACGCTCAAACAATGCGATATCCTCTACAGAGGAACTTCCGCCCTTTAAATCCTCCAATACCTCATGCGTTCCTCCAACTGTTGGCGAAATTGACATTCCGTTGTCGTTGAGTACAATGAGGATTTTTGTATTGAGGATCTTCAGACTATTGAGCGCCTCATAGATCAGCCCGTTATTGAGCGAGCCATCTCCAATTAAAGCAATCACTTGAAATTTTTCGCCCTTCAGATCGCGCGCTTTCGCAATGCCAAGCGCTGCGGAGACAGAAGTCCCGGCATGCCCGGTGTCATAGCTGTCATACTCGCTCTCCGTACGCTTCGGAAATCCGGAAATTCCGTGTCTTTGGCGTAATGTAAAAAAGCGGTTTGCTCGTCCTGTCAAAAGTTTGTGGACATAACACTGGTGCCCTACATCAAATATGATCTTATCTTCAGGGAAAGAAAAAACACGATGCAACCCAATGGTAAGTTCTACAATGCCGAGATTGGATGCAAGATGCCCTCCGCGTACAGCAACGGTCTGAAATATTTCTTCACGCAGGGCTTCGCAAAACTTTTTTAATTGAGAAATTGAGGCGCTCTTCAGCGCCTCGCGTGACATAATTTCCACGGAACCTCACCTGTCCCTCTCCAGGACATAATCAACAAATTCACGCAAAAAGTCCATTTGTGCATCGCGCATGCGATCCAAAATCGCATAACATCGCAAAGCAGACTCTTGAGCCTTCGCGCGTGCGCCGGAAACAGAATACACTTTGACCGCCGTAAGTTTTTGCTCCGCTGCATCTTTTCCGGTCGTTTTTCCGAGTTTCTCTTTTTCACCTACGGCATCCAGAATATCGTCCGTGAGCTGAAACAAGTTCCCCAGTTCCATCCCAAAAGCTTCCGCCTCCTGCCGATATCTGCCCGCTATACATGCTGCCATAATCAGCGGAGCCGCTATAAGACATCCCGTCTTATGGCGATAAATCCACAAAAGCTCTTTTTCCCCGCCATTTTCGCCCGTATACAAAAGATCTGCCGATTGCCCGGCAACCATCCCAAGCGCCCCTGCAGCGCGGGATAGCGACTGCGCTGCCCGAAGAAATCCGTTTCCTCGCCCGCATTCTCCCAACAGAAGATCAAACGCAAAGGAAAGAAGCGCATCCCCGGCAAGTATTGCATTGGCCTCGCCAAACATTTTATGATTTGACGGTCTCCCCCTTCGGAAATCGTCATTATCCATAGCGGGAAGATCATCGTGAATGAGCGAATATGTGTGAATACACTCCAATGCAATTGCAAAATTTTTCTCATCACGGTAATCTACGCCAAAGGCATCAAGGGTACAAAAAAAGAGCACGGGGCGCACACGCTTCCCCCCCGACAGCAGGGAGTAGCACATACTCTCCGTGAGAATCTTAGGCTGAAACGCCATTTCCGCACATGCTTTGTGTAAGCACGTTTCAAAGTATACGCGGTACTCTTCGTACTGATCCAAAAACTTCATTTCATTGCACGCTCCGCGCATGTAACTACATTTGTAAGCAACATTGCAATCGTCATCGGTCCAACGCCACCCGGAACAGGCGTAATAAGCGACGCTTTTTGGGACACAGAAGAAAAATCCACATCCCCGACCAGTTTACCGTCCACGCGATTGATGCCGACATCCACAACAACCGCTCCGTCTTTCACCATATCCGCCGTAATAAAATTCGGTTTTCCGACTGCCGCGACAAGAATATCTGCCCGCGCACATTCTTCCGCCAAATTCTCCGTACGGGAATGACAGACTGTGACTGTTGCATCAGCGTTCACAAATAAGAGCGCCATCGGTCGCCCTACGATATTGCTTCGCCCGACGACAACCGCTCTCTTTCCCCGTAACTCCACGGAATAGCGGCGGAGCAATTCCATCACGCCGAGAGGCGTACAGGCAACAATCCCTTCTTCGCCGAGTGCAAGTTTCCCTATATTCTCTGCGGAAAAGCCGTCCACATCCTTGGAGGAAGGAATGCACGCCAAAATACGCTCTGCATCCAGATGTTTCGGCAAAGGCAATTGCACCAGAATTCCATGCACCGCATCGTCCGAAGCAAGTGAACGGACCAACTCCTCCGCCTGCGCCTGCGTCGTGTCAGGCGGAAGATAATGCGCAAAAGAGCGTATCCCCGCTTCTTCACAGCCTCTGACTTTATTCCGAACATATACCTGCGATGCAGGATCGTCTCCGATCAAAACGACCGCAAGCCCCACTTTTTTTCCGTACTTTTCTTCCAAAGCAGCAGTCCGACCCCTCAGCCGCGCACGAATCTCAGTTGCTGTTTTTTTCCCGTCGATAACCATCATTTGTTGATAATGCCTCCCAATACGCCGTTCACAAAATCGGCCGATTTTTCTGTAGAGTATTTTCGTGCAATCGACGTCGCTTCCGAAACCGAAACAACCGGCGGAATGTCATCCATATAGCGTATCTCCGACAGGGCAACCAACATGGCAGCCTTATCCGCAGGATAAATTCGATAATCGGCAAAACGAGTTACCGTCTCCGCGATTTCTTTGGAGAGTTCTTCCTTATGCGCAAGAACAGCGCTCACGATTCGCTCTGCGAACGCCGTATCTTCTTCGTTAAGTTTAGCCTGCCGATATACGGCAGCACGAAAATTTTTTTCACCGTCTCCGCCAAATAAATCTGCGAATACGATCCTGAATGCGGCTTCCCGCGCGTCGCTTCTCATGTGTCTCATCCTCATGTAAGTGTTCCCCCTCGCAAGCGAGAGGGAACGATGCATTGTCTTATACGTTTGCCACCTGTTCGGCAGACGTTTCTGCGATCGGCTGCGTTTTTGGCGCCGGAAAAATAACGCTCGTGATATGGACATCGACCTTCGCGATCTTATATTTCGTCATAGATTCAACCATCTGCTTGATGTTCTGCTGAATACGAAATGCAAGTTCCGGTACCTTATAGCCATAATACGCTATAACGGAAATATCAACAAAGACGCCTTCCTTTTCAAAGCAAATTTTTATGCCGTGATTTTTGGAAGGCACCAACTCGATCCCCTCCGTCTCGCGTAAGCTGAGAACAGCAATGCCGCTCACAATATCCGAATTATAGGTAATCTTCCCCTTCTGACCGTTGGGATTGTACTTAATACTTGCCATAACAGTCTCCTTTGCAACCATTATAGCACATCTTTTTCAAATTTACTACTGTTTTTTTCAACTTTCCGCATAAACAGGCATAATTATAATATTTCCGTCCCGCACTTTCTGCTCTTCTTCAAGGACATAGAAAATTTTTGTGACCATTTCTGCGGTAAGTTCACTGGAGTTGACAAACACATTGATATTGTCCGAATCGCCTATCGCAACCGCCGCATCGGAAAAGCCCATTGTTTTGATAATGGATTCCATAATAAGTTCGTCTTCCATGATCTCAACAAGTTCCTGTTTGCGTGCAACGGCGGCATCATACTCTTCCGTCCCAGGTTCATATGCCGAAATGACACTGTCAAGCTGTACAAACTCTTCGCTTCGCGTCGTGTTCCGGTCGGCACGATATGTCGTGAAATAGTTCGCTTCGACTGCGGCATCTACATTCTGCGGCTGTGTTCCAGCCAGAACAAAGTTGCAAACAGCCGTTACGGCAAGGAGCAGGACCAGCGTTGACATTAAAGCAATTTTCTTGGTATTGGACATTTCTATTCTCCTTATACAAAAATTATTTTTTGTCAGACGGATACACATGGATCCGATTGTCTGCCAGATTGAGCGCATTTGCCGTAATCCGTGTAATCTTCAGACGGACAAGAATTCCGTCTTCTCCGTCGAATATGACGACCGCGCCGACCGGAACGCCATTCTCTTCCGAAATCATGACAGAAACGCTTTCTATTCCGTCGATCTCGGAGAGCAAAGCCCCAATACGTTCCTCCTGCGCAGTTGGCGTATAGCTTCCGGAAGGCGCATCGGCACGGTCTGTTCCGAATACGAACCAGCTTCCGACCAGTAACACGAGCGCAACAAAAGCTACTAACAATATACGCGCCGTCTTATTTTCCCATATTTTTCGCAGCGACTCTTTCACATGACCTCCGTCTCACAGCCGTAACGGGTCTCAAGCGCATCTTCGATTTGTTCACTAATATGTATATGCTCGTCCTGCGCATATATTCCGAAATCTGTAATCGTAACTGCGATTTTTTGATAGGAAAATGTCGTATCCGGATTGCGCTCTACATTCGCCTCCCCCGTCACCCCATACGTTTTACTCAACCAGAGAACAATATTTGTTTCATCCCGAATTGCAAGTTCATCCGCACAGTAAGCCATGTATGCCTGGTCTGTTTTCAGATCGGCAACAGAAAACATCTGCTCTTCACCTGCAACAAAACGTCCAAGCGGCGCAAGCATGACAAAGAGAGTCACAAGTTTGGTCGCCCCCTTCAAAAAATGCCCCATCTTTCCGCCGGGAGCAATCAGTGAAATAAGAGACGACAACAGGACAACACCGACAATACTTAGAATATACTCTGTCATCAGAATATGACCCCCGTCGAGCAAACCAAAAGAACCAAGGTAAGAAAATAGAGAAAAGCGATACAACAGAGTCCGGCTATGAAGAATCCGCAATCAGAGGCAAGCCGTGACAGGAACGCGGATATTTTCCCGCCGACCGGCTCTGCCGCCGCAGCACTCAGTCTTAAAAAAATCTGAAACGCGGCAAACAAAAGCACGGGACGTAGAATGACGCCGAACAGAAGAAACACAGCAAAAGATCCGACGGCATTCTTAATGAGGGCGCTCCCCGCCAGCACCAAATCAAGGCCGCCTGACAGAAATCCCCCAACAATGGGAACAGAGCCGGAAACAAGATATTTTGCCGCCCGAAGGGAAAGCCCGTCATACTGTGCAGCAGAGATGCCCTGCACCGTGAGAAAGATGCCGAGCAGACCAAGCGTGAGACCGATCAGCCATTTATTAAGGCTCTTGAAAAAGTCACCGAGTTTTGTTGTTTTGACTTCATCGGACAGACATCCGATAAATGTAAGAACAATAACGGCAACCGAGGTGGGAAGTACCACAGCAGAAAACATTTCACACACAGCGCTCGACAGAAATGCGACTGCCGGACGATAAATCCCGGCAGATACGGCACCGCCACTGGCCGCCATCAGCGTTAAAAGAATAGGATATATGATTTCCATTTGTCGCTGCATGCTCTCTATTGCAGAGAAGCCGGCCTGTAAAACTGAAATCAGGACTGATAAAAGCGCTGCCCCCACACAGAGATATGCAGCAAAATGGATAACCTCCGCCATGCTGCCGCGCAAAAAACTGCCCCTGACCGAATTGAGTATTCCACTGAGCAATGCAACTGCGATTATCACTGCAAATGCAGGCAATATGACCTTCCCTTCTTCCCAGACGAGCGCAAGAACAGATTGCCACAATGAGGCATAATCCAGAGAAAAATCTCCCGTCACGATACTCTCGAGTGCCTCTTTGATGCTTCCGGCTTCATACTGCGGCAGCGTTTCCAGATACGCTTCAAGATCCTCGGTATCCAGGGCTTCCAGCAGCTTCCTGACCTCTTCCCGCAGTTCCTCAATCGCAGTCTCTTCCTCTGCGGTAAAAGCAGAGGCTGCAATCGGTTCGGATACAGCAGGAAGAAAATAGAACGCCAAAATCACCAACAGACTCCCGACGATGAGCAGAAAGACAGAGCGACGTTTCGCGTTCGCAATTCGTCTGATACCCTTCATGCGATCAACCTCAGAAGATCATTTACCAGTCCGAGAACGCTCTCCAGGATGGGTACGGCAAGCACGAGAATAATTAGCTTTCCACAAAAAATCAGTTTGTCGGCAAGGGAGTCTTGTCCAAAGTCATGCAAAACTCCCGCACTGAACTCAACGATATATCCGATACCGACCATCTTTAACAAAGTCTTGACGATTGTCGAATTTAACCCCGTCGTCTCGGCAATCTCAGTAAAAATATCAATACTTCCGCGAAAGATCTCCAAGGCAAACAGCAGTAATATGATACTTCCTGCAATTGTTACCGCAAAAGCAAGTTCAGGTTTTGTACTCTTGACAAGAATCGCCGCAACAGCAGTCACGAATGCAACGCCAACAAACTGAAAAATCTGCGTCGTCATGTCACACCAAAAATTTCCTGAATCGTATCAAACAAATCACCAATCATGGTAACGGCGACGGTAAGCGCCAGAACAAGGCCAACAATGGAAACGACCGTTGAAATATCATCCCTGTCTGATTTTTTTAACACCTGACAAACAACCGTAACAATGATGCCGATCGCCGCCAGTTTGAAAATGATGGAGATATCCATTACACAATGAGAATAACAAAAGCGAGACCGGCAAGAAGACCAAGCTTCAGATACAGCTCTCCCTTTTCTTTGGCTTGCTTTGCACAGATCCCCTTTTTCTCAACGAGTGTGCTGCGGCGTATTCCGAAAAAATCATGCTGAGAGCGGGCATCTCCCCGTCCGAGCATTGAAAAGTACTCCTCACACTCTCTCATCTCTTCTTCCGTAAGATAATTAAGCTTTACCCTGATTTTCCTTTCCGAAGAAAAGTAATCGAGTATTTTCTGAAAGTCGCCGCCACCGCGATAAGTCTTTAAAAGAACGGAGAGCGGTTTTCTGGCATAATCAAGCTCCGTAAGATACCGTTCATTAAATTCAAACCATTGGCTGTAAAAACGCGCCCTGTTGCGAAATTTGCCCGCGGCAAAATAACCCATTCCAATCCCGAAAGCCACAATACAAACCGCAAGCAGGAATTTAAGCCATAACACAGCCGTCTGCTCCATATACAGCGCCGATACGCCCTAATCCGTCAAGTACCACATAACGGTCAAACAGTTTCTGCGGTACGTCATTTACACTTTTGAGATGTGCCGAAGCAAATACATAAATGCCTCCCTCAATCGCACGCTTAACGGCCGCATAATCTTCCGGAAGCAATTCATCTGTTACGATCAGATCCGGTCGCATAGCTCGGATTCCCGCAGTAAAAGCCGTCAGTTTGTCTGCAAACCGTACAATATCCGCCGTCGCACCCAGATCGTCTGCCGAAAGCTCCCCGCGTTCGTCGCTGACTAAAACATTTAAGGAACGCCTATTGCAAACCAGACGCACTAAATCGCGCAGCATTGTCGTCTTCCCTTCTCCGGGCGGCGAAAGCAGAAGAACAGACCGCATGCGATCGAGGAGACAGCTCTCGTATACAGGAAGAGCGCATCCTGGTACGGCATGCGGAATACGGATGCACAGCGAAGTCACCGCATGAATGGATAGAACCCCGCCGTTTTCATAGACATAAGTTCCGCAAAGCCCGATGCGTTCACCGGCGACCCCGGACACAAAACCCTGCTTTATCTGTTCTGATACCGAATAAACGGAATACCCGCTCGCCGCAAATATGATATCTTCTATTTCCCGCATTGTCGGAAGAATCGCATCCTCAGCTCGTGTACAAATCCCGCGTTCTCCGAGATAGCAGTATGTTCCGCCGAAATTTGCGCGAAGTGGTTTGTCCGCTCGAACTCTAAGTTCATAAAGCATATTTTGATTAACATGCCGCACTGCCTCGGAAATACGCGGCGGAAGAAACTCCAGCATGGTATATCATATGGGACAAGTCTGCCGATTATGAATTCGCTCCCCATTTTGCCAACAAAAAAAAGCCGACCCGCAAACGGGTCGGCTTTTCAGTTCTCAATCGTTACTCGATCACAAAGACAGAAACACTGTTATTCTTAATGGTCGCCTTCAGCGTGTCGCCATCCAGCGCGATGTCGTTCTCAATAGGCTCAATATTGATCTGCTTACCATAACGGACGCCGATCTCGTTGATGACTGTCTCATCTTCATGCCACAGGGTCGTGACGTGCGCTTTGGTCTTGCCTTCAAATCCGATGAGCTTTGCCTGCATCTCCTCATCCTTTCCGGAGACATTGACGACCTTCAGATAGATCTTACCGTCGTTGCCAACCGTCGCGGACTGGAAGATGCGCTCATTGACCTTCCAGATATTCTTGAACAAAACTTCATGCCACTCGCCGTCCTTCTTGATGGAAGCCGTGAACGTCTTCTTGGTATAGACGAGCTTGATCGTGTTGCCTTCGGGGCTGTAGCCGAGGAACTTGTCTTTGCCCATCATCTCGCAGACGGTGCGCATGAAGTCAACGCGCTTGTCGAAGGAGACGTCATACCCCTTATGATTCTTACCGTACTGGCAGCAGATCGAGAAGCCCGCGCAGTCGATCGTGCCCGCGTCGCGGACATCGGCAACGCCGACACCTGCAATGAAGGACTGCTCGCCGTACAGCCTGCGGAAATCGATGAGCACTTCGCAGTCACTGAACTTCTGCTCGTCATAGTAGAAGCCGTTGAACGCGTCGCTCTCCTCCACGATGAGCTCGCCGTTTTCAATATGACCGCCGCGCGAATTGGGATAGACCTTCCAGCCGCCCATTCCATCCTTAAATTCGTGATGATAAAGTGTTTCGCCCGTCTTGAGATCGCGCACCGTGACACTCTTGACGGCGCTTGCCGTGCGATGTCCGCCGAACACAAGCCCGCCCGCGTTGTCGTCGTTGACCTCACCAACGTCGGTCAGCGTGTAGTTGCCGACGTTTGCAGCAAACATCTGCTGGACATAGTAGTTAGGCGTCAGCATGACTTCGTGCGCATTGAACCAGATCATATCGGGCGTCCAGCGATAGTTGAGCGTAGAAGCAAACAAAGGCGCATAGCAAGTCATCTTGACGACGTCGGAATTGCGTTCACAACCCGTCAGGAACGCCGCTTCGGCAAGCGCGCTGCGCAAGTTGTTATCACCGTTGAGACGGCCTCTGCCGTCCGACATCGTGTGCATTGCATACTCGCCCATGAACACCTTCGCGCCGTCCCTGTCGTAGCAGTCATAGCGCTTGGTGTTGTCGATGAACCACTGATAGGAGTTGTAGACGTGTTCGTCCACGATCATATCGCGATACTTTTCGTTGATGACCTTCCAGCTGTCGTTGCTGTCCTGCGGACGGATATCCACGCCTGCAGATGTCACGACCGTAATATCAAAGAGCTTTAGAAGGTCGGTCATTCTGCCCTTATAGCGGTACTGACGCACGCCGAGAAGGCAGGATGCGAAGTTATCGAAGTACTCATAGCCCCAGTTCTCGTTGCCGATGCCGATATACTTGAGTTCAAACGGAGCAGGGTGTCCCATATCGGTACGCACCTTTGCCCAATAGGACTCGTTCGGATCGGTCGAGGAGACATCACCCTTGGCAAAATAAATGAGATCCGCGACGTTGTCGATGACTTCCGTTTTGAACGCAGGCGTACCGGGCATGATACGCTGGTAGCCGGTCTTGCGCTGCTCACCCATACGGATCTGACACAGAAGCCCGCAATGAAGTACGGGAA
This sequence comes from Clostridia bacterium, assembly GCA_017887095.1. GTDB lineage: Bacteria > Bacillota > Clostridia > Christensenellales > Borkfalkiaceae > Gallimonas. The sequence continues at coordinate 2,784 of JAGHIT010000094.1, read as the reverse complement.
GCGGCGTCGCACCGATATCTTCGCACAGGCAGAAATACTCATAGAAGCCGATCCCGTAGGACTGCATATATCGCCAGAGATTGGGGATCTGCTTTCTCTGTTCCAAAGGTCCCACCGTATTGCGCCACTTGTACTGATAGTCAAAGGAGACGTCGCCCTCGACGACGCAGCCGCCGGGGAAGCGGACGAACGAGGGACGGCAATCCTTTAAGACCTGCACGAGGCGGGGAGAAAGCTTGCCGTTGCGGTACTTATTGGGATCACCCCAGGTCGTTGCAGGCAACAGGGAGACATAGTCGATGCCGATCGTGCCGTTGCCCTCAAGCACGATGCAAAGACGCCCCATTGTATCCTTTTCCGCCACGACGGAGGTGGTAACCTTGATCCAGTCGCCCTCATTTCCTTCGGGGATCGCGATCTCGCCGATGGTCGTGTGACGACCGTGCGCGCCGCGGATAAATACCTTGGCAACGCCCTTGAAGCCCATGCGTTTCACCCACATGGAGAAGTTATAGGTCTCCTTGTTGTAGACGGGCATGCCGTACATATCGTACCCGCCGTTGGTGTAGTACCCGGGGTTTTCCAAATGATAGATGCCGCCGACATTGAGCACAAGATAGTGCGGGTTGTTGGCATTCATGCCCCCCATATCGGAAATGTATCTGGGACCTGCACCGTATACATCCCAATAGAACCAGTTTGCGCTTCGCGCGTCCACATGGCTTTCGGCATTGAAATCGTCGTACGCGAAATACGCAAATTCAAACGAGTTATTAATGACCATTTCCGCATTCAGACCGCCGTCTGCGGACTGATTGATGTCTTCAAAGAAGATACCGTAAAGTTCTTTTGAGACATCTACGCCCCTCTTCTTTGCGTCCAACGTGTACTGTACCATTCATTCTCCTTCGCTGTTTCACCGCTCTTTGGTTGGGGTCAGCCGCCCGTGATCAGCATGTGCATAAATTGAGGTCTTTTTCCTCGCTGATCCTTGCCCATATTATAGCAGAGATTTGTATTTTGTCAACATTATTCTGAAACATTTTACTTGAAATTTAATAAAATTATTTATCACAAAAACAGTTTGTCATTTACACTTTTACCATACATCATTGAACATCATAACATAACCGCTGACCAAACGAGCCTCTTATAACAGCTGTGTGTTAGGTCATTGATGCGCACCCTTTTTATCCGCCCGAGCGACTGTCTCCGAATAGAAAAATAATTTTATAGTTCTATGTCAAAACAAGTACAACTGAACCAATAAAATATAACGGCCGCCTTTCCGGAAGCCGTTATATTTTTGTCATTGATTGTCAACAGTGCAGAAGTGTTTCTTTGCAAATGACCTTTCTGCAGAATTTTGTTCACTTATCAGCCTATAGACTTGGAAACAGAGTTACAGCAACGATTTATAAAGGGCGATGATGTCTTCCTTGGTGGGATCCTTGGGGTTGCCGGGGCGGCAGGCGTCGTCCATGGCGGACTGCGCCAGGAAATCAAGATCCTCCTCCTTGACGATGCCTTTGAGTGTTTTGGGAATCCCGACATCCTCGGAAAGCTTTCTCACCGCGTCGCATGCTGCCTTGCGCGCCTCAGTGAGCGACATTGCATCCACGCCTCCGACACCCATCGCCTTGGCAATGTCGCGGTACTTTTCGCCCGTCGCCTCGGCGTTGTATTCCATGACGGTGGGCAACAGGATAGCATTCGCCACACCGTGCGGCGTATCGTACAGCGCACCCAGAGGGTGTGCCATCGAATGGACAATTCCCAGCCCAACATTGGAAAACCCCATGCCGGCAATATACTGCCCGAGCGCCATGCCCTCTCTGCCTTCGGGCGTGTTTGCGACCGCGCCGCGCAGGTTCTTGGCGATAATCTCGATCGCCTTCAAATGGAACATATCGCTCATCGCCCAGGCGCCCTTGGTGATGTAGCCCTCGATCGCGTGGGTGAGCGCGTCCATGCCCGTGGCGGCGGTCAGCCCCTTAGGCATCGTGCTCATCATGTCGGGATCGACGACGGCAACGACGGGGATATCGTGCACGTCCACACACACCATCTTGCGGTTTTTCTCTGCGTCCGTGATGACGTAGTTAATGGTGACCTCCGCCGCAGTACCCGCCGTGGTCGGAACGGCGATGATGGGCACGCACTTATGTTTTGTGGGCGCGACGCCCTCCAGGGAGCGCACGTCCGCAAATTCAGGGTTGGCAATGATGATGCCGATCGCCTTTGCCGTGTCCATGGACGAGCCGCCGCCGATTGCGATGATGCAGTCCGCGCCGCTCTTTTTGAAAGCAGCAACGCCCGTTTGCACATTTTCGATGGTGGGATTGGGCTTGATCTCGGAATAAATATCGTAGGGAATGCCCGCAATTTCCAACACATCCGTGACTTTCTTGGTCACGCCGAATTTGAGAAGATCAGGATCGGAGCAGACAAACGCCTTTTCAAATCCCCTGCCCTTGACTTCGGTCGCAATTTCCTGAATTGCGCCCTTGCCGTGATAACTCGTTTCATTGAGTACAAAACGATTTGCCATAACAATATCTCCTTATCTTCGTTTATTTGCATATTATTATATCATATTTGAAAAACAGATGCAAGCAAGGTGAGAAGCGTGCGCAAGCGCGACAAAGCATTGCGCTGCAAATGTTTTTCAAATATCAAGAAAGTCCTTTCGGTAGTCGATTCCAAACAGCTCGGCAAGTTTGATCATATCTTCGTCTTTGATGGTGTTCTTTCTCGGCAGATGCGCGGTGAGCATATAGATCT
>JAGHIT010000014.1 GCA_017887095.1 Clostridia bacterium | reverse complement strand
TCGAGGGACTTCGCGTCAATCTGCATGAGCGCTTCCTGCTCGGTGATCATGCCCTCGTCGATGAGGTCGCATGCGATCTTGATCGCAGCGGCAGCCGTGCGCTTGCCGTTACGGGTCTGGAGCATATAGAGCTTGCCCTTTTCGACGGTGAACTCCATATCCTGCATGTCGTGATAATGATTCTCAAGGATCTTGCAGACTTCCTGGAACTGCTTGTAAACGTCGGGGAAGACCTCTGCCATCTTGGCAATCGGCATAGGCGTACGGACACCTGCAACGACGTCCTCGCCCTGCGCGTTGGTGAGGAATTCGCCCATGAGACCCTTTTCGCCCGTTGCGGGGTTACGCGTGAACGCGACGCCCGTACCGCAGTCGTCGCCCATGTTGCCGAACGCCATCATCTGCACGTTGACCGCGGTACCCCAGCTGTAAGGGATGTCGTGATCCATACGGTAGACGTTCGCACGAGGGTTGTCCCACGAACGGAAGACCGCCTTGATCGCAGCGAAGAGCTGCTCCTTGGGATCGTCGGGGAAGTCGGTGCCGAGCTGATTCTTGTACTCTGCCTTGAACTGGTTCGCGAGTTCCTTCAGATCCTCCGCGGTCAGCTCGACGTCCTGCGTGACGCCCTTCTTTTCCTTCATCTCGTCGATGAGCTTTTCGAAGTACTTCTTGCCGACCTCCATGACGACGTCGGAGAACATCTGGATGAATCTTCTGTAGCAGTCCCAAGCCCAACGGGGATTATTCGACTTCTCTGCGATGGTGTTGACGACCGTCTCGTTCAGACCGAGGTTAAGGATGGTATCCATCATGCCGGGCATGGAAGCGCGCGCGCCCGAACGGACGGAAACAAGAAGAGGATTCTCCTTATCGCCGAACTTCTTGCCGCAGACCTGCTCCATCTTCTCAATGTACTGCATGATCTCTGCCTGAATCTCGGGGTTGATCTGTCTGCCGTCCTCATAGTACTGCGTGCATGCTTCCGTGGAGATGGTGAAGCCCTGAGGCACAGGGAGACCGATATTGGTCATTTCTGCAAGGTTTGCACCCTTGCCGCCGAGCAGCTCACGCATCTGCGCATTACCTTCCGTGAAAAGGTAACAATACTTTTTTGCCATGAATGCTTTTCCTCCTGATTATTTTCATGTTTGCCGAAAGTTATTGTACACCATTTCGGCGCAAATTTCAAGCCTTTCGCAAAAAAATTTACAGTGTTTTGCAAAGATTTTACAGACTTTCTTTGCGACATCCTCATAACGGGAGTGTTTTTGCACGCTTAGGGCAATACTTGTTATATGAAGACCCTTTTTGCAAACTGCACAATGCCGCTCTCAGACGAAAAACAATTCTGCGTTGAGGGTAATAAATTTGCGCCCGCGGAGCCGCCCTTCGCCGAGACGATCGACCTGGGCGGGGCGACAGTGCTGCCATCCTTTTGCGACGCACACTCTCACATCCTCGCCTATGCGCTCTCCCTGACGCAGGCAGACGGGACAGGCCTTGCTTCGGCGCAGGAGTTTATCGCCTGTGCAGACCGCTTCGCGCGCGAGAACGACATGGGAGAGCTTGACCTCGTCACGATCAAAAATGCTGAAAAGCTGCCGGACGACGCTCCGTTGGAGGCGTGCCTGCGCCCGCTGCACATTCAGATGCGCTCGGGACACGGGGGGCTGTTCAACGGGGCGGCTCGCCGTCTTTTGGGGCTTGGAGAACAGGCGGTGCTTGAAGAGAACGCATATCTCGCGGCGACACGCCGCGTACCGCTGCCCGAAGGAGAAGCTCTGAAATCCGCCTTTGCAAAGGCGCAGACGCGCTATCTTTCCTACGGCATAACGACGGCGCAGGAAGGCATTCTGACGCGCGAAATGTTCCCGCTTTACGATCGGCTCCTGCCTGCGCTCACCCTTGACGTCGTCGCCTACCCCTCTCCTGCTGACTTTGACGACGCGCTCGCCCGCTTCCGCACCACAGAACGGGAAGCGGGCGAGCGCGGACAGGCATGCGCCTCAGTATTCATGGCGCAGGGAACATTGACGATCGGCGGCGTCAAGATCTTTCTGGACGGCTCGCCCCAGCAGAAAACGGCGTTCCTGCGCGCGCCTTACGAGGGCGGCGGGTCGGGCGTACAGACCATGTCCGCCGCCGAAGTGCTCGATGCCTGCCGCTTTGCCGCCGACCGCGGAACACGGCTGCTCGCCCACTGTAACGGCGACGGGGCGGCAGAGATATTTTTAGATGCGCTGGAAGCCTTGCCTCCTGCGGCGCGCGCAATCTGCCGGCCCGTGCTCATCCACGGACAGATCCTGGGCGACGACCAGCTCGACCGCATCAAACACCTGGGCGTCATTCCCTCCTTTTTCGTCGCACATGTGCGCGATTTTGGGGATACGCACCTCAAAAACCTGGGAGAAGCGCGGGGCATGCGCATCTCGCCGACGCGTTCGGCACTTGTGCGCGGCATTCCTTTTACGCTGCACCAGGACGCGCCCGTCTGCGAACCGGATCCCTTAGACGCGGTCGCATGCGCCGTCCTGCGCAAGACAAAATCAGGGCGCAGACTGACGGGGCAGGAAATCGGCGTATTAGACGCATTGCGTGCCGTCACCGAAAATGCAGCCGACCAGTACGGGTTTGGCGACCGCGGGCGCATCGCGGCGGGACTGCGCGCCGACTTTGTCATCCTCAATCGCGACCCGCTCACATGCAGCGCCGAGGATCTGCCTTCCCTGCGCGTTGTGGAAACCTACTGCAAGGGACGGCGCGTCTTCCCTGCAGAATAAAGAAACATACCGCCCGCCGCGCTGTATGCGCGGCGGGCGGTCCCCCCTAGACTGAATTGTGATTTTTGCCAACCGGACACCGTCTTACGCTCTGCCCTTGCGCAACGTCATGACCAGCGCATCCACGCTCGCCGCGGCTACGACGCGCAGACTGTCCGTATGATCGTCCCGCAACTTCATTGTATCATAAAATACAACCGTTTTCAAGAGAGAAATCAATTTTATCCAACAAAATTCACAAAAAAATAGCGATATTTTGAAAGTCTCGTGTAGAAAATGTAATTTTGGACAGCGATGAAAAAGGCGGTTGACATTTCCCGCCCTGCATGCTATAATGTCCGCAAACGACGAAAAAGAGGTAGAAGCTATGATCGAATACTCCATGAAGGCACTGACCGCCGACGAACTTTCTTTTAAAGTCAACCATATTCAGGCGGCGCCCGATACCAAATTTGAAATCAAACCCATGTTTTCGCGCCAGATCCGTCACGCGAACGAGAATCCCAAGATCAACATCGTTATGCTCGAATGCAAGATCGAGAGCACGGAAGATTCTCCCAAGCCCTTCAATCTGCTGGCGCGCTTCGTGGGCGTGTTTGAAGTGCAGAACATGAATACCGAAGAGGACAGAAGGTTCTTTGCGATCAACGCAACGGAAACCATGTTCCCCTTCCTTCGCGCGGCAGTCGCCAACCTCACGGCGGATGCTCTGATCAATCCTCTGACGCTGCCCGTTGTCTCGGGCGCGACACTTTTCCCCGACGACAGGGGCGGCGCGCAATACACACTGAACCTCGATCCCAAGGTCGTCAACTGATTTTTGCCGAAAAAGCGGAGCGCCGCGGCGCTCCGCTTTTGTTGTGCCGTATTTTTCCGGGGGCGCCCGCCGCGCAAATGGCGCGGCGGGCGCCCCTCTTGTTTTGCGGCCCCTATCTGCAATTTTGGTCGAAAAACGCAAGCACGGCGTCCCATTTTTCGTCACGGTGCTCTTTTTCATTCAGAAACTCGTGGCGGGAACCGGAAAACAATCTGAGCGTCACGTTGCGCATGCCCGCCTTTTGCGTATAAAAACGATACAGCTTCTTTACGCCCTTACCCATGTCGCCAACAGGGTCCGATTCACCCGAAACGAGCAGCAGCGGCATGCCCCTTTGCAACCCCGCGCGGTACTTCTTGGTGTACAGGCTGCGCAGCCCGCGGAAGAAGTCGGCATAGAAGCGGAAGGAGCAGGTAAACCCACACAGCGGGTCGGCATGGTAGGCGGCGTTGTTGTCTGCGTCTGCAGAGAGCCATTCCCTGTCCGCAAAGCGCCTTGCATATGCGCCGAAGGAAAGCTTTTCAATGAGCTTTGCGGGCTTTTTCTCGCCGCAAAAGAGGATGCCCAGCCGTGCCACAACGCTCCCAAGATAGACCTCGAAGTCCTTTTTGTAGTTGCTGCCCGCAATGACCGCGCCTGAGATGTCCCCGCATGCGGCAATATAGCGCTGCGTCAGAAAGGAGCCGTAGGAAAATCCGAACACGAAGTAGGGAAGTCCCGCGTACTTCTCCCGAAAATGCTCCGTGATCGCAAGTTCGTCGCGTACGGTATCCGCGAACATGTCTCCTTTGCACCAGCCGAGCGTTTCGGGATCGGAGCCGCCGTGCCCGCGGTGATCGTCCGCCACGACGATATACCCGTGCGCATTGAGAAATTTCGCAAACGCCTCATAACGGGCGGCGTGCTCGGTCATGCCGTGCACGATCTGAACCACGCCGCACGGCGAGGCGACATCGTCCCAAACATAAAGGCAGATCTTCTTGCCGTCAAAACTTGTAAACTGCATATCACGTCCCCCTTTTGCAGTACGTTTTTTTGGTCATTATAGCAGACAACCGCGCCGCTGTCAACTTCCAGTCTTTGGGGCGGCTTCCAGCAACTCACCTGCGTTCTTTTGTTGCATGAAAGTATATTTTTCTGCTATCCTTACACCACGAGAAACACAAAAGGAAGGTAAACCCATGAAAAGACTTTTTGCTTTGACGGCTTGTTCCCTTGCGCTTCTCCTGGGAACAGCGCCTCTTTTGGCGGCATGCGGCGATGTCCAAACGGACGAAC
>JAGHIT010000093.1 GCA_017887095.1 Clostridia bacterium | reverse complement strand
TCCTCGGGCGTGAGGATCGCCATGACGAGGCTGTAGACAAAGGACACCGCCGCGCCCATCGTGACGAGGGTGTCCATATTGGGCACCAGCTTGAAGAGCGCGCGCACGCCGCTGACGAAGAACTGATAGTTGATGAGCAGGATGACGAGCGTCAATCCCGTCTGGAAGCCGCAATTCCACCAGCCGTGCGGTACGGGGACGCCCCACATGTGCCCCATGGCGAGGTACATTTCCGGCAGCAGCAAGATGAGCGACAGGAGAAACCGCACGCCGAGCGTCAGCCGCTTCTTTTTTTTGACGGGGACCTGCCCGAAGTCGTACGCGCCGTAGCCGAGCGCCGTGACGGTGCGTTTGATGCGCCCGTCCGAGAGCTTATTTTCGTCAAACTCGACCTCCATGCTCTCACCCATCAGGGAGACCGCGCAATTCTGCACGCCGTCCAGTTTTTTCACCGTACGCTCGATGCCCGAAGAGCATGCCGCGCACGTCATACCTGTGATCGAATACTTCTTTTTCATGATAATTGCCTTATCGCATGGATGCCTGCCGACTGCCTGCGCGCGGCGGCGCGGTCGCGCCGCCGCGCGCCCTATTGAACCGCCGCACCCGTGTGGGCATCCCCTTTCTTCAATTGAGTTTCTTGATGAGTTCCACCGTTTCGGCGACGATGCTCTCATCACCCGCCCTGATCTTTTCGCTGACGCAGGTCGCGAGATGCTCCTCTAAGATCTGATAGCCGAACGCGCGCACGGCGCTCTCGACGGCGGACACCTGCACGAGGACCTCGCCGCAATAGCGATTTTCCTCGACCATCTTCTTGATGCCGTTCAGCTGCCCCACGATACGGTTGAGCCGATTGACGAGCCCCTTGATCTCCCCTTCGTCGCGCGGCGTGTGTTTATAGTGCGCCGCACACCCTTCGCAATGTTCCATGCGTTTCCTCCTGCAATTACCCCCATGGGGTATCTGTATTATACCCCCATGGGGTACTTTTGTCAAGCATTTCGGCATAAAAAAACGGCGCGTGCGCCGTTTTTATTCCCGATACAGTTTTGTCCCCTTTTCTGAGAGATATTCCGCCACGAGGTAGCGCGCCCACTTGCCCGCTTCCACTTCCAGACTCCTGTCCGTACGCGCTTCATCCTCCAAAAAATACCATTGAAAATAATGCGTCAGTTCGTGCGCCATTGCCAGCAGCACATCCTCCTGTGCCTTAGGCGTCTGTGCACGCGCGGCGATGCAGATGCGCGGATAGATCTTCCGCTTTCCCGCTTCGCCGGAGTAGAATACACCATAGTAAATATGCCCGTCGTCGGGATGATAAAATGCTTTCTGCGGAACGAGGCAGACATAGACTCTGATCGGAAAAAAATATTTTCTCCGCAGCCAGTCGGCGAACGACTTGCAGGCGTTCCGTTCCGCCTCGGTCAGTCCCGCGAAAAACTTCAGCCGAAGTCCGCGGACGGAGCAGTCAAGATACTCCTCTTTCTCCTCTTTTCCGATCCACATTACCGCTTTTCAAACTGCGATTTCGGGACGCCGCAGACGGGACAGACCCAGTCGTCGGGAAGCTCTTCAAAGGGCGTCGCGCCGCTGTACACATAGCCGCAGACCTTGCAGACATACTGCGCCGACTGCTTCTCCTCGGCAATATAGGTGGGCGCCTTCGGAGAGGTCTTTCCCTTGAGTTCCTTGTGATAGTAGGCGTACGTCATCGGCGCGCCCTGACGCAGCACGCCCGCGTCGATGACCTCGCCCAAAAAGACGGTGTGCGTCGCCGTCTCCATCGTGTCGATGACCTTGCAGGAGATCCACGAGAGACAGTCGTCGACGACGGGAAGTTTGCCGCGCACCGCATAGGGGAACTCCGCAAACTTGTTCCTTTCCTTGGAGCTGAAAAAGCCGAACTTGCCGATGAGTAGGGGGTTGCTGTCCTCCGCAAGAATGGCGATCGCAAAATAGCCCGTCTTTTTCACGCATTGATTGGTATAGTTATCGTGGTTGAGCGAGACGGCGAGCGTCGCAGGATTGGACGTGATCTGCATCGCACTGTTCGCCACGCAGCCGACGGGACGCCCCTCGTCCCAGCTCGAGCAGAGATACACGCCGTAAGAGAGATTGTAAAATGCCTTGGGATCCATCATCTTCCTCCTGATCGGGAAAACTTTCCTTTCGATTACAGACAGTATATCACAAATGACGCGCCGCGTACACCCCTTTGGCAAAAATTTCTTGAAAATTCTGGAATACCCGCGTATGCGGAAGCCTTTCCGCCGTTTTTACCCACGCCCGCCGCCCCGCGCTTTGCGCGGGGCGGCAGGCGTGATAAATTTCATATTTTTGGCATGAAAAAAGCGGGCACAAAAGCCCGCTTTGATGTGTTCTTACTTTGCCTCTTCCTGCGCAACGACTTCCTTGCCGTCATAGTAGCCGCAATTCTTGCAGACGCGGTGCGCGATCTTCAACTCGTGGCAATGAGGGCACTCTACGAGCGTAGCCGCCGTCGCCTTGTAGTTGGCAAAACGCTTGTTCGTTCTGCTCTTCGACTGCTTTGTCTTGGGGACTGCCATTTATCTCACCTCTTCGTTATTC
>JAGHIT010000092.1 GCA_017887095.1 Clostridia bacterium | reverse complement strand
TATTATTGGTCGGACAATTATGACTACGGAGAGAAGATCGCATATGTTCCGCAAAATCCGGAACGAGAGGGATATATCTTCGGCGGATGGTTTCAAGAGCCGGAATGTGTGAATATATGGAACTTTGATACAGATACTTTGCCGGAAGCCAAGTACAACGAGGAAGGCGAGGCATTGTATCAGGAAACGCGATTGTATGCCAAATGGTATGTAGAGTAGTTGGAAGGAGGGATTAAAATGAAGAAAAGATGGTTCATGGTAGCATTGAGTATGATCGTATGTTCCATGTTTTTATTGAGCGGTTGTAAAATTGGAAAATCAAGAGAAATTGTAGAAGACATTTATTTTTATTACGATATTAGTAGGGGAGAGGGTGTAGCACATCTCGCAGGATTGACAGAATTAGGTAAACAACAAAAATACCTTGTTGTTCCAAAACTAATTGGAGATGGTCGTAAAGTAATATCCTTAAGTTCGGGTGGGACATTGTTAGAACCGATAGGAGAATTGGATAGTGCTGTTTTAGAAGCATTGTATGTTATTCCATCTGTTGAAATCGCACTTGTAAACACATTTTATGCGTGTAGGGCTTTGCGAAAGATTATTTTTATAAATACTGATGGATGGACAAAATTTGACGCTGATAATGAGCATAAAGATTATAATAAGATGAATAATTTCCCAATGATATTCATCTCCAGTTTCCATTATGATGCTAAGAGATACGATGGGAAAAATAAGTTTAAAACTTATTATGGATTTGATTTTTATTTTTCGAATTGTAATTATTTTTACAATTATGCAGGAGCGGAAAACGACGGGTATTATTGGTCGGACAATTATGACTACGGGGAGAAGATCACCTATGTCCCGCAAGATCCGGAACGAGAGGGATATATCTTTGGTGGTTGGTTCAAAGAGCCAGAGTGCGTGAATGTTTGGAATTTTGATACAGATACATTGCCGGAAGCCAAGTACAACGAAGAGGGCGAGACATTGTATCAGGAAACGCGGTTGTATGCCAAATGGTATCAGCAATCAGATCAAGGATGAGGCAGAAGGGGGGAAGAGGTATGAAAAAAACATTAAAAATAGCAAGTATTGTACTGGGCGTGGCGATATTGTCGCTGGCAACAATGACGGGATGCGTTCCCGATCCGCTGCCGGAATACGAGAGCGGGTACTTCCGGTATGCGGTCAGCACAGAGGATGACGGCAGCAAAAAAGCATACCTGATCGGGTTGACGGAGCTCGGCGAGCAGCAAAAGATTCTCGTCTATCCCGAATATATCGACCAAATCAAGGTATATGGACTGGGGTATGAGATTCCCAAGCTGTTTTATAATGATCTTATCGGAGGGTTTGCAAATTCACAGTTGGAAAAGTTTTTTTTCCCGGAAACACCGTTGGAAAGTGTTGTCGGAAATCTGAGTTTGTCTTTCCCCAATGCTTACCCCGTTTGGTGGGATTCGGCACGCAGGAATAACAAAATACTTTTCGGGAAAGGTGCTATTTTTGGCTTCAATTATTATAGAGAGTATTTCAGCGAGCCGTTTCAGAATAGCCGCAGCTATATCGCGAACGTATCATATATGTACAATTATGCGGGGGCAGAAAATGACGGTTATTATTGGGTGGATAGCTATGATAAAGCGGTCATTACGTTCATTCCGCCCGATCCGGAGCGGCTTGGGTATCTGTTTGACGGGTGGTACAAAGAACCCGCATGTATCACTCCATGGAACTTTGAAACGGATAAGACGGGAGAATTGATTGTTTTGGATGGCAGTCATGGCGATTACGATACATATGAGGGTGCTTATCTTTATGCCAAGTGGGTCAGAAATTCATAGCAGGGGGAAAGTATGAAAAAGGTTTCAAAAGTCTTTGCATGTATTGCGGCGGGGTTGTCGCTGATCGCGGCGTCCCTGTGCACGGGCTGCACGGGCATGTATTCGGAAGAACAGCACATTCAGCGCGTCACCGCGCGGGCCGAGGAGCGCTTTTTGGGCGAGGGGAGCGAGTACACGGGACTGGAAGTGTATCCGCTCTACAATGAATACGATGAACTGGAATACATGCTCATCGAACTGCAGCCGCAGGGGTTTGTGTATGTGTGTATCAATGATCAGCCTTGGCTGGATATGTACGCTGTGCCGATTGATTTTGAACCGAACAGACTTTGGCGGCCGTATGTCTTTGAAGAGGGCGTCGTGACGACAATCGTCAATGAGGAGACGGGGGAAATGGAGACCTGGGAGGATAGGCGCGTGTTGCAGGATGAAAACGGCGCGTATTACGGGTTTCATGTCAGTCATTTTAGGGCGGCAAATATCCGGGACGAACGTCGCTACTTCATCCCGGTTTCCGACGGAAACATGATGCCCGCCGTCAAGCGGGGCGATGCGTATCTCAATCTGGTCTCATGGCAGGAAGTCCCTTGCTCTACAGATTTTGATACCGCCTTATTGGAATCGGACGATACACATTTTGCTCCAAAAGCAGGATTTGGCTTATAGAGTTTACCGCCGCGCGCCCCGCAATGTTTGTGGGGCGCGCGGCGTTTTGCAAACTCCGTCAGAAAAATTCTGGAAATTTGATCAAACCTCTTGACAGAATCGTGAATGTATGATATTCTGTTATCAAGATTAAATCCTGATAAGGAGAAAGCCATGGCGGGAACGCAGCGCAAAACCAAACAGAAGCAGGCGATCTATGATGCGCTTGCCGCGCTCGATCATCCCACGGCAACGCAGGTCTACGAGCGGGTGCATGAAGAGCATCCCACGGTGTCGCGCGGGACGGTCTTTCGCGTGCTGGGCGGCTTTGCGGAGCGTGGACTGGTCAGAAAGCTGTCGCTTGCGGAGAGCGACGCGCGCTTTGACGTGACCACCGCGCCCCATGCGCACGGCGTCTGCCGCGTCTGCGGCAGGGTGTGCGATCTGCCCCTGCCCGCGCTCGCCCCGGTTGCCGCGGGCAGCATATGGGGCGGCTTTCATGTGGACGGCTGCGAGGTGCAGTTTACGGGAATTTGTCAGGATTGCAGCAAGATGAATATGCGCCAAAGCGCACAAATAAAATAAAAGAGGTGAACACATGAAGGAACTCAAGGGGACCAAGACGATGGAGAACTTGCTCGCGGCATTTGCGGGCGAGAGCATGGCAACCAACAAATACGCATACTACGCGTCCAAGGCGAAGAAGGACGGTTACAACCAGATCGCCGCGATCTTCGAGGAGACGTCGGGCAACGAGCGCGAGCACGCCAAGATGTGGTATAAGCTCATCGCGGGCGGCATCGGCACCACGGCGGAGAACCTGGCGCTTGCGGCGCAGGGCGAGAACGACGAGTGGACGGATATGTATCCCACCTTTGCCAAGGTCGCGCGCGAAGAGGGCTTTGAGGCGATCGCCGTCATGTTTGAAAAGGTCGCGTCCGTCGAGAAAGAGCACGAGGAGCGCTACAGAAAGCTGCTTGCAAACGTCGAGGAGGGCAGAGTGTTCGTCAAGGACGGCGAAGTGTACTGGCAGTGCCTCAACTGCGGCGCGATCGTCAAGGCGAGCGAGGCGCCCGAGGTCTGCCCCGTCTGCGCGCATCCCAAGGCGTATTTCCAGGTCAAGCCCGAGAACTATTAATTTTGCGGAAAACGCTTGCAATTTTTGTGCGAGTGTGCTATGATAGAAACAAGATAACGCTGTGAAGCGGACCAGTACGTCCCAAAGTCACCTTGCAGAGAGCCGCCGTTTGGTGCGAGGCGGCAGGCGGCAGGG
>JAGHIT010000013.1 GCA_017887095.1 Clostridia bacterium | reverse complement strand
TGCACGCGGGCGACGCGAAGGGCGGCCTGGAGAGCCATTCCGAGCAGGCGACGCGCTACCACACCGCGACCCACCTTCTCAACGCGGCGTTAAAGACGGTGCTCTCGCCCGACGTCAACCAGAAGGGCAGCAATATCACCGACGAGCGCATGCGTTTTGACTTCAACTTCTCGCGCGCCATGACGCCCGAGGAGATCAAGGCGGTCGAGGATCTCGTCAACGAGAAGATCAGAGAGGATATCCCCGTCGTCTACAGGGAAATGAGCCTGGAGGAGGCGCGCGCCGAACACTTTGTCGGCGTGTTCGACAGCAAGTACGGCGACGTCGTCAAGACGTACTCCATCGGCGAGTTCTCCAAGGAGATGTGCGGAGGCCCGCACGTCGCGCACACGGGCGAGCTGGGACGCTTTAAGATCGTCAAAGAGCAGTCCTCCTCCGCCGGCGTGAGAAGGATCAAGGCGATACTGGAGTAAAGGGTTCACAAGTTTTTCCGCGAACTGACGCGGAAAAACTTCGTGAGTTTTAGAGAAACCCGCGGGCACGCTTGCGCTATCCGCGGGTTTCTCTCGCGGCGCGCAGTCGCAACAAAATAGCGCGCGCCGCTCACTTTTCCGCAGAAGCCAAAGGGTTGGCAAATTGAGTGAAAAAAGGCATAACAAGTGAAGCCTTTTTTCGCATGATTATAGCAAAGGGCGCAAAAGCGTGGTTTTGCTTGCGCCGTAATTATAACAAAAGGCGCAAAAGCCTCCCCTGAAGCCATGAAAATTGAAAAAACAATAATACCTCGCAAAAATATTTTCGAGGAAAAGATTTTTGCGAAGAGGAGCCGCAACGGCGCAACATTAGACTTTGCACTTGCACAAAGTCCTGAAAGCAAAGTTTGCGGCGACGAAGGGGCGGAAGGGTTGGGAATTTGTTCAACTTCCGCGCGCAAGATAATCATCAAACCATAACATAAGGAGCAAACCATGACGGAACTGGAAAAGATGAAGGCGGGGCAGCTGTACGATTATTCCGACCCAGAGATCTATGCGGCGCATGTGCGCGCGGTGGAGCTGTGCGACGAATACAACGAGACGAAGCGCACCGAAACGGCGCGGCGCGAGGAGATCCTGCGCGAATTGATCGGCAGTCTTGGCAAAAATCCCGTTGTCGAAAAGAATATCCGTGTCGATTACGGCTTCAACATGCACGCGGGCGACAATTTCTTTGCCAATTATGACTGCGTCTTTCTCGATTGCGCGCCCATCACTTTCGGCGACAACGTGTTCATCGCGCCCCAGTGCGGCTTTTATTCGGTCAACCACCCGCTGGACGCCGCCACGCGCAACAAGGGCGTGGAAAAGGGGTTGCCCATTACGGTGGGCAGCGACGTTTGGTTCGGCGGCGGCGTCAAGGTCATGCCGGGCGTCACGATCGGGGATAACGTGGTCATCGGCGGCGGCAGCGTGGTCGTCAAAGACATCCCCTCCGACAGCCTCGCCGTCGGCAATCCCGCGAGAGTCGTCAAAAAATTACCGCCGCGCGAAAAAGCCTGAAAGCATGCTGCGGGCATTTTTGCGGAAAAAACATGTGTTGCCTGCGGGAAAAGATGTGTTCGCAAAAATTTTTTGAAAAACACAAAAAAACTCAATTTCGCAAGGCAAAACAGCTTGACGGAATTTTTGCGAAAGCCTATAATGAAACAGTAATCATCGGATAAAGGGATAAAACCCGCCCGCGCTTCCCCGTTTTGCGGGTCAACCGAAACATTTTTTGTGATCGAACCATCAGAAACCCAAGGAGTCAAAGACTTATGAAAACCTATATGGCAAACGCCCAGACGGTCGAGAGAAAATGGTACGTCGTTGATGCGACGAACGTTCCCCTCGGCAGGCTTGCGTCCAAAGTCGCGTCCATCCTGCGCGGGAAGAATAAGCCTTCCTACACGCCTAATGTGGATACGGGCGACTTCGTCATCATCATCAACAGCGACAAGGTCCTTCTTACGGGCAAAAAGCTGGAGAACAAGTTCTATCGTTATCATACGGGGTATATCGGCGGACTCAAGGAAGTCGCGTACGGCAAGCTGATCGCAGAGAGAAGCGATCTGGCTGTCTACGAGGCGGTCCGCGGCATGTTGCCCAAGAACTCTCTCGGCAGACAAATGATCAAAAAACTTCGCATCTATAAGGGTGCGGAGCACAACCACGCGGCGCAGAAACCCGAAGCGCTGAAACTTTTCTGAGTGAGGTTACGGTATGGCAAAGGTAAACGCGAAGAAAAAATTGCAATTCTGGGGGACAGGTCGTCGTAAGAAGGCGATCGCCCGCGTCAGACTCATCCCTTCGGGCAGCGGCGCCATCATCATCAATGATCGCGCGCTGGAGGATTATTTCCCCATGGGTACCCTTCAGTACATCGTCAAGCAGCCTCTCGTTGAAGTTTCGGCAGAGGGGAAATATGATGTTTGCGTCAACGTCATCGGCGGCGGATATACCGGTCAGGCAGGTGCCATCCGTCTCGGCATTGCAAGAGCGCTTCTTCAGTCCGAGCCGGAAACGCGTCCCGCGCTTAAAAAAGCAGGTTTCCTGACGAGAGATCCCCGCGTCAAGGAGCGCAAGAAGTACGGTCTCAAGAAGGCACGTCGCGCGCCCCAGTTCTCCAAGCGTTAACATTCAAAAAGACCTGTCCGGACGGACGGGTCTTTTCTTTCATCTGCCGCAGGCGCCTGTGGCGCGGAGGGGAGAAATGATCGATCTGTCGGATGTCAAAGTGCGGCTGCGGCGCGGAAATGCACTGCTTTTCCGTGCGGACAGCCCCTGTCTGGCACATCTTCTTGTGCGTCTTGGGGGTATGAATCGCCGTGCAGTCGTCCTGTGGGCGCTTGGTTGCGTCCGTGCGCCTGTTTTATCTCTGCGTGAATTTTTTCCGGGCGATGCGCGGTTTGAAGAGGCGCTTTTGTTTGCCGGTGCCTGGGCGCAGGGAAAAGTAAAGATGCCTGCGGCACGACGCGCCATTCTCGCCGCGCATGCAGCGGCGAAAGAGACGGGTTCTGTCTGCGCGGCGGCGCTCTGTCATGCCGTAGGGCAGGGCTGTTCCGCGGTGCACAGCGTTCGGCATGCGCCCGGGCTGGCATATTATGAACTGACTTCGCTCGTGCTGCGTTTCGGCTTGGAGGGCTGCGAGGAAGCCGTGAACGCAAAGATCGTGGCATATGAGCGTTTCGCGGAGCTTGCGGCGCGGGATGCCGACATCGGACCTTGGGCAAACTTTTTGCGGGAATAGACGCGCGGAACGTTACTTGTTCTTTTCGGCGTTTTTGCTGATGCGCTCGTGCCGGGCAAGGAAGTCGGAGAGGGCGCGGGCGTTGCGGCCCGGTTCCGGCTGCTGCGCGTTCTGCGTTTTGACCGAAGGTTCGCTCTGCGGTGAAGGCGCGGACGGCGTCCGGGTCATCGCGGGTTGCTGCACGTTCTGCATGGAGGCGTCGGTCTCGGCGGAAGCGTTTCCCGAAGCGGGGGCGTCCTGCGGGGCGTCCGATTGCAGGCCGGAGAGTGCGGAGAGGGCGTCGAGCAATTGAAAGATGCCGAATTTTTCCATGATGTCATCCCCTTTTTTGCAAATTTTCTCAAAGAAAACCGCAACATTCACGGGTTTTTGATTGCCAAAACCCCTGTTTTAGTATATAATGAAATGCGTATCGTTAGAACGGGAAATCCCGCAAGATCGAAGGACTGTTTACATGCGTAAAATCTTCAGAAAATTCAGTATTCTTGCTGCCTGCTCGCTGCTGGCGGCCTCCGTTGTGTCCGTAGCGGCATGCGGATATCAGTTTACGCCCCTTTCGGAGGGGCCCTCGGCAGATGCAGAGGTCACATCGCAGGGCGGCTTCGTCGTACAGAAGGGGGATTATGTCTACTTCATCAACGGCGTTGAGACATACACTTCGGACAACACCTACGGCACTCCCGTCAAAGGCGCGCTGATGCGTGCAAAGATGTCCGATATCAAGGCGGGCGTCAACGAAACGGAGACGGTGATCCCGTCGCTCATGGTCGCGGGAGATTATACGTCCGGTCTGTTTATTTACGGCGACCGTATCTATTACGCGACGCCCAACAACATGAGCAATACTGCGGGGCAGGTGGACAATACCTATCTTGATTTCAAGAGTGCGCGCCTCGACGGTTCGGATATTCAGCATTATTTCCGTGTTGCGGACAATGCGACGGTATATCGCTTTGTTGAGGTAGACGGCACGGTCTATGTCGTCTATGAAGAGGAAAATGCCCTCATTTCCTATAACACGTCGGAAAATACCAGCGTCAATCTTGCGGAGAACGTCACGGCATATACGGTAAACAGCGAGGATGTGACCGATCCTTACATCTATTACACGATGGATGTTTCGGACAGGCTTGACAGCGCCAATCCTCAGGCGTATGAATACAATCAGATCTACCGTGTCCGCGTCGATCAGACGGAAGCCTTCTACGAATATACCTGGGATCAGGAATATCTGGATGAGGAGAATGAGGGGAAAGCGCCCTATGTCAACCTCGGGGAGATCGTGCTGGACGGTATCAGCATCAACGACGACGTGACCCAGTTCAACCATGATGTCGCGGATGGCAACCGTTCCATCTGGCGCTATAATTATACGCTGCAGTCGTATACCAACGAAGGGATCTACTTCGTGCGTACGGCGGTCCCCACGTCGGGCAGTTCCGTCGGCACATCCGGTGAGCTTTACTATCTTGCTGCGGAAAACATTGATGCATCGGACTGGAATTCCGTCACGGGCAACAGCGTTTACTCCGCGGGTGCGACGGACGGGAGACTGGAAGTCGTTGCAAGTTCCTCGGATACATCCAATGCGGATGCGACTGCTTACTTCTATATCGAAGAGGAAGGCAACGTCAAGCATCACTATCTTTATGTCAACGATGACGGCGAGATCCGCCGTGTGGACGTCGTAAACGACGGTCTCGGGACCAAGGTCGCCAACGGCAGAAACGGCGACACGAGTCTTCGTATCGCGACGGGTGCTACGGGCGCGGTTCTGACCCATCTTGACAGTACTTCTTCCGAGGTTTACGATTACGTCTACTATACCTCCACGACGACCAACGGGCTTTCCATCGAGCGTGCGGTCTATAACGGCGAGCCGGAGTACTATAACAACCTCACGCCTTCGGGTGCGGACTACTCTGCATATCAGCCCGTACGGGTACTGGAAGCGGAACATGCGTCCGGATGGTACAATTATGAGGTCATTGACGGAGTGGTGTTCTACATCAATGCAGAGACGTTCAGTTCCACGTCCTATACCTATGTCTGGACGATCGACCTGAACGGTGAAAACGGACTGATGGACAACGCCCGGATAGAGTCGTTCAACGAGCAGTACGAGACGGTTGTCGGCGACGACGGATATCTCAGCGAGCTGAGCGATGAAGGGAACAGCAAGCTTTCCTCTGCCGTCCGCTACTTCTTCTATACAGGCGAGAGCCGGCAGGTATTTGACAATATCGCTGAAGCTGAAAGTTTCGGTAAGCGCAACACCTATCTTTATTCGGAAGAGGAACAGGAGGCGTTCCGTGCCTTTGTCGACGGGACAAGCGAAGATGCGATCGCGTTCTTCGGAGAAAATTATCTTGAGACGGTTCGGCTGAGCGCTTATACCAATATGCTCGGCGTAATGACGGAAGACGACGCAGAGTCCCTTGCCGATTACTGGAAGAACTATCTGGAGCGCTATACGGAAGAAACGGTGGAGTCCGAAGGCCTGCCCGGTTGGGCATGGGCGCTTATCGGCGTTGCGATCGCGGTCGTCGTATTGGGCGGCGGACTGGTTGCGGTTCTTATCATCCTGCGCAAGCGTAAGAAAGCTTCGGAGGAGAAGCCGGAACTTATGGAAGTCGATACCACAGACGATGAGAACGTGGATGTGTATGCAGTGAACGATTCTGCGCCTGCGGTTCCCGCGGCGGCGGAAGATACTGCGGAGGTCGTTTCTGAACCTGCCGAACCCGCCGATACGGCAGAAGCGGTATCGGAGTCTGTCGATGCGGCGGAATCCGACGGCGCTGATGATATGGCGGAAGCCGCGCCGGAGACGGACGCGCCTTCCGAGGCAGACGATGCGTCGGTGAAAGATGCATCTGATACTCCGGAACAAGAGTAAAAGATGAAAGCAGCCCCTGAAGGGGCTGCTTTTCTCATGTTTTTCTGTGACACGACCTTCTCGATATTCTCTTCATTTCGGCAGGAATCCCGGGGGAATACGGAAGGCGCAAATTTTTCTGAGAAATATCCTGACTTTTTCGCAAAACGTATAAAAAAACGGTTTACAAAAAAAATAAATACTAATATAATTTATTAGCCTGTAAGTCGGCGAGCCGACACGATCATAGGAGGAAAAATGGCATGGTTCGTTACATGAAGTGTCCCCGTTGCGAGCTCAACTATATTGATGCGGAAAAGCAGGAGTACTGCGATGTCTGCCTTAAGGAAATGAAGGGCATTCGCACGGATCTGGATGACGCGGATGATGAGACGGAAGCAGAGACCGAACTCTGTCCCGTTTGCGGTGAAAACATGATCCGTCCCGGAGAGAAGATGTGTGAAGAATGCCGGAAGAAGGCAGAATACGAGGAGAACGAGCCGGATCCCGATGAGGACGATGAATGGCGCGAATATCTCGACGACGATACCGATGCGGAATTGGATTCGGAGATGGGCGAGATTGGCGAGGAATTGGAAGAGGAATTCGGCGACGAGGAGGAAGAGGAGGACTATTCCGAATCTGCGGATGATGACGAGGATATGGATTACGTCACGGGAGACGAGATCTATTCCCTCGAGGATGACGAAGACGATGAGGACGACGACAGTTCGGACGACGATTTCTGAGCGTGTCCGACGGTTTGCGGCGCGCGGCATTTTCTGCCGCGCGCCGTCATGTCATGTTAGGGCGCAACGATGGAAAAAACGTGGTATCAACGGCTGAAGACGCGGCTGCGTCTGCCTAATTTTACCTGTGATGTCTGCGGCAGGGAGTTGTTTGACGGTGCGCGTATCTGCTCAGATTGCATCGGGCGATTGCCGTATATCGGGATATGCTGTCCTCTGTGCGGCAGGCGGGTGAAGGAGGCGGGCGTCTGTGTGGAATGTAAGGCACGTCGTCTTGCTGCCGGGAAGTGTCGTTCTGTCTGTACGCACGACGGGGAAGCATCACGGCTCGTCATGCGTTATAAAGACGGTTCCCGCTATTTGAGTACGGCGATCGCAGACCTGATGCTTCCGGTTTTGGAGCGCGAATTTCCGGATGTTCAGGCGCTTGTACCGGTTCCCGCGACCGAGGCTGCCAAGAAACGGCGCGGGTTCGATCATGTCCGTCTGCTTGCGGAGGCGCTCTCGTCTCGTTGCGGCGTTCCCGTGCTCGATGCGGTTATTAAACAAAAGGAGACGGCGCAACAAAAGACGCTGTCCCGCCGTGAACGCGAGAAAAATCTCGAAGGCTGTTTTCACGTCAGAGACCGCGCGGCGGTCAGAGACAAAATTCTTCTGATCATTGACGATACGCTGACGACGGGTGCGACGGTACACGAGCTTTCCGGCGTTCTGCTGCGGGCAAGGGCGAAGCGGGTCGATGCGCTTACGCTGACCAGCGTAGAAAACCGGACACCTTTCGGTTTGCCTTCGGATAAAGAACGGTGACCGCGTCCCCGTCCGCTGCCTTTGCCTTAAATTTCCGATAGTTCATATGAACGAAGAAACTGATTCGGATTTCTGTTTTACGGATGGATTGTTTTAAAAAACGAGGACCGGCATGCCGCCGCGCGTCCCGCAGACTGCGGTAGGCGCGGCGGCATTTTTTGCCTTTTTTTCATATCGGGGGCGGAAGACGCATACATATACCATGCCGGGATCTTCCTGTAGCGTGAAAAACGACGGGATCGGACAAAATACGGGCAAACAGGCAACGATTTTTCGGCAGAAATATTTTATCATATGGGTGTTATGCAATGCGGTTTGTGACCATTCGCCTGAGAGCGGTCGCTCTTCTTCTGGTGCTTGCGTTCGCGCTTATTCCCGCCTGTCTGTTCGCGCAATATACGGATGCCGCGGCAGTTTGGTGGAGCAGCGGGGCGCGTTCGCTTCCTGTATACAGTGTGGAGCGGAAGGACAAAAAGATTGCGATCTCCTTTGATTGCGCCTGGGGCGCCGACTATACGCGCACCATTTTGGAACATCTTGAAAACGCGAATGTCCGGGCAACTTTTTTTTGCGTCCAGTTCTGGGCGGAGACCTACCCGGACCTCGTAAAGGAGATCGCGGATGCGGGACACGAAGTGGGGACGCACAGTGCGACGCATTCGTACATGTCCCGTCTCTCGGAGCAGGAGATCCGCGCCGAGCTGGAAAGTTCCTGCGCTGCGATTGAAAAAGCAGCAGGAAAGGAAGTCGATCTTTTCCGTCCGCCTTACGGTGATTACGACGACCTGCTTATCGACACTTGCCTTGATATGGGGATCCTACCCGTTCAATGGGATGTGGATTCCCTTGACTGGAAGGAGTTGTCTGCGCAGGAGATCGTCTCCCGGATCGCGGAACGAACGGGGAGCGGCTCCATAATTCTCTGTCACAACAACGGATTGCATACGGCAGAAGCGCTTCCCGCCGTCATTGACAGTCTGCGGGCAAAGGGCTACGAGTTTGTTCCCATAGGTGAACTCGTGTACCGTGAAAATTACACCATTGACGCAACGGGACGGCAGATCCCGAATGCGGCATAGGTTCTGATTACGGGCGAAGGGAGCGTACCGTGGGAACGCAACACCGGAAATACTTGGAGGTAATGGTATGGATCACGCAGCAGAAACCAACAACAGAGTTTTTTTAATGGGAGAGATCGTTTCGGAGGCGGTATTTTCCCACGAAGTGTACGGCGAAGGTTTTTATGAATTTTATGTCAGAGTGATGCGGCTTTCGGGACAGGCAGACGTTCTGCCCGTCACGATCTCCGAACGGCTGATCGAAGGAAGTCATTTGCGCGTGGGAGATACGCTTTGCGCGCTGGGGCAGTTCCGCAGTTATAACAAGCTGGAAAACGGAAGATCGCGTCTGATGCTAACGGTGTTCGTGCGCGAGCTGCTTGCCGCCGCGCCCACGCAAAACCCCAATTCCATCGTACTTTCCGGCTATATCTGCAAACCGCCGGTCTATCGTACGACCCCGTTTAACAGGGAAATCGCCGATCTTCTGGTTGCCGTCAACCGCGCTTATAACAAGTCCGACTATATTCCCTGCATCGCCTGGGGCAGAAACGCAAGATTTGTGCAAAATCTTAAGGTCGGAGACAGGATCGCGCTTTCGGGCAGAATTCAGAGCCGCGAGTATGTCAAGAGGCTTTCGGAGTCGCAGTCTGTCACCATGACGGCATATGAGGTTTCTGTTTCCAAACTGGCGGCGTTTGATGAAAACGAAAATTTCGACCTGGACCGTGAATTCGATCTCTACGCGGCATCTACGCAGAGCTGACGCGGAACTGTACGCAAAAAGTTACAAACAAAGACGAGGATCGTCTTATCCTCTTCCTATCCGCCCGCGTCTGCTTCAGCAGACGCGGGCGAACCTCATTTTTCAGATGCCGGGAGGGGATGTCATAAGAATACTTGACAACTTTTCGTTTGCGGAGTACAATATCCGTATGAGAAGACCGAGGACAAAACTTGAACGGCGCGTCGGGATTCAGAGCACGCTCGAGGGATTTCGCCGATTTGATTACGATTATATCCCGTTCGGAACATATACCATGCCCGATGCTTCGTATCCGTATCGGCACAAGGGGGCGGGTAAGGCTGCGGAAATGACGCTTCGCGGCGTTTTGCGTGTTTTCGGATCGCTTCTTATCCGCATCGTTTACGGATGCCGCGTCGAAGGGAAGGAAAATCTGCGGGCGCTCAATAAAAAAGGGGCGATCTGCATTTCCAATCATGTCGCTCTGCTCGATACGCTGTTCGTGCGGCAGGCGATCGGACACTTCCATACCTATTTCACGATGGCGCCCTGGAACAACAAGCGCGGTTTGGGCGGTTGGTTCATTCGCCGAGGGGGGATGTGGGCGTTCAGTGCCGATCTTGCCGCGATGCGCAATCTCATGCATGAGATGAAGACCAGGCTGGAAGAGGGGGGGATCGTTCATTTTTACGCCGAGCAGGCGATGTGGACCAACTACCAAAAGCCCCGCCCCATGAAGGACGGCGCCTTCTACTATGCCGTGCGCTACAACGTCCCCGTGCTCCCCGTGTTCTTCACATTCAAGGTCAACAAAAAGGGGTGCATGCGCAAGCTGGTCATCCATATCCTTCCCCCGGTCGCGCCCGACGCCTCGCTTCCCCGCAATGAGCGCGCGGGACGGCTGAAGGCGCAGGCGCAGACGGCTTGGACGACGTGCTATGAACGTGCGTACGGAACATCGCTCGAGTATCTGCCCGACCGCAGGCGCAGCGCTACATGATTTTGTCTCGGGCACAGTTTGTGCTATGTCATGACAATGCGCGCCGGTATGTGACAATATGTAATAAATCGTATATCAAACGCCCGCCTTCCGCAACAGCGAAAGGCGGGCGTTTACTTTGGGAGGGCAGTCCGCATCCGAGAGAATGCGAAAAGACCGATGTTCAGCAAGGGAAAGTGTCCGGCAAAAGCAGGCATTTACGCCTCGGGCGGATCGTCGGCGATGTTCGTGTAGCGTTCGCGCTTTGATTCGCCCCATTCGAGTTTGCTCTTTTTGCGAATATTCCAAAGACCGTTGATATAGATGGGGATGTATTCGAGGATATACAGCGGCGCAAAAAGAAGCGTGCCTAATTTTTCCCAGAAAGAAAGAATTGTGAACGCTTCGCGGCTGGCGGTCATGGCAAGCAGACTGTAAATAAACAGCAGAACATACATGACGGCGAAGGGCGTGACGATGAGGAACAGGATGGATTTCATCATGAGCGCGGGTTTTTCGTCGACGGCATAGATACCCGCGAGGGCACAGCCCGCCACAATGGTGAAGATGGAGGCAGCGGCAAAGAACGCCAGCGGATATACACCGTACAGACACTCAAATTCGCCGCGGTTCATCTTGCCGCGCGCCTTTGCCTGCGCTTTGATCTGCTTTTTGTATTTCTCATCGCACTGCGCGTATCCCGTCAGCCAGCGCAGGCGGCGCTTGTAGTTGTCGCGGTGACTGAGCGCTTCCTCGGTGTACAATACCGCGTACGGCCAATACATGGAACGAAAACCCTTCAGAAGCCCGTCCAGCCGCAGCTCGTAATCTTCGGTCAGCGTACGGTAGGGCCATCCGCCGATCTTTTGAACAAGAGATCGCCGGATCATCATGCCTTGTCCGCACAGGGTAAGGGGAATGTCGCGCGCCGTACGGTAGCGGTTTCCCAGATCATCCAGCATTGCCCAGGTCAGTGCGGAGTTGTTGGAAAATACCGTGCGCTTGGACCGGTCGCCCAGACAGTTTTTGATATATTTTCGCGTCAGGAAGATGTCGTGCTCGTTTTCCAATGCGTTGTTGAGCTCCGTCATGTAGTTGGGCGCAAGTACGCCGTCCGCATCGACGATGACAAATGCATCATATCGTTCCATTTCCTCGGGTGAAAGTGACTTGAAAAAGGCGTCCAGCGCATCGCCCTTGCAGGACTGCTCGGGCACGACCAGAACGCGTGCGCCCAGTTCTTTTGCCATGGCGATGGTGGGGTCGTCGGGATCTTTGACGATGACGTTGATGTCAAAATAATCCCTGTCGTAGTCTTGTTTTTTGATCGAGGCAAACAGATCGCCGATGACGGCGCTCTCGTTGCGCGCGGGAATGACCATGCCGATCCTGCGCTTTTCCTGCGCGCGCACATAGCGCGGCTTCTTGAATGCATAGAAAAAGCCGACCAGCTTGGGAATATATGCAAGAAATGAGGCGACTGCCAATACGATGTATGCGATCAGAAATCCGTCAAACAATGTCATCGCGACGAATCCTCCCGTTCCGTCCTGCGTTCATTATATCCCAGCCGCAGCGAAAAATCAACTGTTTTTTGAAAAAACGTCATAGAAAAGCATGACTTTCCTTGATTTTGTCAAGAAAACCGCATAAATTGCAAAGAAATGAAACGATCATGTTTCGTCGATGCAGAGAATGTAGTTGGCTGTTCACGAATTTTCTCACGCAAAGGCGTGATAAAATTCCGTGATCTGAGGGGGAGGCGTGGGCGCGCACAAGTTGACGGTATCTCCCCCTCTCGCCGCAAACGAGAAGGACTTACAATATTGTTTGCGGCAATTCGCCTTCTCTCTCAAGTGCTTCCGCGCAAATTGAGTCCCGCTGCAGAAAGGCGCGACTTTCCTTGCGGCGCAATGATAGCAAAAGGCGAAAACAGCCTCCTCCGAAAACCGGGATCCATTTATATGCAAAAACGTTTTCGAAGAAAAGATTTTTGCGAAAAGAAAAAAGCGGCCCATTGGGTCGCTTTTGCGTTGTCTTTTCTCAGAACGCGCACTTTTGGGTGAGGAAGGCGATGACCTCGTCCGCGTTCATGCGCACCTGCTCCATGCTGTCCCTGTCGCGCACGGTGACGGTCCCGTCTTCGAGCGTCGTGAAGTCGATGGTCAGGCAGTAGGGGGTGCCGATCTCGTCCTGACGGCGGTAGCGCTTGCCAATCGAGCCCGCCTCGTCATAGGTGACGGAGAAGTGCTTTTTAAGCTTGGCGAGCAGCTCTTTTGCGGGCGCCGCAAGATTCTTCTGCAGGGGCAGGACGGCAGCCTTGTACGCCGCGATCGCAGGGTGGAAGTGCATGACGTTTCTGACCTCGCCGTTTTCCAGCGTCTCCTCGTCGTACGCCTCGGAAAGGATGGCGAGCATGAGGCGGTCTGCGCCGATGGAATATTCGATGACGTAGGGGATGTACTTCTCGCCGCTGACGGGGTCGATATAGGTGAGCGACTTGCCCGAGTACTCCTGATGGCGCGAAAGGTCGTAATCGGTGCGGTTGTGGATGCCGTTGAGCTCGTTCCAGCCCATCGGGAACTCGTACTGAATGTCGCACGCCTCTTTTGCGTAGTGGGCGAGCTTGTCGTGGTCGTGGAAGCGAAGGTGCTCGGGGTTAAATCCGAGGTCGAGAAGGAACTGCCATGCGCGCTCCTTGAATTCGGCATAGTACGCGCTGTCCGTGCCCTCCTTGCAGAACCACTGGTGTTCCATCTGTTCGAACTCGATCGTGCGGAAGATGAAGTTGCCGGGCGTGA
>JAGHIT010000091.1 GCA_017887095.1 Clostridia bacterium | reverse complement strand
TATCGGGTATGAACCGATCGCTCTAACCAACTAAGCTACATCGCCGTATGGTTGCGGGGGCAGGATTCGAACGTGCGACCTTCGGGTTATGAGCCCGACGAGCTACCTGGCTGCTCCACCCCGCGATATTGGTATCCGTATGACCGAATAGCTTATTTATTGTAACGAAAAACATCGGCGTTGTCAACCGTTTTTCAGAAAAAAAGCAACATTTTTTAAAAAAAGATCATGAATTTTTTCCTACCCCCGATCGATCAGAAGATATCCCGCTCAACGGGCCGATAAAAGAGCTTCTCCGCTTCCTCTCCGCGCGCCTGCGCAAGCGCCCACATAAGTTTGGCGACCGTTGCTTCCGACGTCATACAGCGCGCTTCCAAAACCCTGCCGCAAGCGCGCAGCCTTCTGCCAACGGCATATTTATCCAGTGCACTCCCCTCCCGTTCCACCTGCGTGGTCAGGACTACGGATTTACCCAAGGACAAAAATCGCTCCAGCCTGGCACAAAAAGCATCGTTTTCATAGTTGGGAAGCCCGCCCGCACCAAAAGATTCAATGATCAGCCCGTCGCAATGTTTATCCAAATAATCAAAAATATCCGCACGCAGTCCCGGAATCATCTTAAGCACAAAGACATTCTCATTGAGCGCATGATAGAAACGCGGTGCGTCCGTCGGCTTATTGTCCTCGATATAATAAAACGGTCTCCCCTCGCGCATGACTGCAACTGCAGGAAAATCAATGCTTGAAAAAGCATTATAGCTGCGGGTACGTGTTTTTTTTGCGCGCGTACCAAGGATAACGTTGCCGTCAAATACGATACGGACACCGAATGCCCGATCGTCTGCCGCAAACAAAAAGGCATCCGAGAGATTGGCACGGGCGTCCGTATCGCGCGAATAAGCCGAGCGCTGCGACCCCGTAAGAACGATGGGTTTGTCTGAGCCCTGCACGAGGTATGAGAGAGCAGCGGCAGTATACGCCATGGTATCCGTACCATGCGTCACGACAAAACCGTCATACGCCGCAAAACCTGCCTCGATGATGCGGGCAATCTCCAGCCAATGTTTGCTGTAAACATTGGTACTGTCCAAATTAAAGGGCTGGACGGCGTGAACCTCACATACCTCCCCCACTTCCGGAACACAGTCCAAAAGTTCCTTTGAAGTGAGCGCGGGAGCAAGCCCTTCCGAAGTCTCCTTGGAGGCGATCGTCCCTCCCGTTGCGATCATAAGAATCTTCTTTTTCATACCATTACCGTAGCCGTGCAATGACGGCGTCACATTGTTCCGGCGAAAGCCCTTTCTTCTGCAGCCATGCGCACACCGAACCGTTTACCCGAATATCTTCGAGCAATACCGCAACACTCTCTCCGCCACACCGCGTATCCGCCAGCACGCGATCGGGAGAAACGCCCGCCGCCGACAAAAGCACTGCCGCTACTTCCTCCGCCCGTGCTCCTTTGAGAAGGACTCCGCCTCCCGCTCCGCACAGAGATATAAGCAGTTCGCACATGGGGCGACGCTCGCAGATCAGGACATGTGCGATGCCGTACCCGCGACCGTCCTCTGCATTTCCGACAATAACGCGCCCCAAACGGGTATAATGTTTTTCATCATATAACACGCCGCCCAATTCACGACAAGAAACACCATCGAGTACGATCTTCCGCGCGCCAAGCGGAGCCGCAACCGCTTTGAGAAGCCGGACGTCATAGGGCGCCCTCCGCGCGTCCGCTTCCAAAATACGCTCTACGACGGCACATTGCAGTTTATCGCGCATTCCGACCGGCGCAAGTACGCGCGCTCCGACCTTGGATACAAAGGGCAGCGTATACCAGTATGTCCTGTCCGAGAGATTGCTATCCCACATAAAACGCAGAGCGGCAAACGTCATTACCATTCGTTTGGAAAGGGCGGATTTTCCTCCAGCCACCAGTCCTCATAGTACTTGACATACTGTGAACAGCTTTCACTCACGTCATCGTTGAGCGGAAGATCGCTCTGCTTCCAAAACGCCTGCACGAACGCCTCGCAGGCATCCACGGTGATCTCCCGCAAAAACCTCCTACCCAACTCGAGAATGCCCTCCGGACGTTTCCCGCACGCACGGACCGTCTCTTCGAGGCGGCGGTTGCAGGGAAAAAGCATGCGGTTTTCAATGAGGATGAGGCGGTACACGCTGTATACGATCTCCTGTGCAAGGTGGGCACGCATGAAACTGTTGTCCTCCGGCACAATATGCAAAAAATACCCGCGGTTGAGCTGCAGATTGGCACAAAAGCATCTGATCTTGTCATCCACAGTATGTTCGGGATACCGTTCGATGGCAGCGACAAGCGCGGGGATCTCCGCGTCCGTCGTGCACAGCACCTGTGCCTTGACGTAAGCATTGCGTGTTGGCTCGCTGGCATGTTCCGCCGCGCGCGCCAGGATCGACTTGGTCTTATATTTGACGTCGAAATATCCGCCTTCATAGGTACAGTGCCCGGGAATGACCTCTGCCAGCCTGTTTTGCGCGGCGAGCTCGGCGTACTTCTCCTCGGTGACGACGATGATCGCGTCAATGTCCGAATCGGGACGCGCGTTTCCCTTGACAGTGGAACCGTCCAAAACGACGGCAATGACGCCGTCCCGCCCTTCAAAATATTCTCTGAGTTTTTGCGCGCTCTCAATGTGATGACGATACATTTTTTCTCCTTCACGGCGATATTCATGTAAAAACCGCCTGTGCGCGCCCATCGGTTGCCTCAGCGGGCGCGCATGCTTGATTCCGTTGCAGAAAACTTAATTTTTTCCTTTTCCGGACGAAGCGTCCGATCCCGCCTGCTTTTTGTGATACTGCCGCACGCAGACGCCGATCGTACCGACAAGGAACACAACCACAAACACGGCGACCGACACCAGCGAGACGCCGATCTCCCCGGATCGTTCCACATTTCGGGATGCGAATTGCGCAAACGTATTCTGCTCGTAAATTGCGGACGTGACCGCTCTGAGCGTCTCCGCAGCGTCGTTGAGACGAGTAAAATATTTTTCATTGAGCGTACGCGCAAACGCGGAAGCCTCATCCACATTGAGCGTTCCCGTCGTATTCTCCGTTCCGATCTGACATTCGATCATCGCATTGCGCTCGAGGTAAGCGGCAAGCATCGCGGACAGAGAATGATCCTCCACCGTCACCGACGCACCCTCAGACGGCACGGCATCGGCCGAACGGACAGAGCGCACGGGCACCGACGCAAGCGCTGCATGAAGATCGGCAATGATCTCCTGATTGAGCGCATATTCCGCCCGCAGCTGTTCGCGCAGCATTTCGACTGCCGCCGCCAGCTCTTCATCCGCGCCGTACAACAGCGAAAAACCGCCGTTCTCGCATTGCGAGATGAGGTTCTCCTGTACGCCGACGCTATACAACCCGTACAGTTCCGCACGACAATCGGAAAGCGAACGCGTCGTCCCGTTCACCGTGACCCTATAACCCGAAGAATACAGACCGATCCAATCGTCATACGCTTTGAGCATGGATTCATACATCTCGGACAGCAAATCAAGCCGTGCCGCAAACGTATTGCCGTTGAAAGTCTCTTCGCTGATCGCATAAGAGAGCGAGTCGGCACGCGACTGAATATCGCCGACAGATGCGTCCGCAACAGCGGAAATAAATGCCCGCGCATCCTCCGCATTGCGGAAATAACTGCCCTTGACACTGACCGTGTAAGTAACGCGCGTTCCCGCACCGTCCTCATATGAGTTTACCGAAACGCTGATCTCGTCGTTCTCCGTCATGGAATCAAGATCGACCGCGGCGAATCGTTCATCCGACGCCTTCGCCTCTTCCAGCCGTTCCCCGGAAATGATCGTCCTGTATGAAAATGGCGTCCCGTCCGGATACTGCTGTTCCGCACTGGTAGGATAAACAAGTTCAAATTCCAAAGAATAATATGTAACCTGAGGATTGACCGCAAATATCAGCAACGCCGCCGCCAATGCTGCGACCAAGATTGCCGCCCCGAGCGTCCACCAAACGCGCCTCCCGATGAGACGGCACACTTCTCCGAAGGTAATGCCCCTATCCAACTCCTGTTCTTCCATGTTTTCCCTTCCTTACCTTAAGTTATTCCTTATTATACACCTTTCCGCAAAACACGTCAATGGTTTTATCGGTTTTCCTCTTACGCGAAAGCCGCCGTCCATCTTACGCGGCGGCATCGGAAACAATTCCGAAGTCAAACCGTCTTTTCCCCCGCGTCGCCCTTTTCCGCGGACTCCTCCGTCTTTCCGACCCTGAGCGTTTCGGCAAGGAGTTTTCTGACGGCGCCGATCCGTCCCTGATACAAATTTCCCGTCAGATCGATCGCATACAGACGGAGGCTGCCCGGAAAGAGGTTTTTGCTGTCTGTCAGAAGCGTTTTTAGCTCATCCTGCGAAAGAGAAAAGTCAATGGACGAACGCTGTTCAATCACAATATGTTCCCTGTCCGCAAGTCCGGCTTTTGCGCGGTAAAGCGCAGTCAGATCAAATGAGACTCTGCCGTTTTTGACGCCCAGCTCTTTCAAAGCGATCTCCCGCACCGAACGGTTGCCGATCGTAAGCGAGGCATATTTTACACGAGTGACGCGGTCCACCGCATAAAGCGCCGTAAATTTGAGCTTCTGTACGCAGAACTGACTGCGAAGTCCGAATAAGATCCAAAGCGCGATTCCCATCATCGTAATTACCGCGATCCCGATGATCAGGATCATTACGCCGGCGTTTTCGTTCAACCACATAAATCGCTCCCCTTCCCGCACCAAATGCAGAAAATTTTTGCTGACATTATAATGCATCCGGTTCGCTCCGTCAACATGTTTGAACAAAAAAACAGAAAAAGGCGCCGCCGCGCAAGCGCGGCGGCGCCGAAGGGGGATTTATCGATCCGTCTTTTGTTCGGGGGCCGAAACGGTGTGTTTTTGCGTACCTATCGTATTGTGCAGACGTATCGTGTCTGCAAGCAGTTTCCTGACAGGCGCGATCCTGCCCTGATAGAAATTGCCCATGAGATCGACGGCATACAGCCGAAGCGTCCCGAGGCGGCCACCTTTTTCATCCGTCAGGAGACTTTTCAGTTCATCCACCGAAAGGGAAAAATCAATGGAGTAGCGCTGCTCGATGACAATGTGCGCCCGCTCATCCAGCCCCGTCTTATAGCGATAGAGCGCTGTAAGATCGAACGCGACGCCGCCGTTCTTGATACCGATCTCCTTAACGGCGATCTCGCGCACGCTTCGGTTCCCGATCGTAAGTGAAGCATACTTTGTACGGGTAACGCGATCCGTCGCATACAGCCCGGTAAACTTGAGCTTCTGGACACAGAACTGACTTCGTAATGCAAACAAAATCCAGAGCGCGACCGCCAGCATCGCCACAATAAGCAGACCTCCGATCAGCATGAGCACTCCTGCATTGTCGTTCAACCACATACCCTTCCTCCGTTTTCCCTCATCACGGCATGATCCGTATTCTGCCCATGTTTTCGGGAATCAAATCCCAAAATCCGCTCACTTTTCCTCATATACCAGATCGAGATAGTCGGCGGGATCAGTCTGCTCACCGTTCAGCGTCACCTCAAAATGCAGATGAGTACCGTCCTTGGCTTCCGTACCGTACGCTTCGGCAACGTGTGCAATGAGTTCACCCTTGGCAACAGTATCGCCGACATCGAGCGTCTCCACCGGTTCCACAAAACGATAAGTGGTTTCCAGCCCGCCGTCATGCGTAATGGTAATCAGATTTCCGAGCTGTTCGCTCATGCTGACCGTTTTGACTACGCCGTCTGCCATTGCATAAACCTCTGCTCCCGCGTCGGCAGCGAAGTCCACGCCACTGTGACGGTAATACATGCCGAGCACGGCATTGGCGTAAATCGCATTGTGCTCCGTTGTACACGAATCTGCCGCGATGGGCAAAACATACAATTCAGTCTCGCCGCCCGTAGGTTCATCCGGCTCATTGTTGTCGTCAGGATCTTCAGGCGTTTCATCGTCTCCGGGCAAAGTTCCCTGATTGTCGCCCGGCGTTTCCGCAATGTCGGAGGGGGTTCCCGTCGTGAAATACACCGTAAGCACAATTGCCGCAGCGAGCAACAGAACGCTGATGCCGATCAGGACATAATATAGCGTCTTCTTCTTGGTAGTCGTCTTTTCTTCTTTCATAAATTTTCCTCCCATGACCAATTCATATTTGGTATGTAAATGATGGACACGACGAAATGATTTTATACGCGTCCTTGTAATTTTTCCGGATTTGCCGTCAGAAACCGCCGAAGATGATCGGCGTTCCCGCAACCGTGCAACTCCCGTCCGAAGCGATATGAAGATTGACCACTTCCCCGCCGAGCGCGATCCCGCCGCCTAGTTGCGGCGCATAACAATACAGGTTAGTTATGCCGCATGTTTCTTCGACAAAAAGGATCTTTGCTTCGAACCGCGCCACAAGTTCTGCCGCACGGTCCCCTTCCCAGCGTGCGCTTTCTCCCGCAACGGGAGTGACGAATTTATCGATAGCGGGCGTGTCGGTGACAATGATCTCATCGGACGAAGTGCCGGTGTAAAGCTCATAATCTTTTCCGTCAAAAACAGGAGAGCGCGTGAGCGCATAAGCAAACATCCCGCATACAAAACAGGCACCGATTGCCGCGATTCCCTTTACCGTTCCCATGATCCGCATAAAAAAACTCCTCCCGCCTGTAATGCGTGAGGAGTTTTGACCTGATGTACAATGTTTATACCTGCGTGCGGCTGCATTTTTTACAAATCGAAAAAGCAGCCGCGTAAGACACGCCCCGGCGCACGCCGCACATTGCACGGAATGCACGGCGAAGAAGCCTCTTCGCCGCCGCGATCAGTCCCAGGGAAGCGTCTCGCCGCCGAGGATATGGATGTGCAGATGATGCACCGTCTGCCCCGCATTTTCGCCCTGATTGACGACGAGGCGGAAGCCCTCCGAAAGTCCGAGCGAATCGCGAAGCCTGCCGATCTTTTGCAGCATCCTGCCGACGAGCGCCGCGCGTTCGTCGGTGAGTTCCATGACCGTTGCAAAGTGCTCCTTGGGCACGCAGAGAAGGTGGATCTTCGCCTTGGGCGCGACGTCCTTGAAAATGACCATCTCCTCGTCCTCATAAACCTTGGCGGACGGAATTTCGCCCGCGACGATTTTACAGAAAATACAGTTTTCCATACCTTATATCTCCTTTATGATGACGGCGCGCGCGCCGTCCTTTTCCATATTTTCCAGTCGGACGAGGCAGCGCTCGCCCTCCCTTGCGCCCTCCGCCCGGACGCGGATGTAGTTGCGCGTGTAGCCGCCGTCCTCCTCGAACACCGCCTCCAGCGTCCTGCCGAGAAAACGGGAAAGATAGCGTTCCTCTGCCGCTCCGATGGTCTCGGAAAGCCGCGCCATGCGCTCCTTTTTGACGTCGGCGGGAAGATCGGGCAGCTTTGCGGCGGGAGTCCCCGCGCGGCGGGAATAGGGAAAGGCGTGCACGCGCGCAAACCCCGCCTCGTCCACGATGGCGAGCGTGTCTGAAAAGTCCGCCTCCGTCTCGGTGGGAAATCCGACGATGATGTCCGTCGTGATCGCGGCGTCGGGGAAAAATTCATAGATGAGCGCGCAGGCTTCGAGGTACTGCGCGCGCGTATAGCGGCGGTTCATTTTTTTGAGAACGGCGTCCGAGCCGCTCTGCAGCGAGAGATGAAAATGCTCGCAGACATTGCCCGCCACTCTCATCTTCTCCAAAAAGCCGCGGGTGACGATGCCCTCCTCCAGTGAGCCGAGCCGCACGCGGAAGGGAAGATCGGAGAGCGCGAGCAGCACGTCGCCGAGGTCCTTATCCCCGTCGCGGTAGGAGGTGATATCGATGCCCGTCAGCACCAGCTCCTGCGCCGTACAGGCGCGCGCCTCCGAAAGGATGCTCGTAAGGCTGCGCGAGCGCGTCCTGCCGCGCAGATAGGGAATAATGCAGTAGCTGCAAAAACGGTTGCAGCCGTCCTGAATGCGCAGACTGGCGCGCGTGTGCGTGCGCTTGGGAAGAGGCAATTCGCAGAAAACGTCCTCATTTTCGAGGTACGTGCCCGAAAAATCGAGCAAATCGAGCACTCTGTCCTTGCGCATGGCTCCCGTCACGACGGCGACATTCCGCGCCGCAAACGCCTGCGGATCGCGCTGGGAGGCACACCCGCACACGATGATCTTTGCTTCAGGATTGAACTTTCTGATGCGCGCGATCGCCTGGCGGCTCTTTTTTTCCGCCTCCGCCGTCACCGCACAGGTATTTAGAATGTATATATCGGCGGGCGAGAGCTCGTCCGTGACCGTATAGCCGCGCGCTTCCAGCCCCGCCATCAGCGAAGCGCTCTCCGCTTCGTTGACCTTGCAGCCGAGGGTAAAGACGCACGCCTTCATTGCAGTTCCCCCGCCGCATACATGATGACGGACGCGAGCGCGATCGCCGCCGTCTCCGCGCGCAGAATGCGCCTGCCCAACGAGATGCCCGCATAGCCCAGTCGCCGAGCCGTTTCATACTCCCCTTCGGAGAAGCCGCCCTCACTTCCGACGACGGCGCAGACGCTGTCCTGAAGACGGCCCAGCCCTTCGCCGCCCGCGGGCAGGAACTCGCAGGCAAACAGCTTATTGCGGCTATCTTCACCCGCACGAAGCGCTTCTTCGAGCGATTCATAATAAGCGACCTCGGGCACGGTGGCGCGCAGGCACTGTTTTGCCGCTTCGCGCGCGACGCGACGAAGCCGCTCCAGTTTATTTTCGTTCATATACGCGGCGCAGTAGCGGGAAGAAAATACGCCGATGCGCATGACACCCAGCTCGGTCGCCTTCTGCACGACGAGTTCCGTCTTGTCCCCCTTGAGCGCGCCGACAAGAAGCGTCACGCAGATACCCGGTTCGCGGTCAGAGACCGCTTCCCGCACGACGTGGACGTGTACCGCGTCCCGCGCGACATGGTCGACGACGGCAGAATACTCCCTGCCGCTGCCGTCAAAGAGGGTGACTTCGTCCCCTTCGGAAAGGCGCAGCACATTTTTGGCGTGGCGGGACTCCTCGGCGGAGAGTGTCATTTCATCCGCGATCTGCTCCACATAAAATCGTTTGGGCGCTGCCATATCAACCCCTGTAGACAAGGGCGTACCACTCGCCCTTGTTCCGCTCTTCGACGAGCCTCAGCCCCTGCGCGCCGAACGCCTCTCTGACCAGCGGGAGCCTGTCCCTGATGATGCCGCTCAAAATGAGCGTGCCGCCCGATTTGAGGTTTTTGGGCACATCGGGCGCGAGGCGCGCGAGTACTTCCGCCGTAATATTGGCGAGCACAATATCCCCCTTGACGGAGGAATCGGCAAGCAGGTCGGAATGAGCGACGATCGTCCGATCTGCAACACCGTTCTTTTCAGCATTGTGACCCGCGCTCTCGACGGCGATCGGGTCAATATCGGTGAGATAACAAAGCTTGGCGCCCAGTTTTGCGGCAGCAATGCCCAGAATCCCGCTCCCGCATCCGACGTCGATGACGGTATCTCCATCCCTGATGACCTCTTGCAAAGCCTCCAGGCACATGGAAGTCGTCTCGTGCTCGCCCGTGCCGAACGCCATGTTGGAATCGAGCGTGACGATGACCTCGTCGGGTTCAGGCGTATAGTCGATCCAGGCGGGTACGATGACGACGCGCGCGCCGATGTGAATGGGCCGGAAGTGCTTCTTCCAGATATCGATCCAGTCGTCGCCGTCGATGATGCGCCGCGTCATCTCCAGCGTGCCGAAGTTCAGCCCGCCGCGGGAGCGCATCTCCTCCAGCTGCTCGCGGACGGCGCGGATATCCTCTTCTGCCCGCTCGGGCGGGAAGAAGCCCTTGACGAACACGTCTGCGGGAAGATTTTGCAGATCGTCGTCGAGATAGTCCCAGTAGACGCCCGTCTCGCCGCGGACGAGGGCAATGACGTCCCTTGCATCGCTGACTGCAACGCCGCCTTCGGAGTAATTCCAAAGCGCGTCGGCAACCAGTTCGCTCGCTTCGGACGTGGTATGTACGGTGAGTTCAACGTATTTCATATGACCTATTATACTGTCTGCGCGCGAACTTGTCAAGAAAAGTCCGCGCGACTGTTTGTCTCCGATTGCGGGCATTCTCCCGCATTCTCCGTCCGGGTGTTGATCAAAGAAAAAATCGGGGACCGCTCTCCGATTTTTCTCGCCCAACCGGCATATCATTCTTAAAATTCTCCGCGCCGTTTCACCATTCAATTCCTGATCGCGTCAGAGCTATATATTCCGATACAATAAAATCCCGCACGGTCATGCGGGATTTTGGTTATTTTGCCGAATAGGGGTCCTGCCCATAGAGCGCGCTGACACTGTCGGCATACTTTTTGGACTTTTCATACTGCTTGATGTCCACGCCCTCCGCTGCGTCCGCGATCTTCTTTTTCTGCTCGCGGGTGAGCTTGGTGGGGACTTCGACGAACACCCTTAAGTAGAGGTTACCCGTACCGTTTCTCGAGCGGATGCCTTTGCCGCGCACAGTAAATGTCGTGCCAGACTGAGTCCCCTCGGGGATCTGATAGTCGAAGGTATCGTCCAGACCGGGGACTTTGACCGTCCCGCCCAGCGCCGCCGTCTTGAAGGAAATGGGCAGATCGACGTAGAGATCCATATTCTTGCGCTGGAAAATGCGGTGCGGCTCGACGCGCAGCACAACAATGAGATCGCCGGGCGCGCCGCCCTCTGTACTCGCCTGCCCGTAACCGCGCTTGCGGATATACGAACCGGTATCCGCGCCCGCCGGAATGTCGAGACGGAGCTTTGCCTCGCGGCGAATATACCCCTTCCCCTTGCAGTCGGGACATTTTTCGGTGACGATCTTGCCTCTGCCGCCGCAGTCGGGGCAGACGCCCACACGGACCGTGCGTCCGAACATCGTCTCCTGCGCATAACGGACCTGTCCCTTGCCGCCGCACTTGGAACAGGTGCGCATGGCGGTGCCGCCCTTTGCACCCGTACCGCTGCAGGTGGGACAGGGTTCATTGCGGGCATAGCTGATCTCCTTGGAACACCCCTTGGCAGCGTCCATGAAGCTCAGATTGAGCGAAAGCTGAATGTCCTCGCCCGTGGTGTCGCGCTGGACGGATGCGCTGCCGCCAAACCCTTGAAAAATACTGTCAAAGATGTCCCCGAAACCACCGAAGCCTCCGAAGCCCGCGCCGCCCATGCCGCCCATGCCTCCCATGCCGGGATGCTCCTGCTCATAGTCGTATGCAGCGCGCTTTTGCTTATCGGAGAGCACTTCGTTCGCCTCGTTGATCTCCTTGAATTTCTCGGCGGCAAGTTTGTCGCCGGGGTGAAGATCGGGGTGATACTGTTTGACGAGCTTTTTATACGCCGCCTTGATCTCCTCTTCCGTCGCATTCTTGCCGACCCCGAGTATTTCGTAATAATTCTTTTTCTCTGCCATATGATGTTACCTGATATTCGCGCACCCTTCACCGCAGAATTGCCGTAACACAGCGTCCCGACCATCCCTTTGCGGACGACGAAAACACGCGCCCGCCCTTGGCAATCGATCATGACGCAAGCAAAACCACGCTTTTGCGCAGCGTGCCTCAATTTGCGCACCCCTGCGCTTACAAGGAAAGAGTGAATTGACGCGAGTTAAAAATGTAAGCTCTTCAATTCGCGTCAAGAGAGAAAACGAGCCGCAGTCAGCGATAGCGTGCCGCGGCGACGTTTTCTTTTTCCTCACGGAATTTATCCGAGCCTTTGCTCGGATAAATTCGTGAACCCTTTACTGCTGGTGGAACTCCGTATCGTCCGTGCTGCCGCCCGCATCGGGACCGGCGCCCTGAGGTCCAGCCTGCTGATACATTTTCTGGAAAATAGGCTGGATCTTAGACGAGAGCGTTTCAAACGCGGCGTTGAACTTCTCCTCGTCGTCTGAATCAAGCTCCTTTTTCGCCTCATCCACCGCGGCCTGCAGCTCTGACTTATCCTCTTCGGAGAGCTTGTCGCCCGATTCCTTCATCGTCTGTTCGACAGAGAAGATGAGACCGTCCAGCTTGTTGCGCGCGTCCACCTTTGCTTTGCGCTTCTTGTCCTCTTCGGCGTACTGCTCGGCTTCCTTGACCGCCTTGTTGATCTCGTCCTCGGAGAGGTTGGTGGACGACGTGATCGTGATATCCGTGGACTTGCCGGTACCCAGGTCCTTTGCCTCGACATGCACGATGCCGTTTGCATCGACGTCGAAGGTGACTTCGATCTGAGGAATGCCGCGGGGTGCGGGCGCGATGCCCGTCAGCATAAATCTGCCCATTGTCTTATTGTCTCGGCAGAATTCACGTTCGCCCTGCAAAATATGGATCTCAACGCTCGTCTGATTGTCTGCCGCCGTTGAGAAAACCTGGCTCTTCTTGACGGGGATGGTCGTGTTACGGTCGATCAGCCTCGTGAACACGCCGCCCAGCGTCTCAATGCCCAGCGAAAGAGGCATGACGTCGAGCAACAACACGTCCTTGACTTCACCCGTTAAAACGCCGCCCTGGATCGCCGCGCCGATCGCGACGCACTCGTCGGGGTTGATGCCCTTGAACGGCTCCTTACCGGTGAGCTGCTTGACCTTCTGTACGACGCAGGGGACACGCGTGGAGCCGCCGACCAGGATGACCTTGTCGATATCGTTATAGGAAAGCCCCGCGTCCTTCATCGCAAGGCGCATCGGCTCTGCGGTCTTGTCGACGAGGTCGGCAATCAGCGCTTCGAACTTCTGGCGCGTGATCTCCATATCAAGATGAACGGGGCCAGCCTCGGTCATGGAAATGAAGGGAAGAGAGACGGACGTGGACATCGTGCCGGAGAGATTGATCTTTGCCTTTTCCGCCGCTTCCTTCAGGCGCTGCATCGCCATTTTATCCTTGGTGAGGTCAACGCCGTTGCTCTTTTTGAACTCCTCTGCCATATAGTCCATAAGGCGCTTATCAAAGTCATCGCCGCCAAGCATATTGTTGCCGTTGGTCGCAAGAACCTCGAAAACGCCGTCAGAGATCTCCAGAATAGAGACGTCGAACGTACCGCCGCCGAGGTCATAGATCATGACCTTGCTGTTTTCCTTGTCCTTGTCAAGCCCGTAAGAGAGCGCCGCCGCCGTAGGCTCGTTGATGATACGCAGCACGTTAAGCCCTGCGATCTTGCCCGCATCCTTGGTCGCCTGACGCTGTGCGTCCGTGAAGTATGCGGGGCAGGTGATAACGGCGTCCGTCACCTTGCTGCCGAGGTATGCCTCTGCGTCCGCTTTGAGCTTGGAGAGGATCATTGCCGAGATCTCCTGCGGCGAGTATGCCTTGTCGTCGATCTTGACCTTATAATCCGAACCCATCTTTCTCTTGATGGAGATGACCGTCTTGTCGGGATTGGCGACTGCCTGGTTCTTTGCCACCTGCCCGACGACACGGGATCCGTCCTTCTGGAACGCGACGACGGAGGGCGTCGTGCGGGAACCTTCCGCATTGGGAATGACGACGGGTTCGCCGCCCTCCATGACCGCCACGCAGCTATTTGTCGTACCTAAATCGATACCGATAACCTTTGCCATAATCTTGATCTCCTTCTATCTTCCTGAAATGTTATGATTTTATTTTGTAACCAGCACCTGCGCAAACCGCAGGACTTTGCCGTTCTGTTCGTAGCCCTTGGCGTATACTTCCTTGACGATGCCGCTCTCCTCCCCTTCCTTAGGATCAACGGCGAGGATCGCCTCGCAGCGACCTGCATCGAACGGCTCTCCGACGGGTGCGATCTCTGTAATATGCTCATCCGTAAGGAGCTGCATAAAATTCTTCAGAACCATCGCGATGCCCTGCTGCGTCTTTTCATCCGCACAGGACGCAAGGGCACGCTCAAGGCTGTCCGCGATGGGGAAGAGCTTGACGACGACGTCGCTGCGCCCTTCCGTGTACGCCTGCGAACGGGTAGAAGCGGTGCGCTTGCGGTAGTTCTCGTACTCTGCCGAAACGGAATACCATTTACGCTTGTAGTCCTCCGCCGAAACGAGCGCCTTGTCCAGCTCCGCCTGCAGCTGTTCCGCGTCGGGCGGCGCGGGCATCTCGGGCGCGGGCGTGGGTTCCGCCTTCGCTGCCTGTTCTGCCTGATCTTCCGGCTGCGCCGGCGCGGCGTCCTTTGCGGGCGCCTGCTCGTTCTCATGCTTTTTTGTCTTTTCCTTGTTCACGGTTGTATCCTTAATCTTTCTTAGTCACTTTTAATATAATATAAATTGACTGCTCTTAAACAATTTTTGTAAATTTTCCCGAAAAAAATTTCACATACACATATATATTACGCCGCCCTTTCGCCAAGGCACCGGTGCGCGGCATCGCCAATGAGAGACAAAAACAGCGGCGCCGCCGCAGGGGGGACCCTGCGGCGGCGCCGCACAGAGCAGAATATAAAAGTCCGGTTATTCCACCGTGAACTGATATTCCGCCATGAACTCGTATTCCTGCCCGGCATCGATGATCGAGCTGCCCTTTTCGGCATACTCGGGCACGTTGACGTTGTTGGGGATCGCCTGCGTCTCCAGACAGAAGCCCGCACGCTTGCCGTAATAAATGCTCTTGCCCTGCTGGTGCAGACCGTTGCCCGCATAGAACTGGACGGCGGGCATATCGGTATAGCAGGTCATCACGATGCCCGTCTTTGCGCTCTTTGCCACGGCGTACCTGACATACTGCCCGCACTTGTTTTTGAGGACGTGGCAGTGATCGTAGCCGCCGCCTTGCTTCAGGTCGACATCATCCGCCTCGATGTCCTTGCCGATGAGTTTGGGCGTATTGAAGTCGAAAGGCGTACCGGCGACCGCCTTATAGCCGCCTACAGGGATCATGGTGGGGTTGGTGGGCGTGATCATGTCGCAGTCGATCCACAGCTCGTTGTCAAGGATGGAGCCGTCTGCCTCGCCGTTCAGGTTGAAGTAGGCGTGATTGGTGAGATTGACCGCCGTCTTCTTATCCGAGACCGCATGATAGAGGATCTTCATCTCGCCGCGCTCAAAGATGTACGTCACGCGGACGGTCAGCGTTCCGGGATAATTTTCTTCACCGTCCGGCGAAACAATGGAAAGACGCAGCTCGTCTCCGACGACCTCATGCGCCCAGATCTTTTTGTTAAACCCGGCTTTGCCGCCGTGAAGATGATTTCCGCGGTCGTTGCAGTACAGCTGATAGGTCGTGCCGTCGATCGTGAGTTTGCCCTCGCCGATGCGGTTGCCGAATCTGCCGATGAGCGCGCCGAGATACCCGCCGTTGTTCTCATAGCCGGCAACGTCGTTATAGCCGAGGATGACGTCCACGGGATTGCCGTTTCGATCGGGAACAATAATGCTTTGGATGATACCGCCGTAATTGAGGACGGTCGCCTTGTACGGTCCGTCCGTAAAGGTGAAGGCAAGCACCTCTCTGCCGTCCTGCGTTTTTCCGAAGATCCTAGTCGAAATCATATTTTACCCCTTTGGCGCGCGGTCGAGCCGCCTGCGCTTTTCAGGACATATTATAACACGTCCAAGGAAAAAAGTAAATAATTTTGTTAAAAATACCCAAACTCCCGATATGCAGAAAAAAATTATTCCCGTCCTTTTTGCCGTTCTTGCCTTTACGGCGCTTGCCGTCCTCGTCGGAATGCGCACCGCCCGAGCGCAGACAGTATTTTCCTATGCGGAAGAAAAGACCGTCTATCTCACCTTTGACGACGGACCCAGCACCGTCGTGACGGGGCGCATCCTTGACACCCTGCAAGAGGAGAACGTCAAGGCGACATTCTTCATTGTAAGCGACCGCGTCCGCGGCAGAGAGGAAACGCTCCGACGCATCGCGGCGGAGGGACACACCCTGGGCGTACACTCCGCGACGCACGATTACAAGGCGATCTACGCCTCGGACGAGGCGCTTCTTTCCGACGTGGACACCTGCGCCGCTGTCATCGAGCATGTAACGGGTATCTCGCCCCGCATCTACCGTTTTCCCGGCGGAGGGACTTCAGACCTAGCACGGCATACGCAGCTTTTGCAGGATCATGGTTATCGCGTCGTACGCTGGAACGCCGTCTGCGGAGACGAGGAGATTGCACATGCCGATGCGGCGCAGCTCGTCGCCGAAAGCATCCGCACAGCAGGACAGCGAAAGAGCGTCGTCCTGCTCCTGCATGACAGCGCACCGCACAAAGCGACCGCCGAAGCGCTGCCCGACATCATCCGTTATTTCCGCGAACAGGGATACCGCTTCGCCGCCTTTTGAAGCGGAGCGGTTTCACACGAACCATGCAAAAACGGTACGCCGCCCCTACGGGCAGGATGGCAAGCGAACAGACGGCAACCGAAAGCCACTGCACGGGCGTGAGCGCACTCAGATGAAAGGCGGTCCGCAATGCAGGAATCAGAACAAGCGCCACGTTGAGAAGGACGCCGACGAGCACCGTCAGCCACATTGCCCGCCCCGAGAAAAACTGCTTTTTGGTCATATGCACGCCCTCCGCGCGCACATTGAAGCCGTGGAAAAGCTCGGAGAGGGAGATCGTGAGAAAAGCGGCTGTCGTCGCGGCGCCGCTTCCGTAAAGACGCAGGAAGACGCAATATTGCGCGATGACCACGGCGGAGAGCATCACGCCGAAAAAGAGCATGCCGAGGATCGCCCGCCGCGAGAAGATCTCCCTGTCGGACACGGGCGGACGGTCCATTGCGCCGTGTGTGCGTTCCATGCCAAGCGCGAGCACGGGAAGAGAGTCGGTAATGAGGTTGATCCATAATAACTGCGTTGAAGTGAGAAAGTCCTGCTGCCACAAAAAGAGCGTCACAAGAAAAACGGACAACACTTCCGCAAAGTTGGTGGAGAGAAAAAAAGAGATGGTCTTTTTGATGTTGAAAAAGACGTTGCGTCCCTCCTCTACGGCGCGCACCATCGTCGTAAAGTCGTCGTCTGTGAGCACGACGTCGGCGGCGTCCTTCGTGACGTCCGTCCCGGACCCCATCGCAACGCCCACATCCGCACTCTTCAATGCCGGCGCATCGTTGACGCCGTCTCCCGTCATCGCGACCACCTCACCCGATGCCTGCAATGCCTTGACAATGTTTTGTTTGTGACCGGGCGAAACGCGCGCGTACACCGAACAACTTCCGGCACGGCGGGCAAGCGTCTTTTCGTCCATTCCGTCCAATTCATCGCCCGTGATGACTTCCCCCCGTCCCTTCGCAATGCCAAGCCGCAAAGCGATCGCATATGCTGTTTCGGGACTGTCGCCTGTGATCATGACGGTTCGTACACCCGCGCGGCGGCACGCCGCCACTGCCTCTTTGACGCCCTCCTTGGGCGGATCGAGCATAGCGGCAAGTCCCAGGAAAGTGAGGTCATCTTCCCGCTCACTCCGTCCGAAGGCAAAGCCCAGAACGCGCATCGCCTGCGCGGAAAAGGACGCCGCGCGCGCGGCAATCTTCGCCCTGTCTTGCGCAGTGAGCGTTCTCTCCCCCGCCGCCGTCAGAATCCGGCTGCACTTCTTCAGGACGACGTCCGCGCCGCCCTTGACGTACAGCCTGCCGCCCCGCTCGGTGCGGCAGAATACGCTCATCATCTTGCGCTCGGAGGAAAAGGGCGTTCCGCCAAGCCGCT
Organism: Clostridia bacterium; assembly: GCA_017887095.1. Taxonomy (GTDB): domain Bacteria; phylum Bacillota; class Clostridia; order Christensenellales; family Borkfalkiaceae; genus Gallimonas. The sequence goes on along the minus strand of JAGHIT010000091.1, from coordinate 8,592 downwards.
CGCAGTCATAAAAATATCCCAGTCCGTCCGCATATTCAAGGAGCGCGACCTCGGTGGGGTCGCCCACATATGCACCCGATCGCCCCTTTACCGAGTGGCATATGCGCATGCAGCGCAAAAGCTCGGTCTGCATGGGCGTGCCGGCATATGTCTCACTCTCCATACGATCGCCGGTCGCGATCGCTTCGACGGTCATTCTGTTGCGGGTGAGCGTGCCCGTCTTGTCCGAACAGATGACACTGCACCCACCCAGGCTCTCCACCGCCCCCATGCGCCGCATGACAGCGCGTGAGGACGCCATGCGTTGTACACCCAGCGCCAGAATGACGGTGACGACCGCCCCCATGCCCTCCGGAATGGCGGCGACCGCGACGGCGACCGCACTCATCAGGCTCTCCAAAAAGGTGTGCCTGCCCGTGACGAGGGAGCCGATAAAAAGCGCGAGCGCGACGAACAGCACTACGGCCGTGATGACCTTCCCGAGCTTTGCGACCGTTTTATCCAGCGGCGCGGGCGCAGGTTTGCTCTGGTGAAGGAGCGCCGCGATCTTGCCCATCTCCGTGTCCATTCCGCACGCCGTGACGAGGCAGCGCGCGCTCCCGCGCACGCAGAAAGTACCCAGATGCGCCGTATTCGCGCGTGCGGCGAGCGCGGGGCGCGTGACGACGCAGTCCGTCTTTCTGACGGGCTTGCTTTCCCCGGTGAGCATGGATTCGTCGCAGCGGAAGTCCTCGGCGTACAGCACGCGGCAGTCGGCGGGGATCCTGTCCCCCTCCTCCAGTTCGACGACGTCCCCCACGACGAGCGTCTCCGCATCTGCCTTGACGACCCGCCCGTCCCGCACGACCTTCGCTTCGCACGCCGAAAGCTTTTTCAGCTTTGCGATGGCAGTATCGGCGCGGTATTGCTGAAAAAATCCGACGATCGCATTGAGCAGGATGACGACAAGCAGAATGATCGTATCGGCAAGTTCCGATTTATCCCCCGTTGCGACTGCAAGTCCTGCCGAAAGTGCCGCGGCGATCATCAGAATAACGGTCATTAAATCGGTGAACTGCGCAAAAAACAAGAGCAGTTTGCTCTTTTTTTTGCCCTCCGAAAGGGCGTTCGCGCCGTTCTTTTCCAGCCTGCGCGCCGCCTCCGCCGAGGTCAGTCCCCCTTCACTGCTCGCAAGGCGATCCAGAACCTCCCGTTTTGTCTTTGCATATTGTTCCATATCGCTATGGTATGAGCGCCGCAATGAAAAATATGCCTCTGTTCACAGGGCTGTTTTGCCTCAGGCAAATCGTTCAAACAAAATTGAATAATAGGCTGTCCTCTCCTTGACACGCTAACCGTCCCGTGATACAATATTAGCACAATCAAGGAGGTATGAAAATGAATTGTCCGTTTTGTCAGACGGAAAACCCTGATTCCGCCGTGTACTGCAAAAACTGCGGCAAACCGATGAGCGGAATGTTACCCTGCCCCACATGCGGCGAAGAAGTTCCCGCAGACGGGACGTTCTGCATCCGCTGCGGCGCGCGTCTCGCACCCGCGCCTGCGGCAGCCGACGCAATGTCTGCCGCCCAATCAAAGACAACAGACCCCGCAGCATCCGAACAGGACACACCCAAACTCTGGCAGAAGATCCTTACATACGTCGGCGGAGCCTGCGCGGTATTTGCCGCGCTGTGCGCGCTTATTTTTACGTTCTGCCTGGGCTGTTCGATAGACGGCGGCGCACTGAATCAACTTCTCGACATCCAAGGCATGGATCTTTACTACTACTTCGGCGATGCGTACACCGACCTGAATGAAGCGCTCATCGAACCGATGCCGACGGTCTACGCCGCCTCGCTCTATGTCTGCACGATCTTCGGCACGCTCATCTCCGTCGCAGCTCTCATCACGGTGCCCGTACTGTTCATCGTCACACTCGTGCGCTATATCCGCAGCTTTTCGGGAAAGGCGAAAAATTCCGCCACAGGCATGGCGGCAAAAACCTACTTCGTATTTCTTGCGTTCGCTCTTCTCTTCCTCGGGCTGCATGCGGCGACGGTATACATCTCCTCTGCCGCAAACGCATCTGTTGACATCAGTTATAATATTTCCCTTTCCCTCAGCGGTGCAACGACGGCAGGCATCGCACTCGGTGCGATCGCAATCACACTTTCGGCAGCCTGCAACGCTGTCAGCCGCGGCGTCGAAAATAAAAAGAAGCCCCGCATTTTACAGCTCAGCTTTTATGTCGCCGCCGCCGTCCTTTCCTGCATTGCCGTCTCCCTGCTCGGAGGCTGTCTGACCGAACTCATTGCCGAAGAAAGCGGCAACAGCATCCGGCTCTCCTTCGGTTTCATGCAGGCGTTGTCGCTTCTCGGAAATCTGGACCTCCGATACGGACAGACTACCTCGCTGATCGAGGCTTACCCCTCCGAATGCATGACGATTATCGCCTGCTCCGTCCTCGGTTTTATTCTTCTGATTGCACTCATGATCATGGCGGCGCTGCTTCTTTCGGCGCTGTGTAAGGGTGTGGACGAAGGAACCGCATCGAATGCCAACGCGCTGAAATATGCCATTCTCTGCACGATCTTTGCGCTCCTTGTCACAGTCTGCGCGGCGCTGCTGATCGGCAACGCGGCATCTCTTGTCAACCTGATCAATGAAGGTACGCAGATCCCTCTCCGCACGAATTTTACCCCCGTCCTTGCCGCCGCGGTACTGTTTGCGGTTACGCTCATAATTCTCATCGTCTATACAGCACTTTCCTCTTCCAAGGACAAAGAACACGACTAAGCACATTTGCTATAAAAATGAACGGCGACCGAAAATTTCGGTCGCCGTTCATTTTTGTTTTCTAACAAAAATCTTTGAAGAAGCGTCTTTTAATATGCCGCGTACCCTTGTTTATACCCCGTACTGCGCCCTGTATGCGCGCATCGCCGCAAGGTGCTCTTTGCCCTCGATGACGCCCGTTTCGATCGCCTCGATGATGTCCTCGACGGTAACGATGGAGTACACCCTGACGCCGAACTCGTCGTACGCCTCCTGCACGGCGGACTTTTCGCCCGTCCCCTTCTCCTGACGGTCGACAGAGATGATCATCGCGCTCACCGTGACGTCCGCCTCCTGTTTGATCTTGGGCAGCACTTCGCGCAGCGCCTTGCCCGAGGTCATGACGTCCTCGATGATGGCGACTTTATCCCCCGCCTCCAGCTTCTGCCCGACGAACATACCGCCCTCACCGTGGTCTTTGACTTCCTTCCTGTCAAAACAGAAGCCGACGTCCACGCCGTGATTCTTGGCGAGCGCAATAGCGGTCGCGACGGCGAGCGGGATGCCCTTATAGGCGGGGCCGATGAGCGTCTTGGCGTCCACATTGTGCGCCAAAAAGCACTCCGCATAGTATTCGCCGAGCGCCGCGATCTGCGTGCCCGTGCGGTACTTGCCCGCATTGATGAAGTAGGGCGCCTTTCTGCCGCTCTTTAAGGTGAAGTCACCGAATAAGAGCACCTCGTTCTCCACCATAAATCTGATAAAGCGCTGTTTGTAAGTAAGCATAGTTCTCTCCTTATGAAATAGGCTTGCAGCCTTTTAGTTCAGCGTAAGGGTATCCGTCAGGTCCGCAACACGGGCAACGCCGTGACGGTCGCACCACTCGTTCAATCCCGCAATGATCTTGGGGCAGGCGCGCGTGTCGGTGAAGTTCTGCGTGCCGACCTGCACGGCGACGGCCCCCGCCATCAGAAATTCGATCGCGTCCTCGGCGCAGGTGATGCCACCCATGCCGATGACGGGAATTCGGACGGCATGCGCCGCTTCATATACCATGCGCACGGCAATGGGTTTGATACCCGCGCCCGACACCCCGCCCGTGTTGTTGGCAAGGACAGGGCGGCGGCGCTCGATGTCGATCGCCATGCCCGTGAAGGTATTGACGAGGGAAATGCAGTCCGCGCCGCCCCGTTCCGCGGCCTCCGCGTTCGTCGCGATGCTCTCCACATTGGGCGAGAGCTTGACGATGAGCGGTGTTTTCGGGCACTTCGCCTTGGCGCGGGAGGTAACCTCCTCGATCGCCTCGGGGCGGATTCCGAACGCCATGCCGCCGCATTTGACGTTGGGGCAGGAGATGTTCAGCTCGAGAAAGTCGACGAGCCCGTCGAGGCGGGCGCACACGCCCTCATAGTCCTCGATCGTCCTGCCGACGACGTTGGCGATGACGCAGGTCTTTTTTTTGAGCCAGTCGAGATCTTCCGCGATGAACTTCTCCACGCCGGGATTTTGCAGCCCGACGGCGTTGAGGATGACCCCGCGGCTCTCCGCGATGCGGGGGACGGAATTCCCGCCCCACGGGACGAGGGCAATGCCCTTTGTCGCCACGCCGCCGAGGCAGGAAATATCATAGATCTCATCAAACTCGCGCCCGAACCCAAAGGTCCCCGACGCGGTGATGACGGGATTTTTCAGCTTTTTCCCGCAGAGCGTTACCGATAAATCAGACATAAAAAACTCCTCCAAAAAAGTTCACGAAATTCTTTTCGAACTGACGAAAAGAATTTCCGTGAGTTTAAGGAAAACCCAGCATTCGCCTTCGGCTTTGTGTTCGGTTTTCCTCGCGGCGCGCCGTCGCAACAAAATAGCGCGCGCCGCTCACTTTTCCGCGAAAGTGCTTCCGCGCAAATTGGGATGCGCTGGCGCAAAAGCGCGGTTTTGCTTGCGCCATTATTTATAGCTAAAACGCGACTTTCCTTGCGGCATTCTCATAGTAAAGAGCGATTGTAGCCTCCCTTGAAACGATAGACAGAGAGACGATCTGAAATCGCAAAAATATTTTCACAGAAAAGATTTTTGCGGCGACGAAGGGTTGCGGACACGCCGCACGCCTTACGCCTCTTTCTCCGCCTTCGCCTGCTCGATCAGGGCGTTGATCTTTGCCGCCGCGCTCTCGATGGCCGCGACATATTGGCACTTGACGCTCTGCCCGTTCAAAAGAGTGATGGTCAGCGTCCCGTACGCCTCGGTAAAGAGCCGCGCGGTGTAGGTGGGACGATAGTCCGCGCGCACGATCTCCTTGAGTGAGTATTCTTTACCGCAGAAGAGAAGCTTCTCCCCGCTCTGTACGGCGACGACCTTCGGAACGCGCACGACGATGACGAACATGACGACGCCCCAGAGCACGAGAAGCGCACCGATGACAATCAGGGCGTACTCGATGCCCGCGTTCTCTGCCGAAGAAGAAAATGTCCCGGCAAGCATCGTATAAATGCCGACTGCAAGCACGATCGCCCCCGCCACAAACCAACCTGCCGCAAACAGAAATGCCTTGCTCTGACGGGTCGCCAATACCTTGTTTTGTTGTTCCATCCCATATCTCCTTTTTACAGGACCTCCGTCCCGCTTTTATACTCTTTCCTGAGCGCTTCCATGCGCGCGACTGCCTGACGGACGTCGGCGACGAAGCGGCATTGCACCTTGCCGCCATTCTTCAGCCAAATGCGCAGGTTTCCCCACGTTGCGCCCGTATTCCCGTTCGGAACGCTGTACTCAATACTGCGGATCTCGGAAAATGCGATGCGCTTTCCCAAAAAGATGAGCGTATCCCCCTCGCGCACGGCGACAACTGCGGGCTGGCGGAGGACAGTGACAAGATAGAGCGCCGCTGCAACACATGCCAGCGCACCCACCGGAATGAGGACATAGCCCCACCATGCGTCCCCCTCTGCGCCCAGCAAAATGACGCCAAGCACGATGAGGGCGATGCCGATGACCAGCATGAGAAGATACGTGCCCGCCATCCGCCTTTTATCCTGCGACCTTGCAATCACTTCCCGCATGACTGCTCTCCCCCGGCGACGTACTCGCGCATCAGCTCGATGAGGCGGTTGTGCGCCTGCTCGACATCGGCGACAAAACGGCTCTTTGCCGTCCGCCCGTCCGCAAAGAAAACTTCCAGCGTACCCCAAGGATAGTGCGAGGCGCGCCGATGCGCGTTGCGGTATTCTACGCGCGCAATGTCACGAAGCTTATACGCCTGTCCGCAAAAATACAGCTCCTCACCCACGCGCACCGCGATTTTTCGCGGCGTTCGCAGGACGAGAACGAGCACCACTCCGAAAAAAGCGAAGCAAACCCCGCCCATGACGAGATAATATGCGCCGCCACGATCCCAAAGGAACGCGCCCGTACCCATGAGGATCAGGCACAGGATGCTCATGAAAATATAGAGGGCAAGCGCGCCCTTACTGCGCTCCGCAATGACTTCTTCCATATTCTTTGTCCAGCTTCCGATCGGTTTTCATGCATCAGGACGCCGCGCATTGCCGGCAAACGATTGTTGCTCCTGCTCCGCAGCGTACCTGCGCAAGCACTCATTCAGGCGGAAGCATGCCTGCGCAACGTCATCGACGCAGCCGTTTTTCAAGATGCGCCCGTTCTTCAGACGAATGCGGAGCAACCCATACGTCGGCTGCCGGATCAATGTTTTGGACTGATCGAATGTCGCTTCGGCTATGTCGCACAAAGGGATGCGCTCACCGAGAAAGACGAGCGTGTCCCCCTCCCGCGCGGCAATGACCGGCGGAAAAGGATACACCTTCACCAACATAAAAATACTGAGCAGACACAGCAGCGCACCGATCACGATGACCGCAATGCTGGCGACAAATCCGCTCGTGTCCGTCGTTCCGCCCGGACGCAAGAGCAGGTAGAGCCCTACTGCAAGAAGGGCGAGTCCGACCATAGTCCCCTTGAGACCGATCCAAGCCCGCTTTTTGCGCGAGATACATTTTGCAATGATCTCTTCTTCCATGCCGCAATCGCTCCTTTCTCTCCTATAAGACGACGTCGTCGATCAAAAACACGGGACCGTCCTTGCAGACGCGGGCATGCGCGCCGTCCGTCTTTTCGCAGACGCAGACGAGACATGCGCCGATGCCGCAGCCCATGCGCTCCTCCAAAGAGACGTACACGGGGACATTTCTGCCCTTCATCGCCTCCTTCAGGGCGCGCAGCATGGGCACGGGACCGCACGCGAGCACGACGTCGGGCCGCACTTCCTCATACTCGCGCATGAACGCCTGCACCGCCGTGCCGTGATAGCCGAGGCTCCCGTCGTCCGTCGCGAGCACCGTCTTGTGGCACTGCATCATGTCGTACTCCATGCACAGCGCCGCGCGGTTGCGAAAGCCCATGTAGGCATAGAGTTCCTTGCTCTTATTGTAAGCGCGGATGACGGAGATGAGCGGAAAAATGCCCACGCCGCCGCCCACGAGGGCGACCTTCTTTTCGCTGTCCTTGACGTAAAACCCGTTGCCAAGCGGCAGCAGGACGGAGAGTTTTTCGCCAATCTTATAGTCCCTTGCGAGCGCGCGCGTGCCGCCGCCCTTTAAGCGGTAGCACACCGTGATGCGCTCTCCCTCCGCCTTGCATACGGCAATGGGACGGCGCAGCGGATACCCGCCTACGCCCACCATGACAAACTGCCCGGGACGGACGGAGACGATCTCGTCCAGCCCGAACGTGAGGGAGTACACTTCGTCCGCGATGCGTTTGTTTTCCAGTACGGTCGCCGTTACTTCGCGCATATCTCCCCCAGTACGGACGCAAGGTCCGCTTGCATGTCAAGGCACGCCGCGCGCGCCGCTTCGTAGTACGTCCCGCCGCGCTTTTTATAGGCGCACAGGATGCCGCGCGAATTGTTGACCACGCCGCCCATGCCGCCCGCGGCAAAGCAGCTTTTGAGCATCTCCGCGTTCCCGCCCTGCGCCCCGTAGCCGGGGATGAGGAAGAAGGTGTGCGGAAGCCGTTCGCGCAAGATCTTCGCCTCTTCGGGGTGCGTCGCGCCGACGACCGCGCCGACGGCGGAGTAACCGTATTTGCCAATGCTGTCCTTGCCCCAGTCTTCGACCATGTCGCCCATGCATTCGAACACGGTGCGCCCGTCCGCGAGCGTTAAGTTCTGCAGCTCGCCCGAAGAGGGGTTGCTCGTCTTGACCAGCACGAAGATGCCCTTGTCGTATTGCTTGCAGTCCTCCAAAAAGGGAGCGATGCCGTCCGTGCCGAGGTACCCGTTGACGGTGAGAAAGTCGCACGCCCCGAGGGCGACCTTTTCCCCGCCCAGTTCGGTCGTGCCGAGGTATGCCGCAGAATAGCGCGCCGCCGTGGAGCCGATGTCGTTGCGCTTGCAGTCGGCAATGACGACGAGTCCCTTGTCCTTTGCGTAGCGGCAGGTATCGAAGAACGCCTGCACCCCCGCCGCGCCGTACTGTTCATAGTAGGCGATCTGCACCTTGACCGAGGGTACGATGTCCGCGACGCTGTCCACCAGTTTCTTGTTGAAGGCTAGGATGGCGTCTGCCGCCTGCTCGGGCGTGGCGACGCCCGCGCGCATCTCCTCGGGCAGGTAAGACAGCTGCGTATCCAGCCCGACGCACGTCGGGTTCTGCGTGGCAATGATTTTTTCAATGAGTGTATCGATGATCATAAAGGTCTCCCTTGTTCTGATTTTATGTTGGAAGGCGGGGTGCTTTTTGCCGCGCTTCATTCTTCGCGGTACTTGATGTCGCCGTCCACCACGGTGTACTTGACGCGCCCGTAGACTTCTCTGCCCGC
>JAGHIT010000090.1 GCA_017887095.1 Clostridia bacterium | reverse complement strand
TCGCGATGATGGAGGACTGCCTGTTTGTGGACAGCGAGTGGGCGGCGGCAAACCAGGATACGGTCAGGGCATTCCTGCGCGCATCCATCAAGGGCTGGGCTTGGGCATGCACCCACGCCGATCCCGCGGAAATGGGCGTCGCCGGCAACGATACGGGCGCTCTGGTCTATGAGGCAGGCGACAGCGTCTCGCTCTATCATCAGCAGTACATGGCTTCCGAGGTCGCAAAGCTGGTCGTGGACGGCACCACCGTCACCGAATCAAATCTCAATGCGATCGGAACGATGGTCGAACGCGAATTTAACACGACGCGCGACATCCTCTCGCAGTACTACACCGGCTCCACGGCAAGCACGACGCCCAGCTCGACCGACCTTGCAACGCAGGAAGCGATCGGCAACCTTACCTTCTCGCAGGTGTTCTACACCGCGTTCTGGGACGACGTGCACGATGCAGTCGACCTGAGCGATCTCGACAGCTACGTCTTTGGGTCGTAAATAAACCAACCGATCACCGCATGTTTGCGGAGGCGATTACTTTCCGAGCAAAACGGAGGGGCTAACCGCCCCTCCGTTTTGCAGGAAAAAAGGAGTAAATTATGTTTGATATCTTATTTCGGGGCGGGAAAGTGGTCACGGCGGAGGGCGTGTTCGAAGCGGACGTCGCCGTCACGGGCGAGAAGATCGCCTGCATCGGCAAGATCGATGCGTCGGCGGCAAGCAAGGTGGTGGACGTCACGGGCAAGCTCGTCCTGCCCGGCGCGATCGACGCGCACACCCACCTCGCGATGCCCTTCGGCGGCACAGTCTCTGCGGACGACTATAAGGCGGGCACGCGCGCGGCGGTCTGCGGCGGCGTGACAACGGTGTTTGACTACGTCATGCAGAAGAAGTACGGCGACAAGGTGGACGGCATCATGGAATCGGTGGAAAAGCGCATGGCAATGTGCGCGCCCGTCGCGGCGTCCGACTATGCCTTCCACGTCGCGATCACCAATCTGGACGATGGCAAGCTCCTCTCCGAGTTCCCCGTTGCGGCGGAGGCGGGCATCACCTCCTTCAAGTGCTTCATGGTCTACCGCAGGGAAAACATGATGATCGACGACGGCAATATCCTCATCGTCCTCGAGGAGGCGAAAAAGGCGGGCATCCTCGTCAACGTGCACGCCGAAAACTGCGACGTCATCGACGCCAAAGTCGCCGAGTTTAAGCGCGAGGGCAAGCTCTCGCCCTGGTATCACTACCTCTCCCGCCCCGAATTTGTCGAGGAGGAGGCGGACAGACGCGCGATCTACTGGGCGGAATACACGGGTGCGCCGCTGTACATCGTCCACCTGGCAAACGCAGGCGGCGTGGAGGCGGTGCGCGAGGCAAAGGCGCGCGGCGTGAAGATCTATGCCGAGACCTGTCCGCAGTATCTGGAATTTACCTGTGATGTCTACAAGCGCGAGGACGGCAGAAACTTCGTCTGCTCGCCGCCCATGAAGGGCGAGGCTTCGCGCGAGGCGCTCTGGAAGGCGATCTCGGACGGCTTTATTGACACCGTCGCGACCGACCACTGCCCCTTCATGCAGGCGGAAAAGGACTGGGGCAAGGAGGACTTCACCAAGATCCCCAACGGCTGCGCGGGCATCGAGAACCTCTATCCCTACATGCTGGACGCGGCGGGAAAGGGGAAGATCGCCTACGAGCGCGCCGTCGAGCTGTGCGCGACCAACCCCGCCAAGATCTTCGGCTGCACCCAAAAGGGCGCGATCGCCGTCGGCAAGGACGCGGATCTCGTCGTGTACGATCCCGAAAAGGACTTCACGATCTCCGTTGCGAACATGCACTCCGACTACGACCACACCATCTGGGAAGGAAAGCAGCTGCACGGCTATCCCGTTCAGACCTGGCTGCGCGGCAAGCTCGTCTATGACAACGGCGAATACGTCGGCAGTTACGGCGAAGGAAAATTTGTCAAGCGCGCAAAGCATCTCTAAAGGTGCGGCGCGCGCCGTCCAACGGAGGTCACACCATGAAACAGCTATCTATCCGCATTGCAGAACTGGCGTCCGCATGCATGCTCTGTCATGACGCGCCCTGCGCCGCGGCGTGCCCCAAGGGGCTCTCGCCCGATCGGTTCGTGCGCTCCGTGCGCTTTGCAAACGGCGAAGGCGCACTGGCGCAGATGACGGGCTGCGTGGGCTGCGGCGCGTGTGAGCGCGCCTGCATCCGCCCGGACGGCGCAACAAAGATCCTCGCTTTAAAGGCGCTCGCGGAACAGGCATATCCCGCCGCGCCCGCGCCTAAGGCCGACCTCACCACGCAGATGTGCGGCGTCCCGTGCGAAAATCCCTTGGGCAAGATCTCCTGCCACCCCAATATCCACACGATCATTCCCGATCTCGTCAGGTTCACGCTGGACGCGCGCCATCAGGATCCCGTCGTCGTGCGGCAGTGCATCGACATTATCAAGAAGATCCCTTCCGAGGTCGAAAAGTGTGCCTTCTCCTATGAGGAAGCGTGGAGCCGTGCGACGGTCGCCTTCCACAAGCCCTATGTGGACTTCGTCGAGGAGAGTGCCAAAGAGCTGGGCTATCCTTCCATGCGCATGTACTCCGGCCCCGGTCACGACGCGCAGTTTGCTGCGGATATCGTGCCTACGACGATGATCTTCGTCCCTTCGGGCGGCGGTCACAGCCACTGCGAGCTGGAGCATACGCCCGTTGAAAACTGCAAGAAGGGCGCGGACGTGCTCCTTAACACCGTACTAAAAATAGATGCCGCCGTCTGATATCGTAGGGACGATCCGATTGATGATATCCGGCCCTTCCTGTTTTTGCCGACACATGCAAATATCCCCGCGATTATGCGGGGATATTTGCATATCGTTCTTCATCTGCATCCGGCGTTGGGCTTTGTGAACGCATGCTTTTTTTTACAGGATATAAATGAAATTATTGCAGAAGATATATAATAAAGAAATTGTCCGGAAAAAGATTTTCTGCTTTTTGTCTTTTGATTTTTAGGTCAATTATAAGGATTTTGTAATTGAAATATAAGTTTTTTTTAACCTTTGAATTTGATAAAAGGGTGTCAAAATACTTTTGTTTCATACATATTTTTTATATAATATACACGTTGTACTTGACATATTATCTGAAATTATGTCGGTTACGGACAAAAAAAGGCGATATTGCAGGAACGGCCATTTATGATTGCGCAGGAAGCGGGGTTTCCGGGGAGATGTCTCCCGGGAAAGCTTTTTTGTGTAACGGAACTGATTTGTGATAAAATTGTGCGCAGAATGTGAGGATTTTATCGCAAATATGATTTGCTGTTCTGCAAACGCACGGCAGTAATACTTTTGGAGGCTGAATTGCAGTGAAAGCAGGAATCAGAAGACTACTCGTTTCCTTTTCTACGGTTGCTTTGGCAGGATGTCTGGGGGCGTCGGCGGCATGCGCGACGCCTGCGGCTATGTCCGGCACGCAGACGGGGTCGGGAACGGGCAGCGAGAAGATCATCGATGTGACCGATGCGCTCGGTGATCAGCTCAACACGAAGCAGAATCTCAATGAGGATCTGCTGACGTCTGCCGCCGCGCAGGCAAAGACCAAGAGCGACGGTACGCGCCGTATCATCGTGGAAATGAACTCGGATTCCATGCTCGATGTGTATCTTGGCAGTTCTTCCGTTCAGAGAAGATATGCTGATTTCACGGAGTATGTGAACGGGACGGAGGGGGATTCCTATGCGGCGTCCCTTCAGCGGGAGCAGAGCGGCTTCTTGGCTTCGTTAAGAAACAGCTCTATTTCGTATGAGCTTCGCCACAGCTATACATCCGTTGTCAACGGTGTTTCGCTCGTGGTCAAAGACGAGGATGTGTCCGCGATCCAGTCTATGGCATGTGTCAAGAATGTTATTTACTCGGAGGTGTACTCTGTCCCGCAGGCGACTGTAACGGAGAATGTGGTCAACGTTTACGATACCGGTATTTACGATTCGTCTGACATCGAATATCAGGGTGACGGTCTTCTCATTGCCGTGCTGGATACGGGGTATGATAAGGACCATACCGCTTTCCAGGAAATGCCTGAGGTGCAAAAGCTCACGAAGGCAGATGTCGAAGCAAATATGGAAAACCTGGCGGCTAGTACGCAGGGCGGCGCCATATCTGCAGACGACGTCTATTATAATGCAAAAGTTCCGTTTGCATACGACTATGCAGACAATGATCCCGACGTGTTCCCCAAGACATCGTCGCACGGAAACCACGTCGCCGGTATCATAGCGGGCAAAGACGAGAATGTGACGGCGGATGATGGCGAAGCCTTTGAAAACGGTGAGACTTTCATCGGCGTTGCGCCCAATGCGCAGCTCATGATCTGCAAGGTCTTCCCCGATCTGCAGGACGGTACGGAGGGCGGTGCCGAGACCGATGATATGCTTGCGGCGATCGCTGACTGTATCACATTGGGTACCGACGTAATCAACATGTCACTCGGCGTTTCCGCGGGATTCTCGCGCGAGATCGATGAGACAGCCGTCAATGAAGTGTATGACAAGGTGTATGAAGCGGGCATCAATCTGGTCGTTGCTGCATCCAATTCGGGCAGTGCTGCGCAGAACGGCGCTTACGGCACCACGAATCTTACATCCAATCCTGACAGCGGTACGGTCGGTTCGCCTTCGACGTACGCGGGCGCGCTTTCCGTTGCCTCCATTTCCGGTCAGAAATCCTCTTATATGGAACTTTCTGACGGAACAGCGATCTATTTCAATGAATCGAGCAATGCTGCCGGAGAGCAGGGCGATTTTGTCGAGGAACTTCTCGGTGATGCGCAGGACGGCACATTCAATTTTGTCGTGGTTCCCGGATACGGTCGATCCAACAACTATACCGCGGCGGTGCGTCGTGCACTCGCGCAGGGTAATTGTATCGCGGTTGTTTCCCGTGGCGAGACGGACTTCGAAGAAAAACAACGTATCGCTTATGAGAACGGAGCGGTTGCCTGCATTATATATAATAATGAGTCAGGTCGTATCAACGCCTCTCTTGGTACGGGCAAGGAAATCCCCACCTGTACGGTTACGGCAGATATCGGTCAGTCTCTCGTTGCCCTCAATACCGGTACGATCTATCTGAATAAGGATTACGAAGCGGGTCCCTTCATGTCTGATTTCTCGGCGTGGGGGCCTACACCCGATCTGAAAATCAAGCCGGAGATCACCGCGCACGGCGGTGAGATCACTTCGTCCGTCGTCGGCGGTTACAGCATTTACAGCGGTACGTCCATGGCGTCGCCCAATATGGCGGGTGCCGTAGCGCTGCTTCGTCAGCATGTCGAAGAGACAACCGAACTCACGGGGAAGGATCTGGCGGATCGCGTCAACTCTTTGTTGATGAGCACGGCGACGATCGTCAACGATGAGCGCGGACTTCCGTATTCCGTCCGTCGCCAGGGAGCAGGGCTTGGAGATATCAGCAAGGCGATCGCGACAGAGGCGTATCTGTATGTTGAGAACAACTCCAAACCAAAGCTTGAGCTGGGCGATGATCCCGAAAGGGAAGGAATTTACACGATGGAGTTCCACGTCAAGAATACGTCGTCGTCCGCAAAGAATTATACGCTGGACGCGAGTGTTATGACGGAGAGCGTCTCCATCGATAACATTACAGTTTCCGAATTGAGCTATATGCTCGACCATGCGGAAAAAGAGTTTTATGTCAACGGCGAGTATCGAGCGGACGGCGCTGTGACGCTCGCTGCAGGCGAAGATGCGACCATTACCGTGACCATCTCGCTGACGGACGATGAGAAAGCGTATCTTGACGCCAATTTTGAAAACGGTATGTATGTAGAGGGCTACATCATGCTCAACGATGCGGCTGAAAACGGCGTCGATCTGTCCATTCCTTATCTTGCATTCTATGGCGACTGGCTGGAGGCGCCTGTTTTTGACGCGACGGCGTACGAGGTCAGCGCGGATGCCAACAATTCCGCGATAAAGGAAGAGGACAAGACGATTGCGGCAGTATACGAATCCGTCATGATCGGCAGATATTATGAAGGTTCCGAAACCTATCTCCCGCTCGGACAATATGTCTACGATCTTGCGGAAGGGGAGGAGAGCGGTATTACGGCTTCGACGGATAAGGTCGCGATCGGTCAGAGTCAGTACGGCGTATATGAATTCTATGCCGTCTATTTCGGACTTCTCCGCGCCGTTCAATATATGGATGTCGTGATTGAGAATACCGTTACCGGGGAAGTGGTCTGGAAGGACACCATCAATAATGTTAACAAATCCTATTCCACGACGCCCGGTTATGCGGAGATCGGGCTAAGCCCTTCTGAATACGGACTCAAGAATAATACGCAATATACCGTCACATTTACGGCGCGCAATTATTACAACGGAAGAACTGCGGAAGAGCAGACGCAGACGTTCACCTTCTATGTGGACTATGAAGCGCCTGTCGTGTATGAAAGTTCTATCCGGTACGAGTATGATTCGACGGATATGACCAAGATCCGCAATGCATATCTCGACTTGTATCTCTATGACAATCACTATGTACAGGCAGTACAGCTGTTCTCCTATCAGGAGGCGGACAGCGATGTTGACTGGGCGACGGAAGAGACCGGCGCTGTGGACTGGCTTACGGAGTATTCTATTCCCGTGGACAGTTCGCGCGGAGCGGTCAACAGAGTGACGGTAGAGATCACAGACTGGCTTGATCAGTTTATGACGGTCGAAGGACAGACCGGAAAGTATATCGGTGTCCGCGTTGACGACTATGCGCTCAATTCCGGCGTATATCTGGTTCAGCTCACAACTCCGGAAGTCAACAAAGTTGATGTTGTCGCCAGCTATGTGGACGGGAGCGGATCGCGCGTTGAGAATTCCATTGGCGGACAGACGCTTCTGATGAATGCGGGCAGTGCGTTAAATCTGACCGATGATTCGGGTAGTCTGTTGGTGGATGGCTTCGAAGCGGTTGCCGATTTTGAAGTCAAAGTATACAATTATGCGACGTATGCCTGCTCGCATCTCAATGCGCACGGGACACAGTGTGATTTTGTTTACGACGAACATGCAGGGCTGACATATGCCGACGGAGATTATTATTATGATCCCGAGACCGGGACGGTGCGTCAGGTGACGGCGAACGATTTACCCGACGGATATCCGGCGGGCACGCTGTTTGCAGACATCATTGCACAGGCTTCGGGTTCCGGGTATGAGTCCAGACATTTTGTCTGTCCGACGTGCGGCAGCGAGGTGACGTTCACTTACAACAGCCGCAACGATACGCTTACGCCCGATAATTTCACGAAGACGTCGCCCGATCCCATGATCCACGATGTTTTATGGGAGAGCAGCGATGAGAGTATCGTTCGCGTAGACAACGGAAGATTGTATGCGGCAGGTGAAGGAACGGCGACCATCAGCGCTTATGCGCCCGGTTCTGCGGATCATCCTTATCCCTCCGATGCGGACGGCAGCAAGGCGTTCACGTTCCAAGTGCGTGTTTCCGGCACGGAAGGCAATATTCAGCTTCAATCGCTCTCCGTCGGTTCATACGATAACCTTACGCTCGGGGTTTCGCGTGCGGTCAACGGCAATTCGATCTCCGTGGATAACGGTTCGGAACTCATCTTGTATCCTTCCCTCGAACCGTGGTATCTGGACAGTATTCCGAATCTTACTTGGACTTCGGGCGATCCGAGACTTCTTGAGGTCCTTGAATCCGATGCTTCACATGCACGCGTGCTGTGTAAGCAGCAGGGGACGGTGGAACTCTATCTGAATGCGGGCGCCGTTTTGGCAACATTCTATATTACCATCGGAGAAGAGTACACGACATACAGCATGTACTGCTACGACTATAACGGTCCCGGATACACGGACACTTATGTCGATGAGGACGGCGATCAACGCAATATCCTTGTTATCCCGGCGGATATGGGTATTACCAATATGGGATACATGGTGGCAACGCGCGAGGGTCCTTTCTTTGAGAATAAGGATATCGATACCGTCATCATTCCCGAAGGCGTGACGACGCTCGGGCTTTCCTGCTTTGAGAATTCTTCGCTCCGGAGGATCTTCCTGCCTTCTTCGCTGATCGCAATCTCTTATAATGCGTTTAAGGGCTGTGAACAGCTCGAAGAGGTCGTCTGGTATGATGCGAGCCAAGATAACAAGAGCGGTCTTTCTTACGACGCGGATAATAATAGTTATAAGGTAGACGGGATCACCGTCTCCGGGACGGTAACGGAAAATCGTGTGACATGGGACGCTTTCTTTGAGAGAACGTCGGAAGAGGGCACGACGCAGAGCCTGGTCATAGGGTCGGATGCGTTCCGTGACTGCGTCAGACTTGCAACGTTTGACTTCAGCCGGGTAACCGGTATCTACGAAAACGCATTCAACAATACGGTCAGCCTGAGCGAGGCGGATCTGAGCAACCTTCGTTTCGGGAGCGCTCGTGCGTTCTATGGTTCCGCTCTTGAGAATGTGACGCTGAGCAAGACGACGCAGCTTAATTCCGATTTCTTTGCGGGAACGGCAATCGAGCATCTGGATTACTATGCATCCACGGTGGCTTCTGCCGCATTCCGCGGCATGACGTCGCTGCAGAGCATTGTTTTCCATAATCCCGTCGATCGGATCGGCGAGAATGCTTTTGCAGGCTGTTCTTCGCTTACGACCGTTACGTTTGCCGACGGAGCAACGTGTTCCGCGATCGGTGACGGCGCATTTATGAACTGTATTTCTTTGGCGCAGTTTGATCTTCCCGCAGGCGTTGTTTCCATCGGGAACGGTGCGTTCAGCGGCTGCACAGCATTGGAACGCGTCACGCTTGACGGCGGTGAGCGCCTTACTTCTCTCGGAAGCGATATATTCTCCGGTTGCTCGTCGCTGAAAGCAATTTCCTTGCGCGGTGTCAGCAACTATTATGCCGAAGAGAGTACGATCGATGCAGGCGAGACTTATGTTATGCTGGTGACGGTAGGCGGCAACGAACCCGTCCTTGTGCCTCCCGCATATCCCGTTGCGGGCAGCAGCGATACCGTCACGGTAGGAGAAGGCGTTGCGGTCATCCATGCCAATGCCTATGCGAATAATCGTTCTTTGGACGGCAAGACGCTGATCGTTGCGGAGGGTGTTGAACGCATCGAGGCGCGTGCGTTCCGCGGTACGGGTATCGTTCGTGTCGTTCTTCCCGCAAGTCTTGCTTACCTTGGAGAGAGCGTATTCGCGGATTGCGGCGATCTTGAATCCGTTGTATTCCTCAGCGATCTTGAAAGTATTCCCGCTGATTTGTTCAATGGCTGCGGTTCGCTTTCCGAAGTGCAGATTCCGGACAGCGTGACCTCTATTGGCGCGCGGGCGTTCATGGGTACTGCAATCGGGGCAATTACGATCGGACGCAATGTGCGCACGATCGGAGACGGCGCTTTCATGAACTGTGCGCAGCTCACCTCTCTTACGTTTGCGGAAAATGCAAATCTTACGCAGATCGGCGCGAATGCGTTTAACGGTGCGTATATTTCCGAACTTGTATTGCCTGACAGCGTTACGGATCTCGGGTCAATGGCATTTGCCAATTGTCCCGTGCTTACGGACGTTACCGTCTCCGCTTCGCTCGATTCGATGGCGGATCGTGTGTTCCTCAACGATACGCGCCTGATGCGGGTCGAATTCCGTGACGGAGCAAGTGTTATCGGTGATTATGCGTTTGTCGCTTTGGACGGAACGCAGCTTCTGCCCATGCCTTACCTTTCGGAAATCATTATCCCCGAGAGCGTGAAAGCAATCGGTTCGTACGCCTTTGCAGGAAATGCGGCAATGACGAGCATTGACCTTTCGGGCGTTGAATTTATCGATTCGTATGCATTCTTCCAGACAACGGCGCTTACCGATGTTACTTTGAACGGGGCGACGAGCTATATCGGCGTCAGCGCGTTTGAGGAAAGTGCGGTCAGGAACATCGATTTGTCAGGCGTTGAATATTTCGATGCGCGCAGCTTCTATGGCACCGCGATCAGCAATAACGATTTCAGCGATGCGATTGAGATCGGCGACAATGCATTCTATAACTGTCTGAACATTTCCGGTACTGTTTCGCTTCCTAACGCGGTGCAGATCTATAGCGGCGCTTTCTATGTTCCTACGGAAACTGAAAACGGCTCTGCCTTGACGGGTAATATTACCGCCGTGGAACTTGGGGACAAGCTTGTCGGCTTGGGCGGAGGAGCGTTCTTCAATTCCCGTATTCGAACGATTCATTTGCCTGCGTCGCTTGAGATCATAGGTTCGCCCGCATTTGCAGGTTGTTCCGGACTTCTTCAGATCACCGTTGACGAAGCCAATGAGACCTTCTTTGTGGACGCTTCGTACGGCGGGCTTTATCGTTATCTGGAGAACGGAACATATGAACTGGTTTCCGTGCCCAACGGTCTGCAGATGCGTGAAGTCGGTGAAAATATGCGGCCTTATGTGATCCTTGACGGCACCAGCCGCGTCGGTGACTTCGCTATGGCATATTGCCGTAATATTCATGCGGTCGAGATCCCGGCATCCGTTAAGAGTATCGGACCCAGTGCGTTCTTCTATATGGGCATCGGATTGATTGCCGATTCGATCAATACGGTTCCTCGTGAATACTATCCTAAGTATATTTTCAAGGGGTTGGAGGCTCCTGCCGTTGAGGCGACGACGGATGCTACGGAGACGATCACACTGATCGAGATGTACAACAACTTCACCTACATGATCGGCTATCAGATGGCAGATATGATCATTCCCGTCAATGCAACCGGATTTGAGTCTGTCATTTATGAGTTCTTCTTCGGAGAGCAGCAGTATACGGCAGAGGTGATCGAAAGCGGAACACAAGCCATTCTTGATTGGTTGATCGCGCTTGACGTTGATGCGCTTACGCTTGAGGACGAAGCGGAAGTCACGCAGATGAATACCAATTACAACATGCTCACGGAAGGGCAGAAGGCGTTCCTTGCCGACTACGTCGATAAACTTCAGAGCGCAGTTGCGAAAATTGCCGAGCTGAAGGGCGAGACGCCGGATTCCGGTCCCGGCATCGATCCTGCGCCGGATCCCGGTACGTCGAGCAACCTTGGCCTGATCATCGGTCTGAGCGTTGCAGGCGTGGTAGTGGTCGTTGCAGTTGTGGTCGTTGTGCTTCTGTTGCTGCGCAGAAAGAAGAACACGGATAAAGCTCCGGACGGAGAAAACTCAGAAGAATCGCCGGATGACGCAATCATTGCTGAAAGTGTGGCAGAGGATGCGTCGGATGCGGAGGTTTCCGAAGACTCTTCCGAAGGATCGTCTGAAGAAGTCTGCGAGAGTCAGACAGAGACAAACTCGGAATCCGCTGAGGATAATTCTGCGGAAACAAACGGTGAGGAGGAGTAAGCAATGAAAAAACGGATTGTCATAACGGCGGCTCTTGCACTTACTCTTTCCGCAGGGGTTTTTGCGGCGTGCGACGCGAGTGCGTCCCGCACGCCCGATCTTCCCGGCGGAGCAGGCGATCATGCGACGATCGATACGACGCTCCCGTCTTCGGAATCGGGTGAGCAGACAGGATACCGTCTTTCCTTCGACAGCTGCGGCGGTACACCCGTTGATGCCGTCAATTATGCAAAGCATGCTTATTTGGTGGCGCCGGAAGAGCCCACCCGAGAAGGGTATCGTTTTGACGGCTGGTACTGGGATGCAAAGTATACCCGCGAATTTATCTTTGCGACAAACACCATGCCCGCGGCGGATATCACCGTCTACGCCAAGTGGACGAAGCTCTATACGGTCACGTTCGACAGTCGCGGCGGCTCGCACGTCAACGATGTCACCGGCGAAGCGGGGGAGGCGTTGGCGGCGCCTGAATCACCCATCCTCGCGAACTATGTCTTTGACGGTTGGTTCACGGATGCGGAGGGGACGACTCCCTATGTTTTTGACACGATCCCTGCGCAGGATATTACCGTTTATGCGCACTGGCATGAACGTCAGACGAATATTGCCGTCACGCTGATGCCCAATCTTCCCGTTGCGGCGACGGTGACTCCGGTCACGGCAACGGCGAACGAGGGTGAGCCGCTCGATGTGAGTGCGGACGAGACGTTTACGGCGGCGCTCACGGAGGCGATGGGCGCGCCCGTCTATACCTTCGGCTACTGGTCGTATGATGAGGCGGGCAGACAGCCCGTCGGCGAGGAGATGGGACACTTCGAGAGCGGTTCGGTCACACTGTATGCGCAGTGGACGCGTTCGTCTGCATATGCATCGCTGACTTTTGTCAATGAGAGCGAGACTTTGATTCTCTATGTAGAGAAAAGAAGTGCGCTCAGCGGAGAGCAGATTGCACGCGTGAACGCTTTCTATGGCGGCACCGCGCCTGCGCTCATGACGGAGAGCGGGGCATCGTTTTCGCTCTCCGATCCTGCGGAACGCGATATGCTGCTTTCGCCGGAGATCCCCTACGATGAGTTCTCCTTTGTTGTAGAGTCTCGCTACTGTTATTTAGAGCAGTACACCGGAAATTCCGCTGAGGTGAACGTGCCTTCGGTCTACCGCAATCTTCCCGTGATCGGGATAGCGGATGATGCCTTCGCGGGCAATACCTATGTTCAGAACGTTTCTCTCCCGTCAAGTATTTCTTCGATCGGAGCGCATGCATTCTCCGGTTGTACCTCGCTGGTATCCGTCGTAGGAGCGGACGGGGTCAGTGATATCGGGGAAGGTGCATTTGATGGATGTGATTCGTTGCAGACCTTTGAGCAGGAAGGATTTGTTTATCTGAACGCATCCTGCCGTACGTTGCTCGGATATGCGGGCGGCTCGGATCGCATTACGGTTCCGGCATACGCAGCAGCGATCGCGGAAGGGGCATTCCGCGGCACTTCTTTGCGCAGCGTTTCGTTTGCCGCAGGCTGCGCCGTTGAACGTATTCCGGCATATGCTTTCTATGGCTGCGCGTCACTTGCTTCGATCGATCTTTCTGCATTGCCTCTTGAATCGGTGGGAGAGAGTGCGTTCGAAGGCTGTAGTATGCTTGAATCTGTATCGCTTGCGCAGCGTACGGCAAAAGTCGGCGCCCACGCTTTCAAGGATTGTACATCACTGGAATCCGTTCAGATGGACGGTGTGCTTGAAATGGGAGAAGGTGTGTTTCAGAACAGCGGACTTACGTCGATCGATCTGAGGAATCTTGCGCCTTCCGGTTTCTTTGCAGTGAATACGTTTGATTTGCCTGGGGATACCTTCCGCGGTTGCAGCAAGCTGGTGTCTGTCGTGCTGCCTCAGACTCTTTCGTCGATCGGTGCCTATGCCTTTGCGGGTTGCACTTCACTTGAGACGGTCACGGTCAATGCGGATGCGGATTCCAGCCTGACGAAAATTTATGAAGGGGCATTTGATGACTGCCGTTCCCTTCGTACGGTAATCCTGTTTGCGCGTACGATCGGGGATCAGGCGGTCGAGATGGCTGCGGATACTTTTGCGGACGGGGCTGACGATTTGGTCGTTTTTGTTGCATCCGGAAGCCCTTCCTATGATCGTACGAGTCAGTATTATCATGTGGAAACCGATTCGATGCTGAGTTATGTCGAGATCTATGCGGATATGCTCACTTCTGCAGACGTACGCGCGGCGGAATCCGAGACGCCTTCGATCCATGTTCCTGCCTATACGTTATTGTTGCACGATGAGGCTGTTTCCGATGCATCGGACGTTGCTCGACTGTTGTCTGACCTCGGACTTACGGTAACGGACAACGCTTCGGCTTCGGAGGAGATCGTGGTCTCGGTCGATGCGGTCTATCGGACCGACATTCTCACGGAGGACGGTTCATTTACGGAGTTGGAGGGAACGGGAAACGTCTACGATCTGAGCGATACGGGACGATATCTCGTCTATGTGACGGCGACAGATCGTTTCGGTAATTCCTTCACCGATCAGGTCACTTTGGTCATCATTGATTGATCGCATTGTGAACACGGGAAATTGCGCTGAGTCGGCTTGATTGCTTGACTTTTACGCATATTACGATTATAATAGTGATATTATTGTGATTCTTTTGTGTATCGCATGAACAATCGAAAAAAGACAGCGGAGTTCCCGCATGCATGGAGGCAAGTGCCTTGAAAAGTATGAAAAAGAAAAGACGCAATTTGCTTCTGATTCTCGTTACAGCCCTGATGGCGGTGATTGCCGCGGGTGTGTTGTGCGCCTGTTCTACGGCAAACGATGAGGATCAGATCATCGATCGCGGCTGGGTGCATGAAGTCGTATACGATGCGAACGGCGGGTCTTTCGATCCCAGCATCCCTACACAGTACAATTATGTCCGAGTGCAGGAAAATTCGCTTACCGTTGAGCCGGGATATACTCCCGCAGGCGCCGGTGCGTTGGATATCATTTCCGTTCCCACCCGTTCCGGATACGATCTTCTCGGGTGGAAACAGGTGCTGTTCGATGCCGAGGGGAATGAAACGGGAACCGCGGAAGAATACTGGGATTTTAAGACGGATCGCGTGACAGGCGATATCACGCTTCGCGCAGAGTGGGCGCAGCGCGGTGAGGTTGTCATCAATCTGTCGATCGGCGGCGAGCTCGTTCCGCTGGAAACGACGTACCGTGTTTCCTTCGGCGCAAGTTTTCTTTCCATGCTCTATGATCCGGATGCGTACGGCAATTCCGTTGTCCGCGAGGATTATGTCCGCAGCAGAGTGCGCACACAGACGATCGGAGATCAGACTTATACGTTGCTTTCGTTCTATCTCGATGAGGAGATGACCGAGCCGCTCACGGTCGAGAACGCGGTATATCCGGAAAACGGTGAAGCTCAGTTCAATCTCTATGCGCGTTATCTTGTGGGGAATTTTACCGTTCTTTCTCAGGACACGCTTTCTTCAAGCACGCGTCTGATGTCCAACAGCAATTGGTATCTTGTATCTGACGTCGACTTCAGCAACCGCAACGGTGAGCCGGCGGAGTGGGACGCTCTTACGTCGTTCACCGGAACGATTTACGGGAACGGGCATGCGATCACAGGAGTGGATTTCCGAACCCGTGTCCGCGCAAGAGAACTTACGCGCGTTCGTTCAATATTCGGCGTCATGTCCGGAACGGTGGAGGATCTTGTTTTCGAAGAAGTCAGTCTCACTGTCTGGTCAGGTTGGTTTGACGACACTTCCGATCCCAAGCCGGAAATTACCGTTGCATTCCTTGCGGGTTCCTTCGATGGCGGTGTGTTCAGGGATGTTGCACTGGAAGGATGTACGATCAGAACGATCAACGCCGAGCGCGAGGAGGAGGCGCAAAGAGGCTTTTATTGTATCCTTGCGGATGATAACTGGATCGACGGAGCCGGCTCTGAGGAAAGTACGGTTACGGGAAAAGCGGAATATACGGGTAATACGTCCGATAATATGCTTGGACTGTAAGCTTCGGCTCGATACCTAATTTGAATCGCGGCGCCTGCCGCGCAAACGAATACAGGAATAAACAGGAGGAAACTGTTATGAAAAAAACATGGACGCGTCTGGCAGGGATAGGGCTTGCCGCCGCGATGGCGGTGCCGCTGTTCGCGGCCTGCACACCCGATAGCGGTCCTAGCGGCGGCGATCCTACACAGTTGAATGAAGACCGTGCGTTGACCATCAGCTCGGGCGCTTTCGACAATGTGTTCAATCCGTTCTTTGCGACGTCGCTCTACGATTCCAACGTCGTCGGACAGACACAAATCGCTCTGCTCGGCTCCGATCCTGATGGTGAGGAAGTCACTTACGGGGTGGATGAGCCCGTTGTTGCTCTTGACTATAACGAGACGATGTATACCGCATCCGGTCAGCCGACAACGAACGGTGACAGCGCTGCGACGACCGTCTATCAGATCGTGCTCAAAAACGGGATTAAATTCTCGGACGGCGTTGATCTGACGGCGCATGACGTTCTGTTCAACCTCTATATGTATCTCGATCCCAACTATACGGGGTCAAATACCTTATATTCCACCGATATCGTCGGGCTGCGCGCTTACACGACGCAGAATCCGAATGCGACGGAGGAATCTGCATCCGCTTTCGACGAAACCTACAACGGTCTCGCTCGCATGCGCGCTTATGCTATTTTGGAATATGCGGATGATCCTTCGGATACGACCGCATGGCAGACCCGTGTCAATACTTATAACAGTCAGCGCCGTGCGCAGTTTGAGGATTACGACAGCCAGAATGCCGGATCCAATAACGGAAACATTACCGATTTGTTTGTTCCTTACGGTGAGGATGACATCAAAGCGGACATTGAGGCGATCAAGGCGGAATTCAAGAACGAGCTTCAGACGATCTATAACGGGATCGATATGAATACCTACCGCGGTCAGCTCGATCAGGAGACGGGAACGTATACCGACGGCTATGACCTCGATATGGATAAGGTTTGGCAGGGATTCTTCCTTGAACTCGGGCTGATCAGCCGCGTGCTCGACCCTTCGGTCATCAGCGGAACGGTTTATCTGAAGGACGAGAACGGTAACTTCGTGATCGATTGGCAGGGCGTCGATCGGAACGAAGATTACACGATGGAAGAGGCGCTTGATTATGCGTATGAGGCGCTCTGTTATAACGATAAGTCGGTCATCGATATCATGAACGGCTATTCGACCGGTTCGACCATGCTTACGACTTTTGCCGGCGAAGCAAAAGAGGCATACTACGGAGCAATCAAGCAAGTTGCCGGGGGTCTTGCCGTTCCCAATATCTCCGGGATTCAGATGCTGGATGCATCCGAGTTTGACAAGACCGGCGCAAACTATGCCGAGGGCGAATACAACATGCTGCAGATAACGATCAACGGCGTAGACCCCAAGGCGAAGTGGAACTTCGCGTTCTCCGTTGCGCCCATGCACTACTATTCCACGCCCGAACTGACGATGGCGGCAATGAACGATACAACGTACAGTTCTAACTTCGGCGTTGAATTCATGTCTGTGACCTTTATGAATCAGGTCAAGTCCCGCAACCGTGTGCCGGTCGGCGCCGGCGTCTATCAGGCGTCTACAATGTATGATGAGACGCTACTTTGGGAGACGGATGCAAACGGAAATCAGACGCAGGCTTCCGTCGACAGTTTCGTGAATCTTCGCGAGAATTTCAACTCCAGCAACATTGTTTACCTCCTTCGCAATGATAATTTTGTGACGGTGGGCGGCAATGAAGGGGAGATCTACAACGCCAAGATCAAGCATGTGCAGTACAAAGTGTTGCAGACCACGCAGATGGTCAGCGCTCTGACGGGTAAGAGCATCGATGTCGGCGATCCGAGCGCGACGAGTGAGAATCTTGCTACGATCGATGCAAACAGCTTCCTCTCTTATACAACAGTCCGTTCTGCGGGTTACGGATATATCGGAATTAACGCCAAGTTTATTCCAAATATCTATATCCGCCGTGCACTGATGACTGTTTTTGATCCTACACTCGTTCAGACATATTATCCCGGCACGCTTTCTACGCCTGTTTATCGTAACTTCTCGCTGGTCAGCTGGGTATACAACGAATTCCCGAATGACGGTGTCGAGCGTTGGAATCCCGAACCTTATTATGAGTTTGATGCGAAGTTTGCTGCGGCGCGAGACTTCCTTTATGAGGGTGGCTGCACGTATAGCAACGGGGTTTGGTACGATGAAAACAACGAGCCGATCGAAGTCACGCTCACGGTTGCGGGTGAAACGTATGACCACCCTGCATATTCGACCTTCCTGAGAGCGAGCGAGATCCTTAATGAAAACGGGATCAAGACGACCGTCGTCAACGACGCGCGTGCGCTTTATAAGCTCGCAAGCGGCGGTCTTGCTGTTTGGGCGGCTGCCTGGACTTCGACGGTGGATCCCGATATGTATCAGGTCTATCATAAGGACAGCCGTGCAACTTCCGTTCTTAACTGGGGTTATGATTATCTTATCACGCAGGACAATGCTACGGCGGAAGAAGATCGGATCATCAATGAACTGAGCGATTTGATCGATGCGGGTCGTGAGACGATCATTCAGAGTGAGCGTGCGTTGATTTACCGTGAGGCAACCGACCTTGTTATGGAGCTGGCGGTCGAATTCCCGCTCTATCAGAGAAGTGATATCTATGTATACAACAGCGATGTGATCGATGCAGCCTCGCTCTATTCTCCCGCAACGCCTTATATGAGTCCGTTTGCGGAGATTTGGAAAGTCAGTTTCAAGGCGTAAGCCTGTTCGCACATATTCCTACAACGGGAGAGTTCCATGGTAAAATATATTATCAAACGGCTGCTTCTCTCCGTGCTGATCATTTTTGGCGTATCGGTCATCCTTTATGTACTGTTGCGCTGTGTACCCGGAGATTACGTTGAGCAAAAGTTCACCGCAAATCCGAGTGTGGAAAATCCGCAGGAGAGATTGGAACAGATGCGCGCGCTGTACGGATTGGACAGCAGCATTATCGGCGGTTATATCAAATGGATGTTCGGCGATTGGTGGATGCCTCAGAATTGGTTTTATGAAGGCTCGTTCTGGGGCGGCATGAAACTTGAGACACATGGCGCGATCACTTTTGATTTCGGAAATTCGTTTAAATATGAAGAAGCCGTGACAAAAGTCATTTCGGATCACATGTGGATTTCGTTCATTCTCACCCTGCTCAGTCTTGTCATATATTATCCGCTTGCGGTCTATCTCGGCACGCGTGCCGCGGTGAGGCAGTACGGTGCATTCGATTATGCGACTACGGTACTCACGATGGTCGGGATCTCTTTTCCGACGTTCTTCTTTTCGGCGCTTGTTGTCAAGGTTTTCGCATACGATCTCGGGTGGTTCGATTCAGCGCTCGGATTGAATTCGGCCGGACTTCTCAATCCTACGCCGTGGGAGTATTTCCTGGACTCGGCATGGCATCTCATTTTGCCCATATTCGTCACCGTTGTACTGAGTATTGGTTCGATCATGCGATATACGCGCACCAATATGCTGGAGGTGCTGAATGCGGACTACATCCGTACGGCACGGGCAAAGGGGCTTTCGGAGCGTTCCGTCATCTATAAACACGCCTTCAAGAACACGATGATTCCCATGGTCACGATGCTCGCCGGTCTTCTTCCGGGACTGTTCGGCGGTTCGATGATCCTGGAGCAATTCTTTGGGATCGACGGTATCGGTCTTATCGGATATACGGCGATGAATGAAGGGGATATCCCGCTCGTCATGGGATACAACATGTTCCTTGCAGTGCTTACCGTTCTGGGCATGCTGCTTACCGATATTATGTATGTACTGGTCGATCCTCGCGTCCAGCTAACAAAATAAGGGGGGTCACATATGGAAGAAGAATTCAAAGCGGGTGAGATCGGGAACGAAGTCCCTCTCCCGCCGGAAGACCTCCCCGAACCGATGCCGGCCCCGGAACCCCCGCATGAGCCTGACGAGGAAGTGCACTCTCTTGCCGATAACGTGCGTTCTCTTACGCCCATGCAATTGGTTGCGAAACGTTTCTTTCGTTCCAAACTGTCCATTGTCGGACTGTGCATTATCATCTTTTTGTTTGCCTTTTGCTGGCTCGGACCACTGTTCTCTCCCTATGGCGAGGAGACTATCGACCGAGAAACGGATCGTCTCGATGTTATCGTGACGGCAATCGAGGTGGAAGTCACCGATGAAAACGGGGATGTGGTCCTTGATGAAAACGGGGAGCCGGAAACATTTATTGTCTACCGTGTCCAGCGTTCACAGATGGATATTGACAGACTTGCCGGAGCTTCTGCCGAGCATTGGTTCGGTACGACAAAGGAAGGATACGACGTTTTTACGCGTATCATGTACGGCGGACGCGTATCGCTCTCCCTGAGTCTTATCGTCGTCATCTTGGAGACAGTGCTCGGTATCATATTCGGCGGTCTGGCAGGTTATTTCGGAAAGTGGGTGGATACGCTAATCATGCGTATTGTCGATATTTTCAGCTGTATTCCTTCGCTGCCGCTTCTCCTGATCATAGGTTCGGTATTGGAGGGCGTAGGCGTCGATCCGAATAACCGAATATATTTCATGATGATTTTCCTGACGCTATTTGGCTGGACGGGTATCGCGCGGATCGTGCGAGGTCAGATCCTGAGTCTCAGAGAGCAGGAGTTTATGGTTTCGGCAACGGCGAGAGGGTTATCTACATCGCGTAAGATTTTCCGACATCTTGTGCCAAATGTCATGCCGCAGCTCATTGTTTCCATGACGCTGGGATTGGGCAGCATTATCCTGATGGAAACGTCGCTTTCCTATCTCGGTCTCGGCGTTCCGCTGACGAAGGCATCGTGGGGCGGTATGATCAATAACGTTACCGATCCGCAGGTTCTGAATAACTATCTCAATATTTGGGTTCCGCCCGGAATTTGCATTGTCCTCGCGGTGCTCGGTTTCAACTTTATCGGCGACGGTCTGCGTGATGCGTTCGATCCGAAATCGAAGAGATAAGCCATGTTATTTCAAAAAAAGAAACAAGAAAATGCATCCGAAACAGCTGCACCCAAGGGGAATGCTCACTATCTCTCTGCGAAAGAATCGCGTGAGATCGCAAGGAGCAACGCAAAGACGATCCGTGAATTGGAAAAGCGCAAAAAGCGTCATGTAGAGGAAGCGGAATATCTTTGTGAGATGGACGACCCCGCAAATATCGTTGAGTTTGACGACCTGCATACCTACTTTTTTACGGATGCAGGCGTCGCAAAGGCGGTAGACGGCGTTACGTTTTCCATTCCCAAGGGGGCTACTGTCGGTGTGGTAGGCGAGTCGGGTTGCGGGAAATCAGTTACGAGTCTTTCTCTTATGCAGCTTGTACAAGCACCGCAGGGGCAGATCGTCAGCGGTTCCATTCGCTTTAATATGGGCGACAAGGCGTACGATATCGCCAAAATGCCTGTTAGCGATATGCGCAAGATCCGCGGAAAGCAGATCGCAATGATCTTTCAGGAGCCGATGACAAGTCTTAATCCTGTATTCCGCATCGGATATCAGCTGGATGAAATGGTACTTTTGCATCAACCCGGCTGTACGAAGGTTCAGGCCAGAGAACATAGTTTGGAGATGCTGCGCCTTGTTGGCATCGCGGCGCCCGAACGCGTCTATAAGTGTTATCCTCATGAGCTTTCCGGCGGTATGCGCCAGCGCGTTATGATCGCGATCGCGCTCTCCTGCGATCCTCGTCTCATTATTGCCGACGAACCGACGACGGCTCTCGATGTGACCATTCAGGCGCAGATCCTGGATCTTCTCCGTGATATCAAGAAGAAGATCGATGGTTCCATTATGCTGATCACGCATGATCTCGGGGTAATTGCCGAGATGGCGGATTATGTGGTCGTTATGTATGCGGGCCGTGTCATTGAGAGCGGCACGACGGCGGAGATTTTCCATAATCCGCTCCATCCTTATACGGTTGGGTTGCAGAAGAGCAAGCCTGTTGTCAAGCGTAAAGTAGAAAGGCTGTATAATATCCCCGGACAGGTTCCAAACCCGATCGATATGCCTGACTATTGCTACTTTAAAGAGAGATGCGACCGCTGCACGGCGAAATGCGATGGCGAATATCCGCATTTTATCCAGGTTTCGCCCACGCATCGTGTTGCATGCTATCTTTACGACGAAGGAGGAGAGCCTCATGCATGAAGCGCAGATTGAACAAAGCAATGCTGCTGACGAGCAGGCGATGCTGGCTGCATCTGAACGCGAACCCGGCGACGGGACGGAGGAAGCAGCAGCGCCTTCCGTGCAGGATTCCCTTCCGCCCGATCCCGAAGCGCTTCTTGAAGTCAGACATCTGAAAAAATATTTTCCTGCGAATAAGGACTTTTTCGGCAGGCCGAGAGCGTTTGTAAAAGCGGTGGACGATGTCAGCTTCAAGATCAGAGCCGGTACGACACTCGGCATTGTCGGGGAATCCGGCTGCGGGAAAACGACACTTGGCAGAACGATTCTCCGTCTTCAGCCTGCGACAGGCGGTGAGATATTTTTTGACGGAAAGGATATTAACAAACTTAAAACTGCCGAGATGAATGCATTACGTCCGCAGATGCAGATCATTTTCCAGGATCCTTATTCCAGTCTTTCGCCCCGTATGCCGATCGGAGAAATCATCGGTGAGGCGGTGGGACAGCATAAACTCGTACCCAAGAGCGAGCGCAAGGCGTATGTATTGGATATCATGAAGAAATGCGGACTTCCGTCCCACTACTTTGAACGTTATCCCCATGAGTTTTCCGGCGGACAGCGTCAGCGTATCTGCATTGCAACCGCTCTTGCGTTGAAGCCGAAGTTTGTTGTGTGCGATGAGCCTGTTTCTGCGCTCGATGTGTCCATTCAGGCACAGATCATTAACCTTCTGAAAGATCTTCAGGAGAAGATGGAACTGACGTACATCTTTATTTCTCACGATCTTTCCGTGGTGGAGCACATTTCCAATCAGGTAGGAGTCATGTATTTGGGCAGCCTCGTGGAGTACGCGCAGACGGATGATATCTTCGAGCGGCCCATGCATCCTTATACGGAAGCGCTCTTTTCCGCTGTTCCCGTTCCCGATCCCGATGCTACGAACAAGCGCATCATTCTGAGCGGGGATATTCCCAGTCCTATCAACGCGCCTTCCGGCTGTAAGTTCCATACCCGTTGCAACCATTGCATGGACATCTGTAAAGAGGTGGCGCCGAAGTTCCGTGATTATGGGAACGGACACATGGTTGCCTGCCATCTGTATCCTCAGGATTAAGACAGCTATGAGACATAAGGAAAAAAAACAGAAGCCAGAGTTTGTCGATGACGGAAGAACGATCGCCAACATGGACTATGAGAATATTACGGGCTACAAGTCGGCAGAGGAGCGGAAGAAGCATGAGG
Organism: Clostridia bacterium; assembly: GCA_017887095.1. Taxonomy (GTDB): domain Bacteria; phylum Bacillota; class Clostridia; order Christensenellales; family Borkfalkiaceae; genus Gallimonas. The sequence continues at coordinate 37,727 of JAGHIT010000090.1, read as the reverse complement.
AGCTTCGTTCGCTGAATCTGAGCAAAAGAGAGCGCAAGGCACTGTATAAGGCTTCCATGGCACAGTTTTTGCCGGCATTCTTCTGTTTTATAGCTGCTTTTACTCTCATTTTTGTGGCTTTGTATTTTTTCATGCGCGGCTGATGTTGTAGGGACGATGAACGATTTATCGAAAATGCGGATATTCAATATAAGCATTTGTCATAAATCTGTGAAGCGGTTTTGTTGCCTTTTTGGCGTATTCGTGATAAAATATGATTTGGTCAGACGAAGTATTGGAATACGGGTGCAGCGTACTGCGCGCCCGTTTCCGTGCACATTTGACCATATCAGCATTATATGCAAATTTTAAAGTAAGTTTTTTTCAGGAGGACGCAGTTTATCATGCGAAAGATTGTCAGAACGCTGCTGGTCAGTGTCATGCTGGTGCTTGCCGCGATCGGGATTGCTGCCTGTACGCCTCAAAATGACGGAGATGTCACATATTCCATTTCCGTACAGTCGGCGGGCGGCTCGGCGATCAGCAACGTTACAGTCAGATTGCTGAAGGACGGGGAGGTCCAGGGCGCATCATTCACAAATGAAGAAGGTGTAGCCGAAATATCCGCTCCCGGTGACATATATACCATTGAGCTTGGCAATATACCGACAGGCTATAACGTGGATCAGGAGTACGTTACGGATGCGCAGGGTTCCCCTGTTACCATTCGTCTTGTAAGTTCTATCATCAAAGATGAAATGCCTGCCGGAAATATTTATACGGTCGGTTCCGTCATGTATGATTTCACATATACCGAAGTGGAGACGGGGGAAACGAAGACCCTTTCGCAGCTTCTGGCAGACGGAAAAGAGATGATCCTTTTGAACTTCTGGTATGTCGGCTGCACTTGGTGCGACGTGGAATTTCCGCTCATGCAGGAAGCCTATGAAGATTATGAGGATTCCGTTGCGATCGTTGCGATCAATCCTTTCCAGTCCGGTTCCGAAAGTCTTGCATATAAGTCTCAGAGAGGATTGACGTTCGATGTCTGTCATGACAGCGCGCTCTATTTGAACTTTGCGGTTTCCGGATATCCTACGAACGTTGTTGTCGACCGTTACGGTGTTGTCTGCGAGATCGAAGCGGGCGGCATTACCGATGCCGATATCTTCCGTCAGATCTTTGAAAGCTATACCGGAGACGACTATGTTCCCGACGATAAGCCCATCGATCAGATCGAGATGCCCAACGTAGAAGCGCCTTCAGTCGAAGAGATCGCGGCTGCGCTGAACGGAGAAACGGCATCCGGGTTCACATATCGTCATGAGGAGTTGGAATATAACTGGCCTTGGGTCGTTTCCGAGGACGGAAAGAGCATTCATAACTCCAATATTGCGGGCAATGCTTCTCCCAAGATCAATTCCTACAGTATTTTGTATCTGGACGTCACTTTGGAAAAGGATGCAGTCCTTGCATTTGACTACAAGACGGATACAGAAGAAGACGGCGATATTCTCTATGTCTTTATTGACGGTGAAATTGCCTATGAGTATTCAGGAAGCAATGATTGGACGACCTGTTACGCATATCTCGGCGACGGTTATGCCCATGAGTTCTCGTTTGCCTATGTCAAGGATGCGAGCCGTTATGTGGGGGAGGATACCGTCTGGCTGAGAAACATGCGTATCTCTTCGCTCGACGAGTTGGAAGCAGAGGGCGGATACATGGAAATCGTCCGTCAGGCTGCAACCGGATTTGACGACAGCGATCCCGAGAATCCCGTCTATACCAACTATGTCGACATCTATCTTGCAGACGACAATTATTACCACGTTGGCACCAAGGCGGACGGCTCTGCGGCGGACGGAGATCCCTATCTGCTTGCGGAGATCAATGAGGATACGCAGTGGGGACCTAGGATTTACAGCACGGCGCTCGATGTCTATAATCGTGTGGTCGCTGAGGATGGTTCCATCAACCAGAGTGTGCTTGAGAGCCTTAACGAGGTCGATCGTTTCTGGTATGATAATTATGATCTGATCACGGACTATGCATGGCTGGGCAGATTCTCGGATATCCAGCTTACGCCTGTGACGCAGGAGCTGAAAGATTTGCTTGTCCGCATGGTCGCAACCTGCGGGAATAACAACCCCAACGATAACGAGACGGAATGGCTTGAGGTATGCCGCTATATCGAACAGTACGGCGACTACGAACCGATGGTCGATCCTATCCGCGGACTTCGCGATTGGAACGCGATTCCGATGAAACTCAGCACGGACGGCGTCAATAACGCAAACCACCTCGTACTCAACAAGATCCTCGTTCCTCGCGGTATTCGCTATAAGTTTGTTCCGGAGGAATCGGGCAGCTACATCTTCTATTCCGTCGGCGATCATACGACGGGCAATGAAACGATGGCATGGCTCTTTGACGATTCCGGAAATATTCTTGCCGAGAGTGCGGGCGGCGAAGGCAGACCTTCCGTTGCGACGGACGGGAACTTCGAGATCGTCTATGACCTGATTGCGGGTGAGGCATACTACCTGGCTTGTGCTTTCTATTCGCCTACCTATTTCGGCGATGAATACGACTTCTTCTGCATGAAGTACGATGAAGACTATATTATTTCGCCCATTGCAAGTCCGGTGTGGACGACCGAAGGCGAAGACATGGGCGGTGATATCATTCTTCCCCTTTATGTAGACGGAGTAGAGTACTTCGAACAGGAAGATGCATGGTATGTTGTCGATGAAAACGGAGACCCCGTTGCGCCCGTCATGGTTGACTTCAAGAATGCAACTTCGTTCAGCCCTTATTCTCTGACTTGGTTTATCGAGCAAGGTCTCTTTGATTTCACGGGGAACGGCTTCTACTCTTATGAGAAGTATCAGGCGGTTTACGATGAGATCCCGGAGGAAGATCGTCTGAATTATACGTCTGTCATGCAGAACTATGCCGATTCCATGAACGATCAGGGATATGTGGTCGCAAATCAGGAGATCGTTGAGATCCTTCGTATCCTGATGAGAATGGAAGATCGTTTTACGCCTGATATTGCGTGGTTACAGCTGTGCTACTACGCGCGTCCTACGACCTGATCGGAAGGCTTCATTCGGATTTCTCCCGCTTTCGGGCGGGCAGAGAGAATATTTTTGGAGGTAAGTTATGAGCAAAAGACTGAAGACAGTGTTGCTGATTTGCGCCTTGTTCTGTCTTTCGCTGTTTGGTGCGGTCTTCGCGGCATGTACTCCGACGGAAGACCAGCCGGGGCCTGAGCCTTCGACGAAGACATACAGCGTAACAGTGACGGATACAGACGGAGTGACACTGTCCGGAATGATGGTTCAGATGTGCGTTGTGACAGAGGAGGGCGGCACCGGGCTGTGCACGCCTGCTGCGACCAATGCTAACGGCGTTGCCACATTTGAACTGGAAGAGGGGAAATATCATATCGAGCTTCCCACCTGGTCTTCCATTCTTGCGCAGTATCCTGATGCTTCGTACGAAGAAATCACGACGGAGGATGGAGTCTACGATTACACCATCGTTATCGACTATGGTACGACGTCCTTCACCTATACGGTTCAGGATGAAGACGAAAATCCTGTTGCAGGCGCGCTCCTGAGCATCACGGTCGATGGGAACCAGGTCATGGCGACGACTAACGCGAACGGTCAGGCTACGTTGCGTCTCGCAAGCGGCGTTACGGCTGATCCCAACGGATATAACGTTTCCATTACATGTCCTCCGGGATATGTATACAACGGCGATCTGATCAGCACCAATGATGAAAATAAGGTGATCACGGTCACGAAGTCTGAGGCCGTTGAGGGGAATTTTGGCGAAAGAAAGAACGTATTCAAGGTTGTGACAGATCCCGCTACGGGACTCAGCACATCCGAGGCGGTTCCGATGTATTTCCTTACCAATGCGGGAGAGTTCGATATTCACGCCACCGACGGCGAGGAGATCTATTATACTTTCCAGACGACGGTCTCCGGCACGTATACGATCGAGGTCTCCGGTGACGATTCTGCAATCGTGGAACTTCCGACGTATAACAACGGTACGAACTCATTCTTCTATGTGAAGGACGGTGCGTCCGAGGATACGAACTCCCTCGATTTTGAGGTAACCGATGAACTTGCGGCTGCGATCGAGTCCTCCTATCATACCTTTGCTGTAACGGTAACGAGCGACAACTATCCCGTAGATCTCAAGATCACGATTACGAGAACGGGCGAGCCCAAGCCTCCGGTCGTGAAGAACAATGTCATCATGAAGGCGGAAGAACTTCCCGAAGTGTACGAAGTGCCGCAGGGTCTTCTTCTTGGTGCGCCTCTGGACAGCGAACAGGCGGTACTCGGCAGCGACGGGTTCTATCATGTCGGTTCGGAGACCGGTCCTTACCTTCTGGCAAAGCTTGTTGGTTCTTCCCGTTACATGGATGAGAACTTTGAAAACGTAGAGTTCTATGGCAATAAGAACCTGCAGATCCCCGGTCCCGTTGACGAGGAGACCAACACGCAGGATATCTATATGTATATCAATTACAGCGACACCACCGGTACGGTGCCTGAGATCGATCCTTCCTGCTTTATCGCACAGTACTCCGATCGCTGTAACGACGATGGCGTTGTCCGTATTACGGAAGAGCTGGCTCTGTTCCTGCAGCGCTATGCGGGTTATATGGGCGCCATGGGTATCTATCAGGGTGCAGTGGATGAAGAGGATTACTGGCTTATTCCCTGCTACTATTATCAGACGGATGCCGAGGACGTTGCGTTCCGTGACGTGGAAGAGCAGGCAGCAGAACTTGACGGCTATGGATATTACAAGATCACCATTCCGGCGGGCAAGACGGGCTATATCCGTGTAGACGGGTTCAGAGGCTACGAGGTCACGGTGTTCAGTTCTCAGGTCTCTGCTTTGTATGACGGCGAAACGTATTCCGCTTCCGGTTCCGCGACGCAGTTTGGATTCCAGACGACTCCCGATCAGCATAACACTTATTATACGCTGTACTGGACGACGTTTGGGCTGACCAATACGACGACAGGCGATGTTACCGTTGAGTTCAGTGTCGCCGAGGGTACGTTCGGACTGAATGAAGACGAGCCTTTCACGATTGTGGAAGACGTTCAGATGGGCGTTACGTACGAAGCAGTACCACTTTACTATGAGTTTACGCCCGCAACAAGCGGCGTATATGCGATCCGCGCTTTTGGCGAGGAGTCGAGTGCGCAGGTCGGCATGTATAACGACGAACTCGGAGAGTATGCTCCGATTGCTGTGGGGACCGACGGTTTCCTTGTGACGTTGCAGCTGACTGCAAGAGAACCTGTGCTGCTGCAATTCGGTTCGCAGCTCTCCGCGGGCAGCGAATATTCCTTCGTGGTGACCAAAGTCGATGCGATCGCTGATGGCAGCGGAACTGAGCAGGATCCCTATGTGATTACAAAGGAAGGGGATTACGCGCTCGTCATGCCTGAAGGCGCTGAGAATGTTTACTTCACGTTCGGTGAAGGGTTCTGGTCTATGAAGGCAGAGGATTATGGCTTTACCTATCCTGTCGCCTATTATCTTGATTCCCTCGGAAATGTAGTGTATGCGGGAATTTCTTCCGAAACGAGCGTCAATCCCGATGCAGAATATTACTATACCTCTTCAACTGTAATCCTTACAGTGACCGAGGCTGCAGAGGGTACGCAGTATAATCCTTTCGACCTCACGGTCGGTACCACGACTGCGGAGTACGGGGATAATCTCTACGGCGAACTCTTCTATTTGTTTACCGCAGAGAAAGCCGGTACCTATACACTTTACACGACGAACACGTTGGCACAGATCAACGTCTACGATGCAGACGGTGGATATATGTCCAGGTTTGATACAGACGGCAGAGGTGCAACGTATGCGTTTGAAGCTGTTGCCGGAACTTCCTATACATTCAGCTTCCAGGGCGGCGGTGCGGCAAGTCATGACATCGTATTTATGGAAGGTGAGCGTCCCGTATATGAATATCCCGAAAGCGGTTCCGGGACGGAGGACGATCCGTATATCGTCAGCAGAGCGCTTATTTATCGTGCGGAAATTGCGGCAAACGGTTCAACGTACTATGAAGTTTCCGGCGGACGTTACATTGTAACGATCGAGGATGTGGACAACGCAAAGGTCGTTTATAACGGCGAGACCTATCTTCCTGAGGACGGTATTCTTTCGTTCACGACGGAGGAAGACGTCAACCTGATGGAGTTCACGACGACGGACGGCGCTGCTGCTGAGTTCAATTTCTCGCTGGACGAGTACGAAGTTACGGAGCTGATTGCAACGGAAGAGACCGAACTGGTTGGTACGCTGCTTCAGGTCGGTGACAATGAAGTCAAAGAGGGAGCAGACTTCTTTACCCCTGCAGTATATTATTTCATTCCTATGCAGTCCGGCGAATATCGGATCTCCGGGAACGAGGGTAGCGTAGCGTATTTTGCGGACAACGGATGGGGTGTAGAAGAGACGTATTATAATAACCCTACGATCATTTCGGTGAGAGCAGGTTCCGTCTACCAGATAAATTCCTACGCTGCAGGTACCGTCACGATTGAGGAAGTTGACGTCGCATATGATAGCTTCACGGGCGACGGAGTCGATACGGATATCATGCTCGGGTCTGCCGGCAGCGGCATCGGTGCATATGAAATCACGATCGCTTCCGGTGCAACGCTCAATCTTTCGTACAACGCGTCTGTAGAACTTAAGGTGACGGCGAACAGCACGGCTGTTTCCGCGACATACAACGGAATGACCTATCGTGCGGACGGTGAGCTTCCTTTCAGTTTCACGAGTGAAGCGCCTCTCGGAAGAGATACGATCAGATTTACGCTGACAAACGATACGAATTCGGCTGTTACGATCGTTCTGACGGTTTCGCAGGTCTACACGCTGACCGCCCCGGGCGAAGAGGAGCCGGAAGGAACAGAGCTTGAGCTGGGTGAGAATATTGTCGTGACTCTTCCGAGTGAAGGCGAAACGCAATGCTTCTTTACGGCAGATGAGGCTGGTACCTATGTGTTCAGTTCGAGTGATGTGAATCTTGTGGTCAATGCTGACGGCGGAAATTATATGTTGATCCCGATGGAAGGTATGACTTCGTTTGAAGTTGTTCTGGATGCGGGTGAGTCCATCATGATGGTGGCAACTGACTATAATTGGGGTACGACGGCTGGCGAGTGCACGCTCACGATCGAAAAGGCATAACCGGTCGCAGAAGCGGCTGAACAAAAAAGAGGCGGAACGAAAGTTCCGTCTCTTTTTTGTTTGCATAGATGATATTCAGTCACAATGTATGTTATTGATAGGTTGTATAAGCTCCCCGATACTTGTATCTGTTACTGCTCTCTTTAAAAATCGTGTGACGGTTCGCGATGTCCTTTCAAAACAAAAAATATTGTCTGACCTATTGACAGATCGGTATTGTACTGATATAATGAAAACATAATTGACTGCTTACTTAATAAAAGGGATATATGAGAACAAAAAATTTAGGCGAACGAGAAAGATTATTGGAAATATGCTTCGATTGTTTTTGCAGGAACGGACTGGAGGGGACCTCTACAAAAATGCTTGCGGAAGCGTGCGGCATGAGTTCCGGGAACATCTTTCATTATTTTGCCACGAAAGATGAAATTATCATTGAGTCGACGGCGCGTTGCATGGCAAAAGTGGAGGACGACTTCATGGCGAACGCGCCCCAAAACGTCGCCGACATCAGGCGGTTTCTGAAAGAGATCCCGTATTGGACGGCGAAAAAACACGGCGCAAAATACCGTTTTATGTATCAGGTGTATACGTCACCCAAGTACCGGCAATACGGTACGGACTTTTTTAAAGGCGTTACAACGCGTTATACCGAATACGCAAAATTATTGGAGCGAAAGCTGGGGATTCCGTGGCAGGTCATCCGTCCGTTGATCTATATTTTTGTGCGTGCGTGCGTACATTACGCATTGTTCGAGGACGAAGAATATTTGCAGCCACAACTTGCGCTTATCGAAGAAGTACTGCCGATGATCGCGGAAAAATATACGGCAAAATAGTCAAGCAGGAAATCGTCTGTCGAGCAAGTGCAGACGGTTGAATGAATATATTTTAGGAGGATACTCCATGGCAACCCGAACAACTATCCGCAAAATCACTTTGTGGCTGTTTGCGGCATTCTTTATGTTGTGTGCGACCTTGAGACTACGATCAGACAGCGGTTACCTTTGATGTATCTATCTATGCAAATCAGCTGAGCATTGACGGCATAGATGTAACCGTGGACGAAAACGGCAACGCGAGCATAAAATCATTCTCTGTTTCCGGAATCGTTGATGGAGAGGATGTGACGGTTATGGCAACTGTCGGCGAAATTACGGGCGATGCCGAAAGCGGTTGGCTTGTGCGGGTTGAATATACTTTGCAAGGGGACGACATCGCCGGCTATATCGCACCCGCTGTTTCGTATGTTACAGTCAATGCTTCCGGTTTCGAGGACGTGGACAGTGCAATTCATATCCTTCAAGCGGCGGTTGAGGCGCTGGAGAACACAGTGAACGGTTCAGGCGACAGAAATAGTTTGCAGGATCAGATCACGGCATTGAACGTAGCAATGAACGAAGCTCAGGAACTTCTTTCCGAACTTCAGAATACATCGGGCGATCACACCACGCAGATAGCTGCCCTTGAACAGGCGTTATCCGACGCCGGGGAATCTTTGGCAATCCGGATTACGCAAGTGCAAACCGACCTTGAAAATGAAGTAGCACGCCTGGAGGATATGATTGAGCAGGGCGGAGCAGATGCCGAAGATCTTGAGAATGCGCTTGCCGCGCTTGACGAAACATATAAAGCGGCAGATACGCTCATCCGTACGGAGTTTACTTCGGCAGATGCGGCATTGGGGACAAGGATCGACGCTCTGGTTACATCGCTCAGCGACGCAAAGAGCACTTTGCAGAATTCAATCAACACTGTACAGGAAAACCTTGACACGGCCGTTGCAGAACTCAACGCGGCGATCGCTCTGATATCGGATCCTGTCGAAATCACGGAACGGCTTGCGGCGTTGCAGGCAGCATATGAAGCGGCGGATGCGCTTATCTCTGCTGACATATCTGCGCTTGAAGCTTCCGATGAGCAATTTGCGGAGGACCTGGCAGCGCTCGATCAGGCATACAAAGCGGCAGACGATGCGATATGGGCAGCAATTGAGGCATTGCAGGGCGATGTTGCCGATCTCGATGGCAAGGTTGAAGATATGAAGGGACAGGCAAGCGATCTTCAGACGGATCTTGACGGCACTCGTCAAAATATATCCGTTCTGGCATGGGTATTCGGCACTGTCTGCGGAGTTTCCGTTGTTATAGGAATTGTTGGTATCATCCTTGCATGCCGTAAGTCCAAAAACAAATAAAGAAAGCAGGTTTTGATTCCGTAGTCATTGTATCAGGGGACGTCCCTTTTGGGACGTCCCCGTTTTATGTGAAAACGAATCTTTGAAAAAGCTGTAAACATGCAAGAGTCGGACCGTAAAGTTGAATGAATCCGAATTCTATGGTATAATACAAGCACAGAGTTAATGATAAACGCATGGAGAGTGTTTTATGAATACACCGAGGCTGGAAACGAAGCGATTGATCTTAAGAAGATTTACGGAACGGGATTTAAAAGCATTGTTCGATATTCTCCGGGATGAAGAAGTCAACAGATTTTTGCCATGGGATACGGTTAAATCAATAGAGGAGACGAAAAGGTTTTATGAAGAAAGATATGCCTCAATGTATACTCTGCCGCAGGCATATGCCTATGCGATCTGTATGAAAAAAGATGATTATCCCATCGGCTACATGACCATTGATACGGAAGAACCTCATGATCTCGGCTATGGGCTATGCAAGGAATTTTGGTACAGAGGGATCGTTACGGAGGCGGGGCGAGCGGTCATAGATCAGGTAAGAAAGGATGGCTTCGCCTATATCACGGCGACGCACGACAGGGATAATCCCCGAAGCGGCGGCGTGATGCGTAATTTGGGGATGAAGTATCGGTATTCATACGAAGAGCAGTGGCAGCCCAAAAATCTTCTTGTCACGTTCAGGATGTATCAGCTCAATTTGGACGGCAACGATAGTCGCGTTTATCGTAGGTATTGGGAAGATTCCGCCGTGCATTTCATAGAAACGGAATTGTGATCAAAGAAAGCAGAATGCGGCGCGCTCCGGTCGGAGCACGCCGCATGGTTGTGTTTGATCACCGTATTGTTTGATGCGGGATGTCAGTTTTTTGCTTTTTCAATTTCAGCGACAAGGTCCTCATAGTGAAGACTGCCTGTGAACGTGTATGTGATCACGCCCTCGCTGTCCAGGATGAGCGTGCGCGGATAGGAGCCTCTTCCGCCCAGCAGCGCATAGACATCGGCAAACTCAGTATCGTTAAAGGTCTGCGCACTGTCCTGCGTGAAGATCATCCGGCTGTTCGGATAATTTTCCGCGATATACGCGGGCGCTTCGTTCATCGTAAGAATGCTGTGGACCGTTACGATCACGACGTCCTCGTCCTCGCTTGCGATTTGGTCAAAATACGGAAGTTCTGCCTTGCAGGGATCGCACCAGGTTCCCCAGAAGTTGATAACGGTCACTTTGCCGCGGCTGGTTTCAGGAGAGTAGGTCTGTTCCGTAAGTTCGCCCGTTACATTGTCGTAGACCTGCACCGTGAAGGAGGGGCAGATATCTCCGACTTCATTTCCGACCTCTGCGGCAGCCGTCGCGCTGCCGTCGAAGAAATTGTAGTACAGAAGTGCACCCGCCAGAAGAAGTGCCGCCAGCGTATAGACGACGGCTTTGAAGATACGCGTTCCTTTCGGTCCAAAAAGAGGACGTGTGCCCGCTGCCGCCGTGCTTTCTCCGTGTGCAATGACGACAGGCTGCGGAACGTGCGCGCTCGCAGGCAGTCGGGTATGATCAGCTGTTTTATCCGCCGCATGCGCGTCGATCGGCTGTTCCGGTCTCTGTTGTTCTGCGTTGTCTTTGCGAACCATAGAAGAGAGGGGGGCATTGTCGATGACAGGCGCCACAACTTCGTTTTCCCGTACAAACAGTTTGGAGCCTTTCCAGCGGATCGCTTTGGTCGGGCAGACGGAGATACATTCGCCGCAGTTGATACATTCATGATCGCCGACATGCTTGATGTCCATCTTGCAATGCGCAACACACAGCCCGCAATCGGTACATTTATCTTTTTCCAGTTTAATGCCTAAGAGAGCGATTTTGTTAAAGAAGCCGTAGATGGCGCCTAGCGGACAGATAAAACGGCAGAACGCCCTGTAGATAAAGACGCATGCGACCGCAATCACGCAAAAAAGCGCAAATTTCCATGTAAACATGGGACCAAGCATCCCATACAGATCTGCGTTGTCCGGGTGGAACAGAAGGCTGATCGCACCGCCGAATGTACCGGCGGGACAGATAAATTTACAGAATGCCGGGATCAGACGATCCTGCCCGACAAATGCAAGCGGAACGGCAATGACAAGCACGATAAGTAATATGTACTTGAAGTAAGAAAGCAGGCGCGTTACCTTGCTTTTTTTGAGCTTGGGAGTTTTGATCTTGTAAGCAAGATCCTGTAAAAACCCCGTCGGACACAGAAATCCGCAGATCGTTCTGCCCAGGATAATGCCGAGCAGCGCGAGAATTCCGATGACATACACGGGCGCGCGTGTCCCTGAGCTTGCGAGCGCATTCTGAAGTGCCCCCAGAGGACATGCCCCCACGGCGCCGGGGCAGGAATAGCAATTAAGCCCGGGAACGCACATTACCTTACTGCCGCCCGTATAGATCCTGCCTGTGATAAAACCTTTAATATTGGCGTTGGTAAGAAGTGCGGCATAGAGTTGAATGAGCCTGCGCTTGCTGGGCGCGTGGTTTTTCAACCATTTGCCCGCGGATTTAAAAAAAACGCCGATTTTCTGAAAAAAAGTTTTCATGATCCGTTAACCCAATCCAATACATTCTGTACAAATGGCGACGGCTTTTGCAAGCACATCGCCTGCTCCGCCGTTGATCGCGCCCCAAATAATGAATGCGACCGCCGCAGCAAAAACGACGATTCTCGCAATGAGGATGAACCGCGGAGAATCGAGAACGGCAGTTTTACCTGCGTCTGCCGGTTTCGCCTGCATCCTTCCCCCCTCTGCAAGCAGGATCTTCGCCTGCGGAAGAATGCGTTTTGCGGCAACGGCATCGTAAATCGTCGCCGCGAGGCAGGCAAGAAACGCAACAGCCGCGCAGGAAAGGACGCTTCGCACCAGCATGAGTATGGCGGCATACACGGCCGCGTTGGGTTCCTCGACAGGATATTCATCGACATTGGGATATGCTGCAAAATTGAAGGTGTAAGCCAAAGCGACGATCGCGCATACAAGGCAGACGACAAAGCATTCGATCCAGACGGCAGTGCGTATTTTGCTTTCTTTTTTTACGGCTTTTTCAGCAGCGATATATTTCTCGCTTGAACTTGTTCCAGCCATCCCGATCAGACGTTGCACCGTTTTTCTTTCATCGGGAATGCGTCGGAGAATGCTTTTTTCCGGGGGGAAAACCATGGTAAGAATGCCTCCCGCGATGATTGCCGCAACCCATAGCCAAAAGGGGACGGCGAGCGCAGAAACGCGCTCTGCGACAAGCTCACGGGAATAGCCCGCGCCGCTGAAGTAAATATCTGCAGCCTGCGCCGCGAACAATACGGCGATCACGACGGTGAATATGGCAAGAAAAATCCCGTACCAGACATGCAGCCGTTGCCTTGCGGAACGTGTCATAAGTGCCTCCATCTTGATAGTATCGTGAAAATGTTTTCATAATTATAATACGCGAGGGAACATCTGTCAAGGGATTTCAGACTGGGAAGAATAGGGCGGCTCATGCCGAAACGCGTCAACTTGCGGCGATTTGCTTGACTTTTTTCGACATTCGGCGTATGCTTTGAACCATGGATACACAAATTTATCATAGCTGTATTTCGATACTTGCAGAGGAGCTGGTCCCCGCTATGGGCTGTACCGAACCGATTGCGGTTGCATATGCCGCGGCGCTTGCCCGCGATACGTTGGGGAATATTCCGGAGGAGACAGAAGTTGCCGTCAGCGACAGCATTCTGAAGAATGTCAAAAGCGTTATCGTTCCCAATACGGGCGGTATGCGCGGGGTCGCCGCCGCCGTTGCCGCAGGCTTTGCGGCGGGAAAAGCTGAACGGAAGCTGGAAGTTATTTCTGAGGTAAGTGAGACGGAGCGCCATGCCATAGCGCAATTTTTGAAGACGCAAACCATCCGTGTGATGAAATCGGATACAGGTTGTGTTTTTGATATCGGGATGCATGTGAAGAAGGGCGAAGATACGGCTTATGTTCGAATTTCAGGGCATCATACCAATGTTGTACATATTGAGAAAAACGGGCAAGTCCTCTTCGATAAGCAGACGGCGCAAGAGGAACAGGGCGCCAATGCCGCACTCAAAGCAGAGATCTCTGTACGGCAGATCGTGGAGTTTGCCGATACCGTCGATCTTGCAGACGTGGAAGAACTTCTTTCAAGGCAGATTGAGTATAATACCGCGATTGCCCAGGAAGGTCTGAAAAATGATTACGGCGCCCGGGTAGGGAAGATTTTGCTGCAGGCTTTCGGCGACGATGTACACAATCTAGCCAAGGCGACAGCGGCGGCAGGCTCGGATGCGCGGATGAACGGATGCGAACTTCCGGTCGTCATCGTATCCGGGAGCGGAAATCAGGGAATGACTGCTTCCCTGCCAGTGATTGTATATGCGAAGAAATATGCGATCTCTCGGGAGAGGATGCTGCGGGCGCTCATCGTATCCGATCTTGTCACCGTGCATTTAAAGGCGGGGATCGGATGCCTGTCTGCTTACTGCGGCGCTGTCAGCGCGGGGTGCGGTGCGGGAGCCGGTGTATGCTATCTGTTGGGCGGCGGCTATGAGGAAATCGCGCATACCATCGTCAATGCGCTTGCGATTGAGTCGGGCGTCATCTGTGACGGCGCAAAATCAAGTTGCGCGGCAAAGGTCGCATCCGCAGTCGAAGCCGGTCTGGTCGGAATGGAAATGACAAAACGGGGAAGCGAGTTCCGGGGCGGGGACGGTATCCTGGAAAAGGGTGTGGAAAACACCATTCGGAACGTGAGCGACCTTGCCCGAAACGGCATGCGGGAAACCAATGAAGAGATCATTCGCTTAATGATTAAAACGGTTTGAAAGTCGGAATAAACAGTTGAATCGTATCCATTGGTTGCTTTCATAACGGAAATAAGGAAAAGCTATACCTGAATGGGCAACGAAGGGTAGAAACGTTTGACAAGTCCGTATTTTTTTGATTATAATGAATCTATGCGCGCGGAAGAATGTTTCCGCGCATTTAGGAGGCTAACATACGATGAAAAAGCTGGTTCTTTCAGCTGCAATGCTGCTCTGCCTCGGGTTGGGCGTCTTTGCCGCATGTACACCGGTCGATGACGTGGAGCCGGAACCGCCCGGTCCCGATAATCCGCCCGAACAGACTTTTGATTTCGGCGGATACGGAGAGACCAACTGGGTCAGTGCTCATGGTACGCTTGATCTGGAAGAAGGTACTTACAGCGGAGCTTCATCTTTTCAGGTCACAGGGGTGACCGGGGAATATGAGGAGACCGTCATTTCCTGTACGATGGACGGAGCCGAGTATACGCTTCGCTATAACGATTACGAGGGACGGCTCGATCTGTATAACGCACAGAATGAGTTTGAGTACTTCTTCCTTGCAGATGCTTCGGCATTTGCGGGGTCGTGGTATACAGAGGACGATACTTCGGCGTACTACGTCATTTCCTCTGTGCCCGATGAAGAAGGGTATTTCACATGGCGTATCTACAGCACGGGTTCCGTCATTCCCGCACAGACTGCGCAGGCGATCACGGTGTTCATGTTTAACGAGGATGCGGATCGCACGGCAGGCATGTTCCTGTATGTCCCTTCGGCAGACATCTCTTATTCTTACTCGTCCGGATCAGCCGTATACATGAGTACGCCCGAATCTGAGACCGGTTCTGCAATGACGACATATACAGGTCCTTATTCGACTGCCTATCGCAACTCTTCCGGTGAAGTCCTCTCTGTGGATTTTACGAACAGTATGGTGACATATCAGGGAACGACGGTTGCTTGTTCCGCAGGGATCGGCCTGTACGGAAGCGGGATCTGGTTCAATCTGAACACGATTGACTATGCTCTCGTCTTTATGGGAGACGTTACGTATCTGATCGGCGGGGGACAGCAGGTGGTTTTTGCCCCTTATTCCGAAAGCTGGCTGACGGGAAGCGAGGAAGGGGAGAACACTTGGTCGGATTCCAACGATCTGTATCATTTCGAAGTCCTTTCCGAAACGAGTGTAAATTTCAACGGAACAGAATATTCGTTGTCTGTCGCAATGGAGAACGGAGATACCGTTTATCGTTTCGCGGTTGGCAGTGAGCCCTATGTCATCCGTCCGCTTGACGGCACGACGGACGTATTCATGCTTGATACGGACAATTCCCTGTACCGCGGATACTATTTCCGTGATACCGTCATGGATTCGTTTATGCAGACGTATTCAAGCAATGCACAGCTGCTTACCATCTCGGATGAGGGGGGAATCAGCGTCAGTGTGTATGATTTCGCGACGGATGAGACCACCAATTACAGCGCTAATTTTACCTATCTGGAAGATATCGGCGCAATCGCGGTTGCCTATACGCCTTACGGCGCGCTTGGCGCTACCTTTAACATTGCGAACGTAAATTCGGCGGGAATTTATTGGGCGATTGCCGGCGGCAGCGGTTCTTATGTCGCGGCGGCAACCTATCTCACCGAGGATTTCCTTCCGACGGCGTGGGACACTCTGCTTCAGACTCTCGAAGGCGATGAGGATTTCTTTACGACAGGAGGGACTCAGCCTGTCACGCTGTCATTTGATCGTGAACGCGGCACAGTCTCCCTCAACGGCGAGGAGTACTATTTCTCCTGGGGCTACGGCACTGTCCGCGAGACCGGGTCCGCAGTCGAACTGCATATCGTGATCAGCGATGAGCCAAACGATCCGACGCTGACGCAATATGAGTACAGCCGCTATACGGTCATTCCCGGGGAGTTCGGACTTGATGTGCAGTTTGCTCAGATCAGGGTGGACGGCACGAATGCGGAGTTTATCGGGACTCCCTACTGGAGATTCTGCGCACCCGACAGTACGATGCAGTCCTTGCAGGGAATCACCTTTGTGTATGACGGAAGATATGCGCAGGAGACAGTCACATTCGGGGAGGATGGCGCTATCCGTGTCAGCGCAATTGCAGACGGCGCTGCAGGATCGCTTCTGGAGCCGTTTGAGATCGGAACGTATGATCTGACGATCACTCGTTCTTCCGATAATCTTGAAACGATCACGGTGAACTATATTACAGAAGAGAACGAAAACGCTACGATGATTATCGTGGACAGGACTTACCTGACGATCGGAACGAAAGTGTACGCGCATTCCGATCTTGCGGCAGTTGCGGGTACTTACTATGCGGATAACGGTGACAGCCTGATGCTCACGGAGCGCGGAGCGCTCTCTGTAAACGGTTCAAGCGTTGTAGTGCTGCGTATCGATAATGATGTGCCCGGACAGCTTACGGTAACTTATCGACGGGGCGGCGTAGAACGCACGGCGGTGTTTACGGCGGACGGCGCGGTTGCAGATGATGTCTCGTACACGAAGACGGAATATACGCTCGAATCCTTTGTCGGGACCTATCGCGTAGGAGAGCATGTCGTTGTGATCAGTGCAGCGGCGGACAACGTAAACAGTACGTTGTCGCTCAGCGTTCGGCTCAACAATCTATTGGCAACGCCTTCTTTCAGCTACAGCAACGGCAATCAGACGCTCTCCTTCTCCGCGTTTGATGCCGCATCGATGCGTCGGATTAACTGTACAATGACCTTGGAGGGAGACAGCGTCTCGGTCAGCATCAACAGTGAGGAACCTGTTGTATATGCGGTGAACGATTGGTCGTACGGTGATTTTGTTTTCAGCGGCGAAAAGACGGTGACGGGTTCGGACGGCGCTTCCCATACGTTGACTTGCGCAGTGAAAGAGGAGGCTCCTGTCTTCTTCTTGAACGGCGAGGTATGTGGCAATTATGTCGTTACCATCGCCGAGGATGGCACGGCAACACTGTCCTTGACCTGTAACGGAGTGACAGTGACTGTTCCGCAGGCATAACAAGAACTGAGAGAAAAGACCGCCGAAGAAGGCGGTCTTTTCTCAAGTAAAGCATTTTTGCATGTCTATTGACTTTGTCCGCAAATTATGGTATAATCATTATATCAAAATACGGGATAGCGGACGGGTTGCGTTCGCAGGATAAGGAGATTGCATGGAATATACAGTATCGCCCGAGGAGATCAAGCGTGTCAAAGGAATGGGTTTTTTGCAGGATAAACGATACCCTGACGTATTCAACGCACGCGTGATTACCAAGAACGGGAAGATCACCGCACAGCAGCATCGCGTGATTGCGGAGGCGAGTGAAAGGTATGGCTCCGGTATTGTCACGATGACCGTACGTCTGACGTTGGAGATCCAGGGGGTCAGGTATGAGAATATTCAGCCGCTGATTGATTTTCTTGCCGCGAACGGGCTGCATACGGGCGGTACGGGCAAACGCGTCAGACCCGTTGTTTCCTGTAAGGGAACGACCTGCCAATACGGGCTTATCGATACTTTTTCGCTGTCTGAGAAAATCCACGAGCGGTTCTACGAGGGTATGCGCGGCGTCGTGCTGCCGCACAAGTTTAAGATTGCCGTTGGCGGATGTCCCAATAACTGCGTCAAGCCCGATCTTAACGACCTTGGCGTGATCGGACAGCGCGTCCCGACAGTTTATCTTGACAAATGCCGCGGATGCAAGAAGTGCCGCGTGGAGACTGCATGTCCCATCAAGACGGCGAAAGTCGTTGACGGTAAAATATCCATTGCGCCCGAAATCTGCAATCATTGCGGGCGCTGCCGCAATCAGTGTCCCTTCGGCGCCGTTGCCGATTATCAGGACGGATATAAGATTTATATCGGTGGCAGATGGGGAAAGCGCGTTGCACAGGGAAGAGCACTCGGAACTATTTTTACCTCGGAAGAGCAGGTGATGGCTGTTATCGAGCGGGCGATCGCGATTTTCAGGGATGAGGGCATCGACGGTGAACGCTTCGCCGATACCGTTGCCCGGCTCGGATTTGACTATGTGGAGGAGAAACTGATCGCAAATATCTGATTGCGACAGGAAGTTATGCATTGTCTTTCCATTGATTATCAATGCGCTCCCGCAAGGGAGCGCAGTCAATTTGTTCCGGATCGCAGTCACCGTGCCCGGCTGCAATTCGGTCTTGCGCGTACGGGGGGATGCGTCTTATTGGCGACCTGCCATCGTGTTGAATTGTATTTCCTCGGATCGCGCAGCGTTGCAGAAGAGTATTTTTTTCGTGAGGCAAATATATCCTCAGAGCATTTCGTTTATTATGAGGAGGCGACGGAACATCTTTTTGCTCTTGCGGCGGGACTAAAATCCATGGTCGTGGGGGAAGATGAGATCTTGCATCAAATTCGTACTGCTTATGAAGCAGCGCGGGAATTTGAGATCGGAACGGAGCTGCACGAGGCTTTCCAATATGCGATCCGTTGCGGGAAACGGGTACGGGCAGAAACGGGAATTTCCTCCGTAGCATGCTCGATTGCAACGCTTGCCGCGAATCGTGTTTTTCGATTTATCAAGGGCGAAGGCAATGTTCTCCTGGTTGGCGGATCGGGGAAGATAGGACAGTCGGTCCTCGGAAATTTGCAGGCAAAAGCGCGCCTGACAATCTTTGCAACGGAGCGTACGCATGCCTTTTCCGCGACGCAGGCGGCAAGCAACGTTTTCCCGGTGCCGTATGCCGAACGTTACGGTTTTCTGGACAGAGCGGATGCTGTTGTCAGTTGTACCGCATCGCCGCATGTCGTGTTTCCCTTTGAAGAAGTTTCTCGCGCGTTGCTGACGCCAAAAAACAGACTTTTTCTCGATCTTGCAATGCCGGCGGATGTCGGTGAAGGCGTAGGCGGACTTGCGGGTGTTACATTGGCATCGATCGATGATTTTCGTGCGGAAGCGGAAGAAAACAGCCGCCGACGGCAGTCGCTTGCATCTGACGCACATGTCATTGTTATGCGATGTCTTACAGAATACTATGCGAGATCTCGGACAAAAGCGCGCATTTGGGACACGCTTCCGGATTTGCCTTCGCGCCATTTTCTTTCTGAACGTGAATCATGGGAAAAGGACGGAAAAGAATGAAGTGTTTTCCTTTTATGAAGCCGTTGGAAGGCGCGTGCGTTGTGCTCGTCGGCGGCGGTAAAGTTGCTTTGCATAAGGCGCAGCGGCTTGTGCCCTTTGATGTCGATCTCATTGTATGTGCGCATAATGTCTTACCTGAACTGACCAGACTTGCACGTCGTGTCTATGAAGAATATTCGTCGCAAGTTTTGGACGGCGCCGATTTAGTTATCGCCTCAACGGACGACCCTGCGCTGAACGCGCGTATTTCTGCTGACTGTCGCCTCCGCCATATCCCCGTCAACTGCGTGGATGACAGGGAAAACTGTGATTTTTTCTTTCCTGCGCTCATCGTGCGCGGAGAGGTGAGCATCGGCATCTCGACGGGCGGCGCGTCGCCTCTTTTGGCGGCGCTTCTACGCGATCGCCTCGCGCGTGCTTTGCCGGAAAATCTTGAAGAGATCGTTGCTCGCGCAGAAGAATTGCGCGCGGCGGGGGATCGTGAGGCGTACGAGCGGGAACTGCGTGCCCTGCTGGAGGAATCATGAGGAAGTTGAAAATCGGAACGCGCGGCTCCGCGCTTGCTGTGGCGCAGGCGCGCCTTGTGCAGGATGCATTCCTGGAAAGGGGCGTGGAGAGTGAGCTTGTTATTGTCCGCACGCGTGGCGATGCGGACGTCGTCTCGCCGCTTTCCGCAATCGGGCACGGCGCTTTTACAGACGTTTTTTCGGAGTTGCTTGCATCGGGAGACTTGGACGTTGCGGTCCACTCGGCAAAGGATCTTCCGACGGACGAGGCGCACGATGGATTTTTTTGTCTGCCGCGCGCCGACGCGCGGGATGCGTTCCTTCACGTTGCGGAGCGGAAAGTTTTACGCGTCGGGACGGGTTCGCCCCGCCGTGCCGCCGCCGTGCAGAGGATTTGTCCGCAGGCACGGGTTTTGCCGGTGCGCGGTAATATCGATACGCGCATCCAAAAGATGCTTACGGGAGAATACGATGCGCTCGTGCTTGCCTGTGCGGGGCTGGATCGTCTCGGAATTGTTTATCCCGAAATCAGGATCGAACGCCTTTCACCTGCTTTGTGTGTTCCCGCGGCTTGCCAGGGGATTATCGCAGTGGAAGGGGCGGCCGGGCGTCTTATCCATGATGAAGAAGCGGGCGATTATGCCCGTATCGAACGCGCCTGCCAGCGGCTTCTTGGCGGAGGCTGTACAGGCGGTGTAGGTTGCTTTTTTGACGGTATGATGCTTTATGCCCAAAAAGATGGGGCCATCCGTACTGCCGCATACCGTGATGATCGCGACATTGCGGCGCTTGCGGAGGAATTTTTATGAATCGCGTCGTATTGGTCGGTGCGGGCTGCGGCGAGGGGATGATTACACTCAAAGGCGAGGCGCTCGTCAGGCGCGCGGACTGTATCGTCTATGACACGCTCCTCGACGAAGGTGTGCTTGCCCTCGCGCCGCCCCGGTGTGAGAAAGTTTGCGTCGGGAAGCGGGCGGGCGCGCACAGCATGAAGCAGGAGGAGATCAACGATCTTCTCGTCGCGTGCGGAAAGAAATATCCGCTCACCGTCCGCCTGAAGGGGGGCGATCCCTTCGTGTTCGGGCGGGGCGGCGAAGAACTTGCGGCGCTATCTGAAGCGGGGATCTCCTGCTCCGTCGTACCCGGCGTGACTTCCGCCGTCGCCGCCGCAGAGCTTGCGGGTATCCCCGTGACCCACCGCGGTGTGGCGCGCGCTTTTACCGTGGTCACTGCGCACACTGTGCAGGGCGTTCCCGATGTCGGGAAGTTCGCCGGGACGGAAGGGACGCTTGTCTTTCTCATGGCAAAGGCAGCTTGTTCGCAGATCGCGAAGGGGTTGATCGCGGGCGGACGCTCGCCCCGGACGCCCGCTGCGCTCATTTCTTGTGCCGGGATGCAAAACATGCAAGTGCGGCGCTGCGTCCTTGCAGAAATGGACAGAATTGCCGGCGAGATGGAAGCGCCGCTGACTGCCGTCGTCGGAGAAGTTTGCGATCATATGCTTTTGGGCAGAAATTTTGGCAACATGTTTGAAAGCTGCTCCCATGGTGCGCGGATCGCCGTCGTCGGCACGCAGGCGCACGTTGCTCGGGTGTCCGATGCGCTGCTTGCGCGCGGGTTTTCGTCTCTGCCGTGCCCGATCGGACGCATTGTTCCCCTCGATTTTGACGGTGTCTTTGCAGCCCTTGACGGATACGAATGGCTTGCGTTCACATCCGCCAACGGAGTGGACGTGTTCTTTGAACGGTGTCGCACGCTGCGAATCGATCATCGCTGTTTTGCGCGTCATCGGTTTGCGGCGGTCGGGGCGTATACGGCGGAGCGGCTTGCCCTGTTTGGGTTTCATGCCGATCTCGTCCCACAAGCGCAGACGACGTGCGCACTTGCGGAGACATTGAAAAACGTTGCACCGCGCGAAAGAGTCGCTGTACTTTGTGCAAAAGCCGGAAATCCGATTTTGGATCAGGCAGGCATACGATTTCCGCTCTATGAAGTGGTCTATGGCCGCGAGGCATTGTCGCGTGCGGCGTGTGCGATGCGGTCTGCAAAGTATGTGACGTTCGGTTCCTTCGGCGGGGCAAGCGCGTTGTTGGATTTTGCGCCGCTGCCCGAAGGTGTGCGTGCGGTCTGCATCGGCGAGGAGACGGCCAAAGCGCTCACCTCGCACGGAATAACGCCGTCGGTCGCCGCCGTGCCGAGCGCAGAGGCGATGGCAGAAGCGATTTATCAGGAGGAATCATGCAAAGGTTGAGAAGGCTGCGGCACAGCGCCGCCATGCGCGATCTCGTTGCCGAGACGCAGGTAAGGACGGGTGCGCTCGTCTATCCCATATTCGTGATGGACGGGGAAAACATCGAGGAAGAAGTTCCCTCTATGCCGGGCGTCTTTCGTTATTCGGTCGATCGGCTGGAGCAGATCGTGGACGAGATGCTCGACTGTCATATCGGGGGAACGATGCTCTTCGGGGTTCCCGCGCATAAGGACGAGCGGGGGAGCGAAGCGTATGCCGAAAACGGCGTCGTCCAACGTGCTATCCGATATATCAAGACGCTATGCGCGAAAAAGGGGAAAGAGCTGCTCGTCATTGCAGATATCTGTCTGTGTGAATACACCTCGCACGGACATTGCGGGGTGCTTTCAGACGGCGACGTGGACAATGATGCGTCTTTGCCGCTGCACGCGAAAGCGGCGCTGGCTGCGGTCAGAGCGGGGGCAGACATGGTCGCGCCTTCTTCGATGATGGACGGCGTAGTTGCCGCCATCCGCGAGGCGCTGGATGCAAACGGCTTTGTCTCGACGCCCGTTATGGGGTACAGCGCTAAATTTGCGTCCGTCTTTTATTCTCCCTTCCGCGACGCCGCGGACTCCGCCCCTCAGACGGGGGACAGAAGAGGGTATCAGATGGATTTCCGCAACGGGCGGGAGGCGCTGCGTGAGCTTGCCGCAGACGAAGAGGAATGCGCGGACATCCTCATGGTCAAGCCGGCGCTCGCCTATCTGGACATCGTGCACGCGGCGCGGGCACAGACCAATCTTCCCCTCGCCGTCTACAACGTCAGCGGGGAGTATGCCATGTTCAAGGCGGCGGCTCAGAGGGGCATGCTTGACGAAAAGCGCGCCGTCACAGAACTTCTGACGGCATTCTTCCGCGCAGGGGCGGACATCGTTATCACTTATCATGCGCTTGACTGGGCGCATTGGCAGCGGGAGCATTCCGCGTGATGATCGGAAGGCGGCATATGAGCGAGAACATACAGTTTTTTGAACGGGCGCAGAAGGTCATTCCGGGCGGCGTCAATTCTCCCGTACGCGCCTTCCGCGCCGTCGGGCGTACGCCCCGTTTTATCCGTGAGGCGATGGGGGATACGATCACCGACGTTGAGGGAAGGCGTTATACCGACTATGTGATGAGCTGGGGACCGCTCGTGTTGGGGCATGCGCGTGAAGAGGTCGTACGCGCGGTCACGGACGCCGCAAAGAGGGGGCTTTCCTATGGCGCGCCTACGGGCAGGGAGACGGAACTTGCCGAGGAGATTTGCGCCGCCTGTCCGCATATGGAACTCGTTCGTCTCGTCAATTCCGGCACGGAGGCGACGATGTCTGCCGTACGCGTTGCGCGCGGCTATACGGGGCGGGACAAGGTGATCAAATTTGCGGGCAACTATCACGGGCATTCCGACGGGTTGCTCGTCAAGGCGGGATCGGGATGTCTGACGGGCGCGGTGCCCGACAGCCTCGGCGTCCCGCGCGGGTATGCCGGGGAGACGCTCGTTGCGCAGTATAACGATCTTCCAAGCGTGCGCGAGCTCTTTGACGCCAACCGCGGGGAGATCGCCTGCGTCATCGTCGAGCCAGTCGCCGCCAACATGGGCGTCGTGCCGCCCGAGGAGGGCTTTTTGCAGGGGCTGCGCGTACTCTGTGATGAAAACGAGGCGCTGCTCATCTTTGACGAGGTCATCACGGGCTTCCGCGTTGCCTATGGAGGGGCAGCGGAGCGCTACGGTGTGACGCCTGACCTTGCGGCATACGGCAAGATCGTGGGCGGCGGCATGCCGCTTGCGGCTTATGGCGGACGACGGGAGATCATGTCCGTTGTCGCGCCGCTGGGCGGGGTTTATCAGGCGGGTACACTTTCGGGCAATCCCGTTGCGACGGCGGCGGGGCTTGCAACGCTGCGCATCTTGCGCGAGGGGAAGGAGAAGATCTATCCCGCATTGGAGGAGAAAGGGGCGTTTTTGGAAAATGCCTTTCGCGCAACGGGCGTGCCCGTTGCAAGGGTCGGTTCCATTCTCACGCCATTCTTTGCCAAAGGCGCGCCTGCCAACTACGCCGAGGCGTGCGGCTGCAACACGGCGGCGTTCGCGCGCTACTTCGGCGCGATGTTCGACGCGGGACAGTACGTCGCGCCCTCGCAGTTCGAGGCGATGTTTGTCTCCGCAGTCCACACGCAGGCGCACTTGCAGGAGACGGCGTCCGCGATCGCCTCAGCTGTCGCCGCCGCAAGGCGGTAGACTCCGCGCTGCTTTTTGTCTTTTTGTGCGTATTCTTATGAAAAAAAGATATCCTATCGATAAAAGCTTCGGAATATTTTCGCACTTTCGTTTGCCCTCTTTGCCGCACTTTTGGTTGCCCGTTGCGAATGCGGCGCTGTCTTTGGTATCGAAGGGGGGAAGGGGCGTTGCAGTGCGCCGCGTTAATGCGGATGGTGTGCGGGTCTTTCTTATTTCACCCGAAGAAGCGGAGGGCAAGCTTCCCTGTCTCGTCTATTTTCATGGGGGCGGGTTTGTGTTTCGTGCGGCGCGGTATCATTACCGCAATGCTGCGGAATATGCGCGAACGGGCTGCCGCGTGCTCTTCGTCGATTATCGTCTCGCGCCAAAGCATCCCTATCCCGAGCCCAACGACGATTGCTATACCGCGTATCGATGGGTGACGGAGCATGCCTCGGAATATGCGATCGATCCTGCACGCCTTGCCGTTGGCGGAGACTCGGCGGGCGGCTGTCTCGCAGCGGACGTTGTGCGCCGTGCCGAAGAAGAAGGACTTCCTAAGCCTGTTTTTCTTATGCTTGTGTATCCCGTGCTTGATCGTCGTATGCAGACGCAGTCGATGGCGGAATATTCTGATACGCCCATGTGGAATGCCCGCCTGAACGCGAAGATGTGGGCATACTATCTTGCGGGCAGAGAATATGTTTCACCGTCGGAGTGGACAGACTTAGGATGTTTTCCGCCCGCCTATTTGGAGACGGCGGAGTTTGACTGTCTGCATGACGAAGGGGTTGCGTTTGCCGTTTCGTTGCGTGCGCGGGGAAATTATGCGATGCTGCGGGAGACAAAAGGTACAATGCATGGCTATGATTTCGTGCGGAAGAGTCCCTTAACGAAGGAGAGCCTTGCGGCGCGCTGTGAGGTACTGAGGACAGTTTTTAAATTGACTTAATCGGAAGGGGGTTGATATATGGGTACATTCGGCTGGGCGTTTCTCGGCTGCGGTAACATTGCGGAGCAGGTGGCGGATGAGCTGCAAAGAGAGCAGGGGATCCGTATCGTTTCCTGCTGGAATCGGACACCTTCTCGCGCAGAAGGATTCGCTGCAAAGTATGGTTGTAGGGCATATGACAGTATGGAAGCGGCGATCTCGGCAGACGGCGTTGATGCAGCGTACATTGCCGTTACAGCGAATAAACATCTTGATTACATATGTTATTGTCTGGAACGAGGCATGCCCGTTCTTTGTGAAAAGCCGTTTGTTGTCAACGCGATGGAAGCGGAATGTGCTTTTTCTCTTGCCCGTGAAAAAAATCTTTATCTTGCAGAGGCGATGTGGACTTGGTATAATGCGCCTGCGCATAAGGTGCGCGATTGGGTGAATGCCGGAGAAATCGGAAAAATCACAAAAGTGACGGCAAAGTATGCGGAGAGGTATATAGATATTCCGCGGTTTACTTCCCCCGAACTGCTCGGCGGCGCTTTGGTCGATATCGGCGTCTATCCGTTGCGTTATGCCTATGAACTGTTCGGAATGCCGCGCCGCGTTATGTGTCGCGGAGAACTGCGGGACGGAGTCGATATTTCCGAGACGGTTTTGCTTGATTACGGCTCTTTTCAGGCAGAGATCTTCATTTCCGTTGAGGATCCTCGCGGAGAGGAATTCGTGATCGAAGGGACGGAGGGAAAAATCCGTATTCCGTATTTTCACATGGCGCAAGAAGCGTATCTCTATGGGCAGAAAGAAGAACGGTTTCTTGACAAAGCGCCCAAGTATGGAGTACAGTTCCGACGTGTCTCGGAAGAAATCGCGAAAGGCTGCCGGGAAAGTGCATTCTGTTCGCCGGGTGCAACGATTGATACGATGCGATTGCTTGACGAGTGCCGTAAGCAGCTCGGACTGATCTATCCGTCTGAACGGACAGAGACTCGATTGGGAGAAAGATAAGCAGCGCTTATTTGTCATGGAAAAAATATTGCATGAACTCGCTTGTTTGCGTTGAGGGAGCTTGATATGCGATAGGATCCTTGTTTGATCGATGCCGATAAATTTTTTTTGAGAAGCCTGACCGAAATGGTTCGGAACGATTGACGAAGAGACGGGAAACGTGTATAATAGTGACTAAGCGCATTCGGTGATGGGGGGATCGGCCGTACGCCATCGGGCGGACGGCGGAACATCGGCGGCGCCGTATCGGAGCGGTACATTGCGTTGATTTACGCAGAAGATAACAGCTGAGGAGAAGGCATGATCACACACGGTAACGAAATCAAGCTTTTTGCAGGCAACTCCAACAAACCCCTGGCGGAGGCGATCGCGGCGCGGCTCAATACGTCGCTGGGCGAAATCGAGGTGAGCAAGTTCTCGGACGGTGAAACCAGCGTCCATTTGGGCGAAACCGTACGCGGACGTGACTTGTTTATCATCCAGTCTACATCGGCACCGGTCAATGACAACTTGATGGAGCTTCTCATTATGATCGATGCAGCAAAGCGCGCGTCGGCGGGGCGCATCACTGCCGTTATGCCCTATTTCGGTTATGCACGGCAGGACAGAAAGGCGCGTTCGCGCGACCCGATCACAGCGAAGTTGGTCGCCGATCTTCTGACCTCCGCGGGCGCAGACCGCATTCTTACGATGGATCTGCACGCAGCGCAGATTCAGGGATTTTTCAACATTCCCGTGGATAATCTGCTGGGAGGACCTACCCTCTACAATTATTTCGCCGAGCGCATGGACGAAAGTTTCATCGTCGTATCGCCCGACGTCGGCAGCGTTAATCGTGCGCGTAAGGTCGCAGAGAGACTCAACTGCCCGATGGCGATCATCGATAAGCGCCGTCCCCGTGCAAACGTCATGGAGGTCATGAACATCATCGGCAATGTGGAAGGGAAGAAGTGTCTTCTGGTCGATGACATGATCGATACAGGTGGCACCATTGTGCAGGGTGCGCAGGCGCTCGTAGACGCCGGCGCAACCAATATCTTTGCCTGCTGTACACATGCGGTGTTGTCCGGACCTGCGATCGAGCGTATCAAAAACTCGCCTATCGAGGAGCTTGTGATGTTGGATACCATTCATCTTCCCGAGGAGAAGATGCTCCCCAAGATGAAAATCCTGTCCGTTGCGGACATCTTTGCTGCCGCAATCGAAAATGTCTACCTTGACAAACCAATGAGCAAGATTTACGACTGAGTTTCCGCCGCGCCTGAGCGCGGCGGCGTCTTTGTAAGGAGAAAATATGTTTCTCATCGTCGGACTCGGCAATCCCGAGGAAAAATACGCAAAAACATTTCATAACATGGGTTTTCTCGCCGCAGGGGACGCTGCGGCGCTTTTGGGCGTAAAATTCAGAAAAAAAGAGTGCGAGGCGAGCGTTGCCGAGGCTTATGTCGGCGGAGATAAAATTGTCATTGCGCGACCTCTCACTTATATGAACGCTTCGGGCAGGGCAGTCAAACAGCTCATGGCGCGCTATAAGGTTTCTCCTGCTGAGCTGGTTGTCATCTATGATGATTATGATCTGCCTAAGGGACATGTGCGCATCCGTCCTTCGGGCAGTGCGGGTACGCACAACGGCATGCGTTCCGTCATTGCAGAGACAGGGCTTACAGAATTCGCGCGTATCCGTATCGGCATCCGCGATCCCGAGGTCAATATCCCGATCATCAATTATGTGCTCTCTGATGTAAAAGAAGGGGATTACGAATTGTTTTCTTCGGCGTGCAGACGTGCGGCGGAGGCGGCTGTCTCGCTCGCAGGCGGGGAGCGGATTGATATCGTGATGGGTAAATATAACGGATAGTATGAAGGGTTTTTTCTCTTTTGATGTTCTGAACGGCGATTATCCTCTGCTTGGTGCGACTGTCAAAAACGGTGTCCCCACGGCGGTTTTCGGCATTTCGGACGCGCAAAAACATCTGATCGCCTCTCTCTTTGAGGGGCGCATCGTTTATCTGACGGCAGATGCGCTCACGGCGAAGCGTGCAGCGGAGGATATCCGCGCGCTTTCAGGAAAGAGGGTAGCCCGGCTTGCTGCCAAGGACGAGGTGCTGACATACCGCAAGGCGGGAAGCCGCGATGCGCTTTACCGCCGCTTAACGGCGTTACATGAATGGCAGACAGGAGCAGAGGTGTTGGTTGCAGATATCGAAGCAACTGCACAGCTTATCCCCGAGCATCTTATCTGTTTTCACTTGGAGACAGGCAGCGAACAGGATATGCGTCAGCTCATCGACGGACTTGTGCGCGCGGGGTATTCGCGCGAGTACAGTCCTGAGCAGCGCGGTACTTTTGCCGTTCGCGGCGATGTTCTGGACATTTATCCCGTCAATATGGAGCATCCTGTCCGCATTGATTTTTTTGGGGATGAGGTAGAGAGCATCAAGCCCTACGATGAGGTAACGGGCGAGCGCTATGAAAAGCTTTCCTGCGTTGACCTTGTCGCTGCTACAGACGCAGTTTGTACGGATGAGGAATGGGCGCGCATATTGCAGTTGCTGCATTCGGAGAGCAAAAAGGCATCGTCCACGGCGGCATATTCCAGGACGCAGCAGATCCTTTCGGACTTGGAGGCGGGCGGTCCAAACGATTTTGTCCTTCCTCTGTTGGATAATTCGACAGACCTGTTTTCCACGCTGCCCGAAGGGACGCTTCTTGTCTTTGACGAGTGTAAACTCATCAAGGATAAGCTCGTCGGCATGTACAAAGAGCACTTTGAGCGCTTTTCCGAACTGGAAAAAGGGGGAGAGGTCATGTCTTTCTCCGTCAACCAGTATGTGTCCGCTCAGCGTATGGAACGTTTTACCGACTTTCGCACCGTCGCTCTGCAAACATTTGCCGGAAACGCATATTTCTTTGAACCGCTCAAGTTGTTCAACTTTACTTCGACGCCCGCACGTCGGTATCTTGGTTCGCTTCCCGATCTGATGGTCGATATCAAAGCATGGCGTAAGACGGGGTATCGCGTCATGCTCTGGTGCGGAACTTCGGAGCGTGCCGGAAAGATGCGTGAAGCGTTATCGGAGGAGCGCATTTCTGTACAGCCGCTGCCCGCGCGGCTTTCCGACCTCAGAGACGTTGCAGTACTTGAGGATACGCTGGAAAGCGGCTTTTTGTTGCACGAAAACAGGCTTGCCGTTATCGGCACGAGCGATCTTTTTCCAAAGGCGGCAGGGGCGCGGCGCTTAAAGCGCAAGCGCGGGGATCTCTTCTTCGCGCCCGAGATCGGCGACTACGCCGTCCACGAGACGTACGGTGTCGGAAAAGTCACGGGTGTAGAGCGTATCGAGACGACGGACGGCACCAAGGAGTATGTCTCACTTGTTTATAAAGACGGCGACATGCTCCATGTCCCCGTCGAACAGATGGACGTCCTCTCCAAATACATGGGTGGGGACGCACCAACGCTTTCCAAGATCGGCGGCGGTGAGTTCGAACGCGTTAAGGCGCGCGTTCGGGCGTCGCTTAAAAAACTTGCGTTTGATCTGAAGGCGCTCTATGCCGCCCGACAGGAACAAGTCGGCTATGTCTTTCCCGATTGCTTCGAGGAGATGGACGAGTTCATTGCCGCCTTCCCGTACGAGGATACGCCCGATCAGGCGGCATCCACCGAGGAGATCCTTGCCGACATGCGCTCGTCAAAGGTTATGGATCGTCTTTTGTGCGGAGACGTCGGATTCGGTAAGACGGAAGTTGCTCTGCGAGCAGCGTATCTGTGCATCCTTTCGGGCAGACAGGCGGTTCTCATGTGCCCGAGTACGGTGCTCAGCGAACAGCACTATAAGACGGCGCGGGAGCGTATGGAACCGTTCGGTGTGCGCGTTGCCTGTCTCAATCGCTTCCGTACCGAAAAAGAGGCGGCAGCGACGCTTGCCGATCTGCAGGCGGGGAAGGTGGATCTGATCGTCGGCACCCACCGTCTGCTCTCTTCCGATGTCAGGTTCCATGATCTGGGACTTCTCATCCTTGATGAGGAACAGCGTTTCGGTGTGGAGCACAAGGAAAAGATCAAGACGTACAAGCGGGACGTGGATTGCCTTACGATGACGGCAACGCCCATTCCGCGGACGCTGCACCTCTCGCTTTCGGGCATTCGCGATATCTCGACCATTCAAACGCCGCCGGGGGCACGTCTGCCCGTACAGACATATGTTGCCGAAGAGACGGAGACGCTCGTTCGCGACGCAATCTTACGGGAGATCGCGCGCGGAGGACAGGTATTTCTGCTCTATAATCGCGTGGAGACCATTGGGACGTATGCAAGGCGGCTTACCGAGTTCGTGCCGGAGGCGCGCGTGTGCATTGCGCACGGCAGGATGGACAAGGCGACGCTGGAAAAGAACGTCTTTGGCTTTTATCGCGGTGAGTATGACGTTCTTGTCACGACGACGATCATCGAAAACGGTATCGATTTGCCAAATGCAAACACGCTTATCGTGATCGATGCCGACCGCCTCGGGATTTCTCAGCTCTATCAGCTGCGCGGCAGAGTGGGGCGTGGGAGCCGTTTGGCGCATGCCTATCTCACATATAAGCCGGAGCGTATTATGACAGAAACCGCTGCAGAGCGGTTGAAAGCGATCATGCAGTTTACGGAGCTTGGCTCGGGCTTCAAAATCGCTATGCGAGATCTGGAGATCCGCGGCGCGGGTAATGTCCTCGGCGCAGAGCAGCACGGGCATATGGATAAAGTCGGGTATGAACTATATGCGAAGATTCTGAAAGAGGAACTTACGGGCGAACGGCAGGAGGCGGTCGATCTGGACATCAAGGCGACCGCATATATTCCGGAGCGTTATATTGAGTCGGGCGCGGGGCGCATGGACTGTTATAAGCAGATTGCAGATATTCGTACGCTTACGGATTATAAACGTGTCTGCCGCTCGATGGAGGAGACATACGGTCCTCTTCCCGAAGAGTCCCTGAACCTGTTGGTCATTGCGCTGATGAAGAGTTATGCCGTTCCGATGGGGGTGAAGAAAATTTCTGTAGGAAAGCGTGGCGGAGCGCTGGAATTTTCCTCTCTCAATGCACTTGCATCGGAAGGATTGAACGCCGCTATGGAGAAGTATGCAGCTGCGGTCGGGTTGGATATGACCAGCGCACCCGTCGTGACGTTCCGTCCGCAGGGAAGCGGTGCCAAGACAATGATTCTGATGACAAATTTTTTAAAGTTTGCACGAACTTTTACCTGATTTTCATTGCGAAATCATTGCGAAATTCGTTGAAATACGATATAATAGACAAGAATTGCAGAAATGCGGCTATCACCGCATCAGCACAATCAGTTTCGGGGTATACAATGAAGAAGACGACGAAAGTAGCGGCAGTTGCGCTTGCCGCGGCATTGAGCGGCACACTTCTTGCAGGCTGCGATATTTCTACCAATGTAAGTAAGGATTATGCGCAGACTATTGCAGAGGTCAATATTACCGAGAGCGAAAATTTCGCAAACAGCGAGTATGCGTCATACGGCGATGTGATCGGTACGACGGAGATCACAAAGCGTGACATGGTTGCCTATTTTGTTTCGACGGGTTATTCGCTGATGCAATCGTACGGCTGGACGTATTATGATACGTTTGAAATGATCAGCGAAACACTGGTCAACCGTCAGATCTATATTCAGTATGCGATGCTCTATCTGCTCGATGATGAAAGCGAGCCGGATATTACCGTTGCGGGCTATGAAGCGGCGGTTGCAGGGCTTTCGGGCATTGACCGCAGACTTGCAGGACTTTCTTATTTCCTGGACAGCGAGGAGACGGCGCAGGCGCTGTATTCGACCCGTCAGCTTATCAACAACACGCTCGATTCGCAGGAAGAGAGTTACCTTGATCACGATCATACGCACGACGATACATCTACTGCCCGTACGGCGCCCACCGGAATCGATACGGAGACGGAAGATTACTACAATCCTGCGTATCACATTTATACCGGATCCAATGCTGCGGCGGATTGCCCCGGCTATGAGACGCTGGAGGGGTCTACGTCCACAACGCGTCGTAAAGCATACAGTGCACTTATTGCCAGCCTGCGCGCTAATTCTTTGGTTGAATCGGGCGAAGACGTCAGTAATATCGAAAGTCTGACCTATTTCAAGTCTGAGCTTGCCAACGCATATGAGACGGCGATCATCAACAAGCTTACCGAAAAGTTTGAGGATAATATCCGCGGATCGATCACCGAGACGTACGCACAAGACATTTACAATACTACCTATGAGCGCCAGGCGACTGCGTTTGCGGAAGATACCGATAGCTTTGAGACGGCGCTTGACGGTGTTTCGGACACATCCTTTGTGCTTACCGCGCCGGAAGCGAACTATGGCTATGTCATCAATATTCTCATTCCGTTTTCCACTTCGCAGAGCTTGGATCTCGAGAACGCACCCGCAGATCTTGGCGATGTAAAGGGAAACAATTTCCTTCAGCGTGCGGCGATCCTGAAAAATGTGCGCGGTACCGACCAGCGCGGTACTTGGTTCACCGATGAAGATTACGCTTTTGATGCGACCGGAAACGAGAAGCTGTATACGGGAGGGGATTCTTCAAGAAGTTATCTGTTCTTTGAGGACAGTCTTGGCGGAAACGAACAGTATGAGCGTGTCCCCAACTACCTTGGCTATTATACCTATAACGGATCTGTCAGCAAGAATGCGGACGATGAGTATGTGGTAAGACCGAACCGTATCAGCATTGATGAATTTATTGCGGAGATGGAGGGTTACCTTAAGCAGGCAGCATCCGAAGTCACCGTCGAAGGTGATTCCTATACCGTTACAGCGGGCAGTTATGTGAATGGGATCGATGCGGACGATACCGTCAATAAGGTCTCTGACAACACGGTATATTATAACCGTTCTGTATCTGATTACTATACCGAGAGCGGCGCGGTCGACTATAGCAAGTTTGTCTATTATGCCGGAAAGGTGGAATTTACAAACGGATTTAATGCGAATGAATTTTTCTTGCCCGGAAGTGCGGAGAATGTTGCATATTCCGTGATGAATGAGCTTTCATTTGCATATAATACGGATACGGCGGGCTTGAACGATTATTTCGGATATGTCATTTCCACAGGTTCCACAGATTTTGTTGCGGAATTTGAATACGCTGCGCAATATGTTTGCCGTCAGGGCGCAGGGAATTATGTCGTTGTTCCTTCCGATTACGGCTGGCATATCGTCTATTGCACATTCTCCTTTGTGGCGGATGACGACGGTAAAGTGATTGCCCCTTATACCTTCAATTGGGATGACAGAAGCACAGAAGGAACGTTCTCTTATCTGTTCTATGAAGCTCTTTGTTCTGATCTCGTCGGTGAATACGCTTCGATTCACCAATCCAACGCGATTGAGGAGTTCAAAGATTGCGCTGTCGTTCATAAAGATGCCTACGCAGACTTAAGCGGTCTGGATACGGCATCCTGATTCGTGAGAGGATGTAATGGGCCTTTGGGAAGCAATTTGGAAATCAAGCATATTGGGAGTGGTGCAGGGACTCACTGAGTTCCTGCCCGTTTCTTCCAGCGGACATCTAACGCTGTTGCAGCGTGTGCTCGGGTTTGATATGGGTGACGGAACCATGACCCTTATCAATATTATGATGCACCTGGGTACGCTCATTGCGGTCATAGTTGTCTTTTGGAGAGACATTCTCGCTCTCTTCAGAAAACCGTTCAAGACGCTGCTTATGTTGATCGTTGCGACCATTCCTGCAGGGGTCATCGGTCTTATTTTCAGCGATCAGATCGATTCGCTTTTCTCGGGAGGCGACGGCATCTTGTATCTTTCCGTCTGTTTCGCTTTGACGGCATTGTTGTTGGTCATCTGTGAAATGATCGCAAAGCGACAAAAGACGCAAAAGCCGCTTGGCTGGAGATCGTCGGTCGCGATGGGTGTCATGCAGGCGGTCGCTCTCTTTCCGGGTATCTCGCGCAGCGGCTCGACCATCGTTGCGGGAACGCTGGCAGGTACCAGACGCGAGGAAGTTGCAAAATTTTCTTTTCTGATGAGTATTCCTGTCATTTTGGGCAGTTTTGCTGTGGAGGTTTTCGGCATCGTCCGCGAACCTGAGAGCGTCGCCGGCTTCGGAACGAGCGGCATCGCCGGCATGATCGTTGGCATCGTGCTCGCCATGGTGTTTGGGTTTCTTGCCATCAAGCTTATGCTCAAGGTCATCCGAAAGGCAAATTATGTCTGGTTCAGCGTCTATCTGGTCGCCTTGTCCGTCGTTTGTTTTTCGCTCTGTGCCGCAGGAGTCATTGTATAAAGTTCTCAAAAGACGTCCGTACAGGACGTCTTTTTTATGTATAAAAGCTGCGTTTTCGCACATGATAATAGTATCGGAGGTGAATCATGAGATTGAATTGCGGTGATACCTGTCCCAAGACCGGTTCGTATAAGGTCATGGATGCGCAGGGCAATGTCATCAACACCATCTATGTGGGTGAAGGCGAAACGATGCCGCCTACACAGCGTTCGGACTGCCACTACGAGTCTGAGGACTGACAACAAAGGAAAAAGGAGAAGCGGGACGTAATTTGTCCCGCTTTTTCTCATTGCTTCTATGTGACGCATCGTGTGAAATGAAGATGGGAAATTATGCGGCTGATTGCAGGCTTCCGCATGCCGGGTTATCTCTATGCATACAATAGTATGTGAAATATCGTTCCAGAACCAATCGAATTGTCCGCAGGATTGTCTTCGTCGTTCTTGCTGGCATGTTTGTTCTCTGCGCTGTTTTATGGTATCGCAGTATCACCTCGACCATATTGTCTGCGGTCGAGGAATTCCTGCGTTCGCGTACGGCAGAAGCTGTCAATGAGGCGATTTTTGAGACGCTGGCGGATGAGGTGCGTTACGATGACCTTGTCGAAGTCGTGCGAAACAGCGCGGGGGATATCCGCGCACTAACGGCAAATGCGTATGAAATCAATCGGATAGCCCGAGACGCGGCATATCTTTCTCAAAAAAAGATACAGCAAAAAAGTGAGGCGGGCGTCACGATACCGCTCGGTGCGTTTTTTGGCATTGACGCTTTGGTCGGTGTCGGTCCCGGCGTCATGATATCCATGATCCCGGTTGCTGTCGTCAGCAGTCGTTTTACTGCCGATTTTGACAGCGCGGGGATCAATCAGACCCGACATAGCATTTATCTGGAAGTTGAATCCGACCTCTCTGTTGTTCTTCCGGGCAGGACCAACCGGTTTACCGTTACGACACAGGTACTGATCGCCGAGAGCGTGCTGATCGGGGATGTGCCGGAAACATATTTATATGCGAATATCTTTGGGGATGGCTACGTTGTCAAAACTACGCAATGACAGAGCGAATGATTTCCGAAATCGCTTGGGTAGCACTGACGGTAATGTCGGACTGCAGGGCATTACGGATCCTTGCATTTCCATACAGACATAGAAGAGCGGAGGGGAGCTGATCGAGTTGTTGTTCATCAAGTACCGCACACAAGTCTTTCTTGGCAAAATACGCGGCATTTTTCGCTTGATCGCCGCGTGTGGCGTGTGCGAGCGGAACAAGCAAAGCAGGTTTTTTTAAGGCAATAAGCTCAAAAACAGCATTGCTTCCCGCCCGTGAAAGCGCCAGGTCGCAGCATGCATAAGCGTCCCCCATATCTGCTTCGTATTCCAGCTGTATATATCCGCGGTGAGTACTTTTTACAATATTTCCCTTTCCGCAAAGATGCAGGATGTCAAAATCGGGAAGTAATTTTGCGAGTTGCTTTCGTATTGCTTCGTTGAGTATGCGGCTGCCGCTTCCTCCGCCCAAAACAAGCAACACCGGTTTTGTGCCGGAAAAACCGTATTTCCGACGGGCAGATGAAGCGTCGCCTGAAAAGATTTCGCGCCGGATAGGAGACCCGACCCATTTTCCGTTTCGGAACTTTTCCGCTGTTTCAGGAAAAGAAGTGAGAATATAGCGGCATTTTCCTGCAATCATGCGTGTGCATAATCCGGGGGAAAGGTCGCTTTCGTGAGATATAATGGGAATTTTCAGGCGATGAGCAGCCCAAACAGCCGGATAGCTCGCATAACCGCCCTTGGAGAAAACGAGATCAAATTGTTCATGGCGGAAAATTTCGAGCGCTTTGCGTTGAGAGGCAGCAAGACGGAAGGGGATAGATAGGTTTTTCGGCGTAAGAGAGCGTGACAGTTTCGGGCAGTTGACGCAAAAGTACGGACAGCCAAATGATTTTATTATATTTTGTTCAATGCCGTCTGTTCCCATGTAGGCAATTTTGTAGGAATGTATCAGTTCTTGCATGACGGCAAGATTGGGGACAACGTGTCCTGCACTTCCGCCGCCGGTAAAGAGCAATCGTTTCACGTCATCAGTATATGCATGCAGACGATTTTTAGATTATGGAACACATAAAGATTAGATCATGGCGGTTGGAAAATTTTTTGATTGTTTTTGCGGAAGGGGAATAAAATGCTTGACTTAACTGTCGTATTTGAGTATACTAAATAAGCGTTGTTTGTGAATTGTAGCAACGAGATGTTGCTTAGCGGGAAAAGAGTATCTTTGCTAAGGAATATCGGGGCGAAAAGGGGTACGCCGAAATCCCAAAATAGGCAAAAACTTCATTTGCTGATATGGCTCAGTAGGTAGAGCACGTCCTTGGTAAGGACGAGGTCGCGGGTTCAAATCCCGCTATCAGCTCCATGCTTGCAGACGAAAGGGCTGCAAGACAAAAAACCTTGAAAAACAGTACGGTTTTCAAGGTTTTTTGCTATGTATGCGGCTAAGACGAGCGCTTATGAAACGTGGGGCAGAGATAATATTTTATGGCTGCTTTTTTGCGAATTATCAAAAAAACAGGATTTGAACTGCCGGCTATGGTGATAGGCATGAAAGAGGAATAAAAAGAAATTCAAAACAAAAAGGAAGTCCTGCCGAGATACAAACTTTCGGCAGGGCTTCCTTTTGTCCTGAATTATTCGTTGGGAATAAGAGTGATGGTTCGATCTTTAAGGGGAAGGTGGATTATTGTGTCTTTTTGAAATAAAGCTATTGACGGGGAAAAGATACAAATTATAATGAAACATGAAAAAAGAACGAATACGATCAGCACAAGGGGCCCCTTGTGCGTTGTCCTTGACAACGCACAAAAGGATTTAATCGAAAAGGAAAGGGTGAGAAGTGAGTTATATCGAAGTAGATGTCAACGGAAAAGCGTTGTTCAACCATGAACGGTATCGGATCTCCGTCCTGCGGTGCTGTGAAGAGTGGTGCAGCCCGGTCAAAAAGATCGAGCGGCGTACGAGGGAATATTATTCGCTGCACTTTATTATA